>JASIAM010000044.1 GCA_030041985.1 Bryobacteraceae bacterium | reverse complement strand
CTTTGCGCGGCGGCCCACATGAGAGGGGATTGGCCGCCCCAGCTTTCCCTGGCGTTGATATCGGCGCCGGCATCCAGCAGGACCTTCGCCGCGTCGACTTTGCCGCTGCGCGCAGCCGCCATGAGGGGAGTTTCGCCGTCGGTGGTTCGGAAATTAGGATCGGCGCCGGCTTTGAGCAGCGCGCCAAGGACGGGCGCCGCGCCAATGATCGCGGCTTCCGTGACGGCAGACGTGCCGAACTGGTTGGCCAGTTTGACATTGGCGCCGGCCTTGATCAGCGCACGGACCAATTCCAGATCGTTGTTGGCCGCGGCATACATGATGGCGGTGCTGCCATCGGCATCGGTGGCGTTAACGTTCGTGCCCTTGACGCCCAGAAGGCGCATGGCCTCGACGTGATAGCCGGATTCCGCCGCGGACAGAAGCGTTGGTTCGGACCCGATTTCAGCGGCCAGCACGATCGCCGTGCCGGCCGCGAGGACCGCGATGGCAGCTAAAAACCTACGCATGGTAGTTCCCTCTATAAAAGATGCGCGCCGGGCAGAAGCCTGGCGGCAGCCCGGAAGGCTGGCCCCACTAAACCTCTGAGAAGCCCTGGGTGCTATCGCCGATGGATTTCACAGGAATGTCGTTGCGCTCGAGCAGCGTAAAGAGCAGATCGCCCTGGCGCGAATCCTGCGGGTATTTCAGGTGTTGGCCGCCTTTGATTTTTCCGTTGGCGTGGCCGAGAACGGCATTGGGCAGCGGATCGTTATTGTGGCGATCGCTATTGCTCATGTCGCTGCCGAACAGGATCGTGGAGTGATCGAGCACGGTGCCATCGGCTTCTTTCGCGGCCGCGAGTTTTTTGACAAATTCAGCGAATACCTTTGTATGGTAGTTCTGAATCTGCACCAGCTTGTCCATCTTCTGCGGGTTGTTGCCGTGATGCGAGAGTGGATGGAACCCTTCGGCGATGCCGAGATTGGTGTAGGTGCGCATGCTGGCTTCGCGATCCATGGAGAAGGTGATCACGCGCGTCACATCGGCCTGAAAGGCGAGGGACATCAGGTCAAACATCAGCTTGAAATACTCGGTGATATCGTTGGGCGTGCCGATAGGCGCATCGGGAATCGTCAACTCGCTGTTGGACTGTTTCTCCGCCATTTGCACGCGGCGCTCGATCTCGCGCACGGAATCGAGGTAGTCGCTGACGACGTGCCGATCCTGAATGCCGAGGCTGGCCTGGAGGCGCTGCGCTTCTCCCTGCACGCGGTCGAGGATGCTACCGGTTTCTGCCAGGATCTGGGCGCGCTCCTGATCCGTATCACCCTGTCCGAAGAGTTTCTGGAAAACCGCGCGCGGATTGCCTTCCTGCGGCAAGGGCTGCGTCGGGGTACGCCACGCCAGGCGGGCGCTGCCCTGAGCCGTAGTGAGTTCGAGCGAGGGCAAACGAGTTTCCTGTCCGACGCTGCGGGCGGCGATCTGATCGGCGCTCACGCCATAGTCGGCGCCATCCTTGCCGAAGTCCCAGGGCTTCACGCAGGTCAGCCAGCCTTGCTCGATGTAGGCATGCGGTTCGGGCGTTTCCGCTGGCTTATTGCGCAAGCCGGAGACAATGGTGAGATGCTTGCGGAGCGGCTCCAGGGGCTCGAGGATGGGCGACATGGTGTAATCGGCGCCCGTCTCCTTGGGCGACCAGCGATCCATGATGGCGCCGTGCGGGAAGCCCACAAAAGCGAAACGTTTTATCGTCTTCCCGGCGGGCGTATTGGCCCACGCGGTTGCGGCGGGATTCATGGCATCGAGGAGGGGCAGCGCGATGGTGGCTCCGGCTCCTTTCAAGACGGTACGGCGTGAAACGTGCTTTTTGAATAAGAACATGGTTTCGTCTCCTAATTACGCGCACTGAGCACGGGTGGCTGCTTGGGCTGCGGCACGCGGCGCATCTTGAACTGGTCACTATTGACCACCGCCTGAACGATGGCCGAAAACTGGTAATTCGCCGGACGCGTCTCACGCACGATCTTACGGACGGTAGGCATGTCGTAGTATTCGCGCGTGCGGCCCATGGCATAGGTCAGAAGGTTTTCCACGAATGTCTGCACGAATTGTTCGGGATTGCGCAGCAGCGCCTTGCGGAGGTCATCGGGTCCGTTGATCTTGGTGCCATCCGGCAACTCGCCCAGCGAATCGATGGGGGTGCCGGCAAAGCGGTCCTTATCCCGCCACATTCCGGTCGCGTCGAAGTTTTCGAGCGCGAAGCCCAGCGGGTCCATGACGGCGTGGCAAGAGGAGCAGGTCGGACTGGCACGATGCTTGGCCATCAACTGGCGCACGGTGAGCGCCTTGGTGGTCCCGATGTCTTTGTCGTCCAGAGTGGGAACGTTGGGCGGCGGGTTGGCAGGCGGGACGCCCTCGAGGTACTGCAGGATGAACTTTCCGCGCAGCACTGGGGAGGTGCGGTTGGGGTAGGCGGCCGCCATTAAGATAGCGCCTTTGCCCAGCAAGCCCCAGCGCGTGGAGTCTTTGAGCTCAACGCGGCGGAACTCATCGCCCTTGACGTTGTTGATGCCGTATTGCAGCGCCAGGCGCTCATTTACATACGTATGACTCGCGCTTAGCAAATCGACGACGCTGCGGTCTTCGCGAAAGATGCTGTCGGCATACAGCTTGAGTTCCGTGCGAAAATCCTCGCGCGGGTCCAAACGGCCGGAAGCGTAGGGGAAAACATCAAGAGACGGCACGACGGCATCGAGCCGCGTCATTTCGAGCCACTGGAACACGAAATTGCTGGCCAGTGTGGTGGCTCGCGGATCGGCCAGCATGCGCCGCACCTGCTTGGCGAGAATGGGCGGATCGCTCAGCTTATTGCGGGCGGCAAGATCGAGCAACTGATCGTCGGGGATGGAGTTCCAGAGGAAGAACGAAAGCTTGGAGGCGAGTTCGAGATCGGTGATCGCGTATTTGTCGCCCGGCTTCATCCCGGCGGGAATCCGCTCGCCACGATAGAGGAAAAAGGGGCTGGCAAGCATGCCAGTGATGCCGGCGCGAATGCCCGACTCGAAACCACCGGCTTTGGCCCCATCGGTGTAATACTGCATCAACTCGGCGATGTCGTCATTGTTTACGGGGCGGCGATAGGCGCGGCGCGCCAGCGTGGAAAAAATCTCTTTAGCGCAAGCTTCCGGGGTTTTAGTTTTGTCCTTAGCGGGGTTGCAGGTCAGGATGCGGTCACGGCTGGGATCGGAGCTGAGGCCGGTGACATCGAAGGGTCCCAGCAGTTGGAAGGAGCTTACGCGGTAGGAGCGATCCTGCCCGCCGCCTTGCGCGAACTGTTGTAACTGATCGTCGGATTCGGCGAAGCTCTGGCGGCGGAAGGTGACTCCGATATCGTGCGGACCGGCCGTGGCCTGGAACTTGATGTTCTTCAAGCGGGCATTGACGCGATCAAGCGCGCCGTTCTGCACCTGGTCGTAAAGCTTCATGTCTTCTTCGCCGCCGATCGTGGCTTGATAGACGATTTTGTTGTCCAGCGTTACGACTAGCGGATTCTCGTACTCCATGCCGTTGCCCCAGATATGGGTGGCCATATCGGCGATGTTGATGTGGTATTCGCCATCGGCGGGGAGGTCCACTTTCGCGAGGATGCCGCCGCGGGTGCCGAGCGGCAGGCCGGGAACATGGGTGAGCTGATTGCCGGGAGCGGCTTTGAACGTCCAGCCTTGTGGGCGCGAATCGCGCTTGCCAAGCGCCGCGAGAGCCACGTTGCGGGCGGCCAGGACGTATTGCTCGATGAAGGAAGGAGAAACCTGAAGGGCAGCCGCGATGTTGTCGTAGCCCTGCGCGATGTCGTCCGGCGGCAGCAGAGCTGCGCCATCGACATTAACCAAGAGCAGATCGCGCACGGCGTTTTGGTACTCTTCGCGATTCAAACGGTGCAACACCACCTGATCGGTAATGTGGGCTTGTTCCGGAAGCTTGTCGAGCGTGTTTTCCAGATACGCGACCAGCGAATCGACAGCTTTACCATCCGGCTGCCGCGCGCCCGGAGGCGGCATGACGCGGCCGCGCAGCTTGCGTACGGCCTTCTCGAAAAGCTCGGGGTCTTTGGCGATGCTGGCGGAGGTGATGTTTTGGAAACTGACGCCGCCGGTTTTGATCTTGTCGTTGTGGCAGCCCACGCAGTATTGCTTGATGGTGGTGAGTTGTGCATCGCCCGCCTCGGGTCCTTGGGTGGCGGGCGCGGCGGCGCAAACGCCAGCCAGGACAGCGATCAAAAGCAGGGGCCAGGAGCAGGAAGCCGGGGGCCGGGGATTGGCGGTGTGATTCATGTTTGCGGTTCCTTTATGCGTCCGGAGAGAGATAAGCCCACTGGCTCTCGAAAGCGCTGCGGATGAATTCATCGGAGTTGCCCATTTTCGCTTCAAACTCCTTGGCAGGCTTGGCTTCGACAGCTTCCGAGGGGCCGCGTCCTTTATTTAGCATCTGATTGAGACGGTCAAAAATTGTGCCGTACATATCGGCCTGCGCGGTGATGTCGGCCAAGCTGAGCAGGGGGCCTTGCGCGGGAACGATCCTGGTATCGCGATTGGCGGTGCTTTGGATGCGCTGCAATCCGCCGACGATGCCGCCGATCCAACCTCCCGTCCACCAGTCCATGAAGGGCCAGCCCTGTCCATAGGCGGCGTCGCCTACGGCGAGGATATCCTGCTGTGGGAAGTAGACGTAGAGATCGCCATCGGTGTGGGCGGCATCAGGGATGTAGCCGTAGCGGATTCCCGAATCGAGAGCGCCCTTATCGTAGAAGGTTTTGTTGGGCTGGGCGATCTTGGGAAACTTTTTGAATTTTTGGCCGTTCCAGGGATACGTGATGTTTTGCGTCAGCCAGAGGCGCGTGTTTTCCTGGGCAATGATAGTGGCGCCCGCCATACCGAGCGGCTGATTGGAGCCGGTTTGCTCGGGATGCCAGTGGGTATTGAAGAGTGTCCGTACGGGAGCGCTATTGGGGAGCGCGGCCACGGCTTCGGCCAGCGCGGAGGCATTCTGCGCGAGTCCGCCATCTATCAGGGTGACGCCATCTGTGCCCGTGAACGCGAGAACATTGCAACCGGCTCCGCTCAACATATAGATCTTTTCGTCCAATTTGCTGGTTGTAATCTTCGAGCTTTGCGCGAAGGCGTAAGAAGCGGGGATGGCGGCTGCAGCGGTTTTGAGAAAGGTCCTGCGCGTGGAAGCGGGCATAGTTAAGCGCTGGTACAGTATACTCCTTTGGCGCGCCGGGAGCATCCGGGGGTTACTTTGGGGATTGGGGGGCAAATTGCTAATTGTGCGCCGGCTACGTAACACCCGTTTTCGAAGTGTGTCAACTACTGGCGTTTGCGCGCCCGGCGGCGGCCGGGGGAGAGGCCGGAAGTCCGCACAGATCGCTGTGGTGTCTGCGTCGGGCCGGGCATGCGTAACCCGTTCACCAGAGCATCCGCCGTTATTATTAAATAGAAGGTAAGGTGCTCTGGCGCAATACCGCTTTCGTTTGCCTTTGGGTAGCATCCGCTTGGGCGCTTGATCCGAACCGCGCCCTGACGCAATACCAGCATCGCATCTGGCAAACACAGCAGGGGCTGCCGCTGGGGGCTATCCACTCGATCTGGCAGACGAGCGATGGGTACATCTGGCTGGGTATGGATCGGGGGCTGGTGCGGTTTGATGGCGTGCGGTTCAGCACCCCGGGTGATATCCTCGCAACGCCGCTGGTAAGCGCGCATATTCGGCAAATCACCGAAGACGCCAACAAGAATCTTTGGATTGCTACCAATAGCGACGGCTTGTTTCGTTTGCAGCACGGGCAGGTGGCGGAGTTCTCACTAGCCGACGGCCTGCCTTCCGATAAGGTATCGTGCCTGGTGCGGGATCGTACCGGGGGGATCTTGGCCTGCACAGATGCGGGCATGGCGCGGATCGACAACGGAACGGTGCAGACATTCGGCACGGGCACCGGCTTTGAGGCAGCTTGCCAGGCGCCGGATGGCACGATTTGGGCCGGCGGCCAGGGCAATAAGCTGACCTCGTGGAGCGCCGCGGCCAATGGCCAGGTTCCCGAGGCGCGCACGATCCTGCTGCACACGCTGCCGCCTTTCGCCGATGTACAAGCCCTGATGTGTGCGCGCGATGGCTCTATCTGGATCGGCTCCACCGAGGGCATTTCCCGGATCGAAAACGGCAAGCAGACGCGGGTCAAAGAAGCCGGGCGGATACACGATACCGTACTTTCCTTCGGCGAAGCACCGGACGGCACGATCTGGATTGGCACCAGCGACGGATTCAGCCGTTTTCGCAACGGGGAGCTGCAAAATTTCGGCGCCCAGGATGGCCTCTCGCAGAGCATCGTTTTTTCGGTGTATCAGGATCGCGAGGGGAGTTTATGGGTAGGCACCAAGCGCGGGCTAAATGAGTTTCTGGACCGGCGGGCGATCCCGTTTACGACCAGAGAAGGACTGCCCAGTAATGACACCGGCCCGGTTTTCCAGGATGACGAGGGGAAGCTTTGGGTGGGATCGCTGAACGCAGGCCTGGCACGGCTAGACAAGCGGCGGTGGCACGTGTTTGGCCGCGCGGAAGGGCTTTCGAGCGGGGTCATTTCGGCACTCGCGCAGGGGACCGCCGGGGGGCTTTGGGTGGGCGGCGACTCCGGATTGGACCTGCTGGTGGATGGGCAGGTGAAGCAAAGTTATCACACCGGCGATGGGCTGCCAGCCAACGCGATTCGCAGCCTGTTTCTGGATCGCGAAGGGACGCTGTGGATCGGCACCGAAAGCGGCGCGGCGGTTCTGCGCAACGGCCGGATCGAGCGGCTTGGCGGAGCGGCCGGAAAACGGTCACCGGTGCTGGCTTTTGCAGAGGATAGCCACGGGCATATATACGTTGGCGTGCAGGATGCAGGCGTCAGTTATTACTGGGAACGCTCGCTCGGGGAGGTTGCCGGACAGCGGATCTCCCTGCGCAACGTGGACGCAATGTATACCGCCGATGGAGCACTATTCGTGGGAACGATAGGCGGCGGCCTGGCGGTAATCGAAGGCGGCAAATCCGTGAGCATCACGGAGAACGACGGCTTGTATGACGACGATATTTACGGCATCGTAGCCGACGATCAGGGCCGCCTTTGGATGGCTTGCAGCAAGGGCGTGTTTTCGGTGGAGCGGGCGGAGCTGGAAAAATTCCGCGCCGGCCAGGTGAAGCAAGTGAACAGTTCCACCTATAGTCCGATGGATGGTTTGCAAACCATGGAGGGCCGTTCGGGCGTACAGCCGGCGCTATGGCGCATGCGCGATGGACGGCTGTGTATCTCCATGATTCGCGGCTTGATCGTGCTCGATCCGGACCACTTCAACCTCAAGTTAGACGCTCCGCAAGTGTCGATCGAGAACATGACGGTGGATGGCCGGCGGATCACGGCTGCCAGCCTCCGCCAGATGAGTCCGGGGAGCAAGAATCTGGCGTTCGCTTACACGGGCTTGAGCTTCCGGGCGCCGCAGAGGATCACATTCCGCTACATTCTGGAAGGGTTCGACAAGCGCTGGACGGAAGCCAATACGCGCCGGCAGGCCTTTTACACCAACCTTCCTCCGGGCGGCTACCGGTTCCGCGTGACGGCGTGCAACGTGGATGGCACGTGCAACGAAGCGGGCGCTTCCGTATCGTTCTATATACCGGCGCCGCTCTATCAGAGAGCC
>JASIAM010000043.1 GCA_030041985.1 Bryobacteraceae bacterium | reverse complement strand
GGATAAATGACAGGATGCAAGATTCGCTGCAGGTAGCCGGTAAATGGCGCAGCGCTCAGCAGAACTGGGCCCGGAATCGAGTGCCGGGCAACAAACCAGTACCAGGCCGCTGTGGGCAGAGCCGCGGTGCAGAAGATGGCGGCTCGCGCGAACTGGCGCTCGATTGCGAGCGCCGCTACGTATGCGGCCAGCAGCAGAAAGCCGGTCTCGCGAACCAGCGGCGCGCACAGCACCACGGCATAGAGCGGCCGTTCCCGCCCCGTGTCGAGGAACCACACAAAGCCCACGCATAACGCGGCCAACCCCACGTCCACAGTCAGGCGATCGACAGACACCGCCGTCGCGGGCGCCGCCAGGAACAGCACGCCCAGCCACGCATGCCAACCCTGGCCGGCGGCATACCGGCTAAGCCAATAAGCGCCAAGAAAAACCGCCAGCAGCACCACCACCAGGTACGCGGGATCGATGAAGCGGTCGATGCCGAAAGCGAGCGTGTGCGCCAGCAAGGGAATCAAAATGCGGCGGTTGCGGATGCGTGGAGAGTCCACATATCGGTCGAAACCTCTGTGGAATACCGGGTCGTGCGCGATGTAGTGGTAGAATTGCCCATCGTATCCGAAGCTGTTCCGGAAGAGCCAGAGGTGTTCGCTGGCGAGGGCAGGAGGCTGCTGAAGCCGCTCGCCGGTACAGTAAAGCGCGGTCCAGTTGCCGTCGTATCGATACTGCACCGCCAGCGCCTGCCACGCGAGCACCAGTACCACAGCAACAAGAGCGGTGGCAATAGAGGCGCGCACGGATTTCCAAAGTAACACAGGGTACCCCGTTACACGCGAACTTATGCGGGTATCGCTATAAGGTTTCCGCCCCATCCGCCGATAAGTTTTATCGGGAGACCGGCGATATGAATACTGATCGCACAACCGCAAATGTCAAGATTCCGGCCGCAGCGGCAAAAATAGAATTCAGCCGCATGGCGCAATCCTGCTATGTCGCGTCCGCGCCGATGGCGGACGTTTTATTTGACCAGCTCGAATATTTGGTAGCACACAGTGGCCGCGACTGTCCTCCCGAGTGCCTGGAGTGCGGACGCCTGGAACGCGTCAAGCACTGGCTTTTATTGCCGTTCCGCAAGTCGTCCATCGTGTAATACGCCAAATGCACCGATTTTGTAGCGCCGGCGGTTTCCGCCGCCGGGCCGTCCCACTGGCCTGCTTAGAACATCAGCTTCAGGGCAAGCTGAATCTGGCGCGCGGAAGTGGTCGTGTCCGGCTGCGTTAGCGTATCGAGAGCAAGGCCGAAGGTGCCCGGAGAAGCCATGGTGTCGCTGGCGGCGCCGAGCTGATCGAACTGGATGCGGTTGAAAACATTGTAGACTTCGGCGCGGAATTGCAGATTCATCCGCTCGCGGATGCGGGTAGTTTTTAGCAGACTCACATCCGTGTTGTAGTAGGTGGGACCGGTGAACATATTTCGGGACACGTCTCCTGCCCTTCCATACGGCGGATTGGCAAAGGCGGTGATGGGTGGACCGACTTCATTGCGTGGGGCTCCGGCGGGAATGGCCGGATTGCCGACCAGATCGGGGCGGCTGGTGAGACCCGTGTACTGGGAATCCACAGCACTATAAAGGTCCATCGGGTGGCCGCTCTGAAACGTGGAAAGGCCGGAGAGTTCCCATCCTCCGAAGACTCGCGCGGCGGCGCCGTGATCGAAATACTTGTGCCCGGTTCCCAGCGGCAGTTGGTAGATGAAATTGAGGACGAGCCGGTGCCGCAAATCATAGCTGGAGTTCCCCCGATCCTCATGCAGATCGAAAGAATCGCGCGCAAAAGTGCGATTACCTCCCGGCGCCGCCAGCGGGTCGTTGGAGTCATCAATGGCGTGCGAATAGGTGTAGGCAGCCTGAAAGTCCAACCCATTGCTCAGCCGCTTGTGGAATACGCTTTGTAATCCCTCATAGGTGGCATTTCCGACCGATTCGACGAGACCCGGCTCCACAAACGCCAGATTGCCGGTCACTTGAGGAAACCCCTCCAACGGCGCATAGAACAGGTCTTCGCCCGATACGCTGGCTGGCAGACTGCCATTGGCTTGCGCCGCAGCTACCAGCGCCGGAATGGGAGGATTCGCGTCCACGACGCGGAACTGCCGGTGGGAAGAGGAGCCTACGTAGTTCACCTCCAGCGTCATACCATGTCCTAAGTCGCGCTGGACTCCTACATTCCACGATTGCGTATAGGGAGTCTTGAGCTTGGGGTCAATCAGATAGATGCCACTCAGATACGATTGGTCCGGAATAGAGGCGGAGGGCGATGGCTGCGTGGCCAGTGGAGGCAAGGTAGCCAGCGTGACGGGCGTGGCCGTCGCACGATTGGCAAAATTCAGATTTGGGTAATTGTCGACCAGCGCCACAAATGGCGGATTGCCCCTGAGATCTTCGAAAAGGTTCCCGAAGACCCGGTCATGGAAGATGCCGTAACCCATGCGCACCGAGGTTTTGCCGTCCTTGAAGGGATCCCAGGCGAGTCCCACGCGCGGCTCGAAGTCGTAAGGATCGTTCGCATACATTTGCCGCCCGGTTCCTGGTCCGACCGTAGAGAAAGTGATGGGAGCAGTGGCCGACGCCTGCTGGTACAAAAGATTGGAAAAATTTCCGCTGCGTTCGAAAGGAACGCCTTCAAATTCATAGCGAAGTCCCAATTCGATGGTCAGATTGCTGCGCACTTTCCAGGAATCCTGCGCAAATCCGGCATACTCGTGCTGGACGAAGTCGCGGAAATCGAGGGGTGTCCGCGTGCCTTGCGCATTGTAGAACTGGGTTTGGGATTGAATGCCGGGCACGCCCAGCAAAGCGGCCGCGAGGGTCTGCAGCACCTGATCACTGGCGCAGGCGCCGGCACAGTTCACGATCGGAATCTGGAAATTTCCATAGGCGGTGAAATCGACGGTTGGCCGCGAATAGAACCCATCGTAGCCATTGTCATAGACGTAGCGGAATTCACCGCCGAATTTGAAATTGTGCCGTCCCTTGGTCCAGGAGAGGCTGTCGGCGAAGTGCCACGTCCCCGCTGTCCGGGCCTGACCATCACTATCACCGAGTGGGCCGCAGCCGAAATTGGAAATGGTGGATACACCGGTGTATAAGTTGAACGAGTAGTCAGTCCCGAAACCGAAAGCGTCCGGAGTGCTGTACTGGTTTAGGGTGTTGATGCCAGTGCAGGTGAACACATAGTCCTGTCTTGTCAGTCCGAACCGCAATTCGTCGACCAGGTTCGGACGAAGCGCCGCGATGAAGCCGAGTGAACCATTGTGGCCCTGTTCCGCGGTATCGACGCCTCCCAGGCCCGGCAGGAACTCATTCAACTCGTCGCCTTGCGTTAGTCCATTGTAGATGTACCGCAAGGAGAGGGTGTATTTGTCACTGAAGTGGTGGTCTAGGCGAAAGACTGTTTCGTTGCTGTTGTCTGGTATTGCCTCCGGAAAAAAATAAGCCCCTTCCAGGGAGTTCACGAGCGGACCGTTGGGGTTGGGATAGAGAGCGAATATCTTCTGCATCGTGGGGTCAAGTGGCAGTCCCAGGGCGTTATTGGGAGAGGCCGGGTTCGCCAGGTTGATCTGCTGCCCGTCGTATGTGAAGATGCCGGATTTGAAGGCTGGCGTGGGCACTATCGCTTCATTGGTCAGCGTGGTTTGAAAGCGGTCCCATTCGGAGTTAACAAAGAAGAATGTTTTGTTTTTGATAATCGGGCCGCCAAAGGATCCCCCAAACTGATTCCGCACGAAGGGATTCTGCGGCCCACCATTCTCCCCTGCGGAGGGGTTGAACCAGTCGCGCGCCGCCATGGCACTGACGCGATTGAATTCATAAACATCACCATGAAACTGGTTGGTGCCACTGCGAGTCACGATATCAACGATAGCGCCCGTATTGCGCCCGAATTCCGGCAAGAAATTGTTGGTAATCACGCGAAATTCCTGCGTGGCGTCGGGGTTGATGGAGGTAATGCCGCCCGGGCCTCCCGGAACCGAAGCATCGTTGTTGTCAGTCCCATCCAGCAGGAAGTTGTTATTGCGCTCGCGCTGCCCGTTAATCGAGAAGCCTCCCAGCGAGCTGTTGACCATTTGCGACCCAGGCGACAGCAGCACGAGTTGATAGGGATCGCGGGTAATCAGCGGCAGATCCAGAATATGGGTGGAATCCACAACGTTGCTGATTTGCGCGTCTTCCAGATTGATGGGTGCGATTGAGGTGCCAGCCACCTCCACCGATTGCGTGGTCGCCCCCACTTGGAGCGACCCGTTTAAGGTCAGGTTCTGAGCGACAGTCAGGCTGATGTTGCGGAAGGTCAGGGCCGAGAAACCCTGCTTTTCGACGCTCACATCATAAGTTCCAACCGCGACGTTCGGTATGAGATAGGTGCCCGCAGTGTCGGTCACTGCCGTGCGCACCGCAGATGTAGCCAGGTTGGTAGCCTTCACAGTCGCCCCAGGCACACCCGCGCCGGATGCATCCAGGATGGTGCCGGCGATGCTTCCGGTCTGTGCATAAGCCGCCGCAGCAAAAGATATTAATGTTGCGAAACGAAATAGCGCCCCATTCAATCGTTTTTGCATATATTTTCAACCCCACTCGAGGCGGGTAATTCCTAAATAATAGCGAGTGAGGGGCGGATCAGCAAGTGGGCTGTGGATTTACCTAGCGGAGGCGGCAGAGGACGCAAAGAAAATCGCTTTGAATCGGGATTTCTTTGTGCCCGGCGTTTCAGGATTACTTCTTTTGCCCGTCTTCGAGTATGTTTTGGCGATCTTCCAGCATCGCTTTCAGGCTGGCAATCTCGCGCTTGAGGCGGCGCTCGCGGCTTACCATCGTCAGGACGAAGATGATCAGTACGAGCCAGGCGGCCCAGAAGCCGTACCCTAGAAATTCGAAATTTCGCTGCAGGCGGGCAATTTCCCGGGCGATATCGCCGGCCGATACCTGAGCTAAGAGTAAGGTCCAGTGCATAGAGTTTCCCCTAGAAGGAGTGCGCGAGCCGCCGTAGAGAATCGAGTTCCCGTTGCGCTTGCTCCTGTTCGAGGCGGACAGCGACGAACACCGCCGCCAACAGCAGGTAGGCAAGAATATTCCATCCCATGATCGCTCCCCAGTCGCTGGGAAAGCTGCCGGTCGAGGAGAAGAACACCGGAGAGGGATGCTGCGTGCGCCACCAGCGAATGGAGAAGTAATCGATGGGAACGCCGATAAACGCGAAGATCGATACTACCGCTGCAAAGGTCGCGCGCTGGGTAGGTTCTTCAATGGCATGGCGCAGCATCAGATAGCCGACATAGAGCAGCCACAAAACGAGAGTCGTGGTAAGCCGCTCATCCCAAGTCCACCAGATGCCCCAAATCGGGCGCGCCCACAACGATCCGGTGACCATACCCGCCGAGAGAAACGCTACGCCCACTTCCGTGGAAGCCACAGCGGCGGCATCAAATATGAAATTCTTGGTGATTAAGAACAGCACGCTAGCCACCAGAGCCGTAGCGACCGAAGCGCCCGCCCCCACCCACGAGGGCACGTGAAAGAAGATGATTTTGAACGCGTAGCCCTGAGCAGCCTCCGGTGGCAGGCGTGCGATCAGATAAATATCGCGCGCCAGAATCACGAACGCCGCCAGGCCCAACAAATACAGGATCTTTTCACGCATAATTGCTTACCCCATTAAGACGATTGCGACCGGGCCGTCAATCCCCAAAAATAAACCATCTTGTTACGCATTACCCCACTAACACAATTTCGACCAGGGCCAAAGACGCCGCCGTGTACAGAATATCGAAGCTGGCCAGGACCTTGAGCCATATCGCGTCCGTGCCGACGGATTTTCCGTTCACCAGGTCCACGGTTAATTGCATGGATGCCATCAGAGCCGGAACCAGCATCGGATAGGTTAACAGCGGCAGCATTACTTCGCGCAGACGGATATTCACCGTCAACGCGCTGAAAATCGTGCCGATCACGGTGATCGCCCAGGTGCCTAAAGCCAGCACCAGCATCATATCCCAGAAATGCGAATACCACTTTGCATAATAAAAGATGCCGAAAACCGGAAGCGCCACCAGCTCCACCGCCATGACCAAAAGATAGTTGGCTAGCGCTTTGCCCAGAAATAAAACCGCGCCGGAAATGGGGGCTGCGATGAGCGCATCCAGGCAATCATTCGGCAGTTCGCGCGCGAAACTGCGGTTGAGCACCAGCGTGCCGGCAAAAGCGAACACGATCCAGAGCAGGCCGCCCGCGTACATTTTGGTTTCGTCTTCCGCGGGGTCGAAGGCAAAGCTGAACAGCGTCAGGATCATGATGGCGAAAGCCAGGGCGGCGTTGACCGCCTCTTTGGTGCGCAGTTCAGCGCGCAGATCCTTGGCGATGATGATAAAGACTTGATGCCATAGTGACGGCCGCGCACGCGTAGCGGGCTGCACACTGCTCGGGGCTTCGGCGATGGTGGTTTGCCCCAATCAACCCTCCCCGTAGCGTGCGTACACCAAGCCGGGATCGGCCACCATTTCCGCTGTGCATGCGCCGTGAAAGGCCACCCGGCCGCGGTTGAGCAAAGCCACATGCGAAGCCAGTTCGAGCGCTTCCCGCAACTGGTGGGTGGAGAGGATCATGGTCCGGCCCCGCTCGCGTGCTTCGCGGAGCAGGCGCTGGAGCACGGCAATGGCGCGATCGTCGAGGGCGGTGAATGGCTCATCGAGCAGCAGCACTTGCGGTTCGTGGAGAAATGCCCGCCCAACCGCCAGCCGCTGCCGCATCCCGCGGGAAAATTCGCGGACCAGGCCATCGCGCACGCGTTCCAGTCCGGTCTTTTCCAGCCATTCGAGTGCCCGGCCGCGCGGATCGGCAATGCCATAAAGCCGGGCGAACAGCATCAGGTTTTCCAGTGCGGAAAGCTCCTCGTAAAGCGCGATTCCGTGGCCGAGGAAACCGATGTCGCGGCGGGTCTCCGGGTCGCGCGGCTCGCGGCCCAGGATGAGAACTTTGCCCTTCATGGGGCGGGCGAAGCCGGCGATGGTGCGCAGCAGCGTGGTTTTACCAGCACCATTACGTCCGATGAGAGCGAGACACGTGCCCGGTTCCGTAGTTAAGTGGATGTCGCGCAGGGCGGGGTAATCGCCGTAGTAGCGCCACACTCCTTCAACGGCGAGCGCGTCCATCGGTGTCCTTCAAGGGCATGCGATACAGTAGGATGAATCCCAGCGCCAGAATGCCCAGGGCCAACGGGAGGATCAGCTTGATCCGGTCGTACAGCCGGGGCATAATCTGCTGCACCGGCGGCTGGCCATCGGAATCGGGCGCAGAGGCGTCCGCATCGGTATTGCGCGGCGAGATGGCGCCGGTAAGTTGAATGTTGTATTCGCTGCCCTGCAATCCGTAAATGTGGGCCTTGGTGCGGGATTCCTGGCCCATATCGGTGAGATGGCCGCCGGTCATGGTGACGCCATCGGGAACGATCAGGTAGGTGTTGTCATCGTGGCTGGCGATTTTGCCTGCGTAGGATTGGCCGTCTTTGTAAGGCAGATTGTAAGTCACATCGATGCGCGAATCGCCCGGGCGCATCGGAAAATTGAGTTTGAAAACATCGGCCTCGCTGGTCTTCTGCGCCACCTGCTGTAAGGGCTGGCCGCCGGGAGGGGTCGCAGTCACCTGCGGCGGACCCTGGCTGCTTGCAGGCACGAAGAAATGCAGGGTGCCATCAGCAGGATCGTTCCATGCGGTTTTGCCATTGTTCGAAACGATGAAAGCTTCGGTGACCGTCATCTGGTCGCCGGTCGGCTCGAACAGCAGCATGTGTTTGGAGACTTTGGCGCTCTCCGGCTGTTTGGAGGCGTTATAGACATCGAGTGTAAAGCCTTCGCTCGGCGTGCCAGGGACGAGAACGTGGTTGTAAGTGACACCGTCGAGTGTGGCTCGGACCAGCGTCGGTCCTTGGACAGCCTGATCGAGCTTGAAGTTGCCCTGCGCATCGGCTTTAACTTCACCGGCTGGCTCCGGCCCCTTAGGCCCCATGCGCAGCAGCGAGACGGTGATTCCTGACTGAGGCAGGCCCGTGGTGCCGTTCATGACGGTGCCGCTCACCGCCGCGAAAGTGGGAAGGGCGGAGAGGAGAAGGGCCGCTAAGATATGCTGTTTGAGACTCATTTCGCCACCTGCATCGGCTTGCCGCACTCGCCGCAAAATTTCAGCTCTCTTTCAAATTTAGCGCCGCAGGAGGGACATACGGTGCCCGCGGGCCTGGCCGGCTTGGGCGACGCCGGGCGGGCGGTCCCGTTGACGCCCACGCCCAAGCTGACAGCAAGCTGGGCTTTGAGTTTGTCCACTTCGGCGAGGACTACCGCCAATTCCTTCTGTAAATCGCGCTTGCTGGTCTGGTAGTCCTCTTCCGACAACTTGCCCACGCGATATTCAAACTGCAGATCGCGCAAGCTTTCGTAAATGGCGGCTTTGCGGTCGTCAAGATGGCGGAAGGGAGATTCCGGCTCGGGTTCCGGCAAGTCCTTCTGCCGGACACCCAGGATAAACGCGATGACGAGGATCGCAAGAACGGCGGCGAGAATGATGATCACTAATCTAACTTCTTCAGATCTTCTTCGATCTGCTCTTTATATTGCTCGAGCGCCGGGTCGTCGGCCTGCGCCGAACCCAGCTCCGCCAGCGGCTTAGGCTTGCGATATTTTTTGACGAACCCCCAGATGACAATGAGGCCGAAGCCGAGCGACACGTACGGCACAATCCAGCCGAGGGCACTAGGGGGTGAGAGGTAAATGCCCTGGCCGTTATCGCGCACGAATGCCTGGATAATCTGGGCATCGGAAAAACCCGCGGCTTGCATGCGGGCAATCCGCTCTTTGGAGGGCTTCGAAAACGAGCACTCGAGCATGCTGCAGGTGGAGAGCGAATCCTTGCAGCCGCACTGGCATTGCAGGCGGGCACCCACGCGGCGCACATCGTCGCTGGGCTTTTCGGACGCGGTCTGGGCGATGGCGGCGGCAACCAAAATCAGCAGGCCCGATAGAAGGCTTAGGGTTGCGCTGCGCCCACGCCGCGCAGAAGCGCGGCGGCAGCCAGGAATGGCTGCCCCACTGCTACTTTTCAATCGTTGCATGCTTCGTGGTATAGCCCACCACTTCCGTGCGGGCGTACTGCAGTTTCACCTTGCTCGGAACCAGACAGACCAGAGTTCCGGCAATCAGCACCAGTCCGCCGATCCACTGCCAGGTGACTAAAGGATTCACAAAAGCCTGAATCACAGCGCGCTGATTGTCATCCGACATGCCCGCGAAATTCAGGTACAAATCTTCATTGAGCCGGGTGCGCAGGCCGATTTCGGAAGTGCTTTCCCGGCTGGATTTGTAAAAGCGCCGTTCCGGCTTCAGAAAACCGAGCACTTCGCCATTCTTCGAGACTTCGAGAGTGGCAGAATGTGACTGGTAAAGATCGTTTTCAGACTGATCGAGACCAACCATCTTCAGGTTGTAATGCCCCACCTGCATAGTGCCGCCGGGATTCAGTTCCTTCACTTCGCTCTGCTTGAAGGCATTGCCGGTGAAGCCGATGAACAACAGCACGATGCCCATGTGAACCAGGTAGCCGCCGTAGCGCCGCGTGTTGCGATGCGTCAGCTCCACCATGGCGCGCACGAGGTTCATATCGTTCTTGGCAGCAATGGATTTGCCGCCCTTGACGAATTCCATGATCACGGTGAGCGCCACAAACAAGCAGAAGCCGAAGGCCACCAGCGCGTAGAAGTTGTGAACGCCCGCGGCAAACAGCGCGCCCGCCAGCACCAGCGCGGCGATGCCCGGCATTTGGAAATTGCGGCGCAGGCTGTCGATCGAAGTGCGCCGCCAGGCAAACAGCGGCCCTACGCCAGTGAGAAACAGGAGGAACAGGCCGATAGGAACCATCACGCGGTTGTACCAATCGGCATCGAGCGAGATCTTATTGTTGTTGAGGTATTCCGAGATGACCGGAAACAGCGTTCCCCACAGCACCGCGAAGCAGCTTGCCAGAAGGATGAGGTTATTGAACAGGAAACTCGATTCGCGCGAAACCACGCTTTCCAACTGGTTTTCGCTCTTGAGGTAATCCAGGCGATCCAGAATCATATAAGCACTGAAAGCAATGCCCAGTGCCAAAAAGGCGACGAAATATTTCCCGATATCCGACCGCGCGAAAGCGTGTACCGATTGCACCAGGCCGCCGCGCGTGATGGCCGTTCCGAACAGGGCAAGCAGGAACGTGGCGCTGACCAGCACCATATTCCAAACCTTCATCATGCCCTTCTTTTCCTGCATCATTACGGAATGCAGAAAGGCCGTGCCGCTAAGCCAGGGGAGAAGAGAAGCGTTTTCGACCGGGTCCCATCCCCAGGAGCCGCCCCAACCCAGTACGTGGTAAGCCCACCCCATTCCGAGCATGATGCCGCAGCTCTGGAACAGCCAGGTGACCAGCGTCCAGCGGCGCGTGGTGTGGATCCAGCCTTCCCCCGGCTGCCGCGTGATCAGGGAAGCCATGGCAAAAGCGAACGGCACCGCGAAGCCGACGTAACCCAGGTACAGCATGGGCGGATGGATGGCCATCGATGGATACTGCAAGAGGGGGCTGAGTCCGTTGCCATCCGGGACCGAAACGATCAACCTGTCCTGAGCCAGCATCTGAAACGGGTTGGCGATGAAGTTGTTGAGCATCAGGAAGAAGGTCTGGATCGTGGCCAGCACGCCGATCACATACGGCATCATGTCGCGATGCTTGCGCCGGTTGGTGTAGGTCACCACCGCAGCGTAAGTAGACAGCAGCCAGCTCCAGAACAGCAACGACCCCTCTTGCCCGCCCCACCACGCGGTGAATTTGTAGAGGATCGGCATGGCCTTGTTGCTGTGCTCGGCCACGTAGGCGAAGCGGAAATCGCCGGTCATAATGGCGAAAACCAGAATCGCCGCTCCGATGGTGATCAGCGACCAAACGGCATACACCGCCCGCGCGCCGCTGACAACCAGGAAAGGCTTTCGCTTGATCCGTCCGGTTATGGACGCCACGGCGGCATAAATAGCCGCGCAGAAGGCCAATAAGATGGCCAACGAACCCAGATTCTCCATGTCTAACCCTCTCGCTGAACGCTGACCGCCAAACCGCTATGTCGTGCCTTTCACCGGAGCCGCGGTCTGAGGCACCTGCGCCGCATATTTCGATGCGCATTTTGCCTGGATTTTAGACGTTCGGAAAACGCCGTCCCTTCCCAGTTTTCCGTCCGCGAGAGCTTGCGCGCCCCCGCGGAAGGTATCGGGAAGCGGTTCCGAGCCTTCATAGGCGACGGTGAGGCGCATCTTATCTTGTACCAGCACGAATTGCGTCTCCGTGCCCAGGTGGCGTATGGAAGCGCCATCCACATCTCCGCCCACGCGAATGCGCTGGCTGTAAGCTTGGTCGCCCATCTGGTGCAGTTCGGCGATGGTCTTATAATAGGTTTTGTTGTCCGTCATGCTGGCCGCCGCCAGCCAGACCAGCGTACCGATCACCACCGCGATTAGGGCAACGAACTTCCCGTAGCGTTTCATAGCCTTCCTGTGCCTCTGATCCTACAGTATAGCTCGAAACCAAAATACGCCTGTGCCGAGTTTCCAGGCCGTTTTTTGGCTATTTTGAGGCACCGCCGGGAAGCCGCGGCGCTCTGGACGACTGGCTGCGCCACGCCCCTGAAAACTCGCGCTTTCCATTACTGCTAGTACAAATCGCCTCGGCGAACGTTAAAAAATCATCGTAAATGAGTGATCTCAGGCTTACAATCTTCCTATCCGAAGGCAGGAAAGTTCACAATCCCCGTACAAACCTTGGCAGCCAGGACCGAGCGTTCATTTTCCTGAAGGAGTGTACAGATGAGGTTCACAAAGTGGGTCACGCTTCTCATTCTGCCGGCTATCGCCACGATAGCTTCGGCCAACACGATTGACGTTAACGCGACCGTCCTCGGTACGCAGGGCCCCTGGACCTTCAGCGGCAGTCTGAATAACGCGTTCCAGTACGGCACTGCCAGCGAACTCCCGCCGATCGTTCTCAATGCGAGTGACGGGTTCGATTTCGCGGCCGGCGGAACCTTTACAATTACCTATTTGAGCGGGACCGTCTCAGTCGGAAGCGGCTTTCCATTCACTGACGCCCTCGGGGATACATCTGTTCCTGTAGACAACGGTTTCGGGAGCAGTGGAAGGGTTTTCCCCAGCTTCTATATGGACTCGTTCACCTATCCAATTAACCTTGGCGAGTTAGTCGGCACGTTCGCCACGAGTAGCGGCGCAATCGTTGGAACGCCATTCGCGGTTGGTGATGGGGCCAGCGTTACGGTTCCCACGGGCGCAACCCAACTGCAGCTCGGAATCAACGATGACATCTACGGCGATAACGCGGGGTCCTACACCGTCCGGATTGCCGGGCCTGCGCTGCCGGTCTCTTCCGTGCCGGAGCCTTCCACACTGCCGGCAGTGGGCGCCGTCCTGGCGTTTCTGGCGCTGTTCTCCTTATACCGGGATAAGCTGACCGCCGGCCGAAAACGGCTCTGACTCATTGCACGATTATTTTCGGGCAAAGGTTTACAAACCGTTTACATTTCTTAAACGACTCCCATTTCGCATTTCCGTAACATCGGATCGAAGGGGAGTCCTATGGAAATGGCCAGGCAAGACCGCGCGCAAGGCACGAACTATTGCGATGCTCATCTGGTGATCGACTTCCAGCGCCGTACCGTCACGATGGACTCCGGCGCAGTGGATCTCACCGCCAAAGAATACGAACTGCTCGCGCTTCTGGTGCAGCATGCCGGTGACATCGTGCCTCGCGATTCACTGCTGTTTACCGTGTGGGGCTATAGCGACCAGATCCGTACCCGCACACTGGATGTCCATCTGGCACGCATTCGCAAGAAACTCGGCGCGCTGGGCCACCGTTACATCGAGACGGTGTTTGGCGCAGGCTGCCGGTTTCAACCGCTCGGCCAGAGTGGCGCGGCCTCCGCGGCGGCGGTGGAAAGCATGGAGAACGTAGCCTGAGCGTGATTGAGAGAGCTTCGGCGCCCAGCAGCCAATCGGATAGAATCAACGTGACCATGCAAACGATCCTGGTGATCGACGATGATGAGGCTATCCGGCAAGTCATCGCGGTCATGTTGGAAAACGAAGGCTTCCGGTCGATTCTGGCGGCTGATGGAAAGACCGGCCTGCAGGAGGCCTTCGCGTCGCGGCCCAGCCTGATCGTGGTGGATCTGCGCATGCCCGGCCTGAGCGGCGTGGATGTCTGCAAAGCCATTCGCTCGTCCGGTATGCAGACGCCGCTGATCGTGCTCAGCGCGCTGGGCGACGAGATTGATAAAGTGCTGCTTCTCGAAATCGGCGCGGACGATTATGTCGTCAAGCCGTTTGGCACGCGGGAGCTGTTGGCCCGCATTCGCGCGGTACTGCGGCGGACCAATCCGGAGACCAATCCCATCATTTCGTTTTCGGATGTGGAAGTGGATCTGGAGCGGCATGCGGTCCGGCGCAGGGGAGAGGAAATCAAGTTGACGCGCGCCGAGTTCAAGCTGCTCTCCTTCTTCCTGCAGAACCCGGACCGGCCGCTGACGCGCGACATTCTGTTGAATTCCGTTTGGGGCTATGAGGCTTTTCCCAATACGCGCACCGTGGACGCGCACGTGGTCCGTTTGCGTCAAAAACTGGAACCCGATTCGGAAACGCCGCGCCATTTTATTACCATGCACGGCATCGGTTACCGGTTCATACCGTAGAGATTTCCAGGGAGTCTAGCGTGCGCCCGACTGTGCTTTTGGTGGAAGATGAACTGGCATGCGGCACCACGCTGGCAGTGGCCTTGGAAACCGAAAATGCGCCCGCGCTCGAGCACACCGCAACGGCGGAACAGGCGCTGGCGATCCTGGGGGCACGCTCGATTGCCGTGCTGATTACGGATATCGACCTCCCGTCCATGGATGGCCTCGAGTTGATCCGGCGGGTGCGCGCCGAACCGCGTCTGCGAGCGATGCCCATCATCGTGACCAGCGCGGCCACCGATCCGGCAATTCCCGACCGGGCCCTGCGGTTGGGCGCCAACGCCTTTTTTAGCAAACCTTATTCGCCGCTCGCCATACGGCACAAGATCGAGGAGTTGCTCGGTGATGCATGAACGAAAGGGACTAGGGATTAGAGACTGGGGACTGGCAACACTCTTACTCGCGCTCTTGCCGTTCTCGATCCAGGCGCAGGAACCGGGTTCCGATCAAATGGCGCGCATTCTTCAGCGCCTGGACGCTTTGGAACAGCAGAATCGCGAACTGCTCTCCGAGATTCGCTCGCTGCGGCAGGAGGTAGCACAAGCAGCTCATTCCGCGCCCGCGCCCGCGCCGGCGGCGGAAGGCGCGCAAGCGGCTGCTCCGGAGGCGCCACCGGAACAAGAAAGGCTCGCTGTGGCGGAACAGCAGATTCGCGATCTGGCGCAGAGCCGCGTGGAAAGCGAGCATCGCGATCCGGTCCAGCTTACCGGAATGGTGCTGTTTAATGCCTTCAGCAACGGCCATTATTCGGGCGGCACGGAATACCCCACCGCGGCATCGCTCGCGAGCGGGCCCAGTGACGATGGCGCCACCATCCGGCAGACGATTCTGGGCGTCAAGTTTCAGGCTCCGGAAAAGATTTGGGGCATGGATGTGAGCGGCTCCGCCTACATGGATTTTTTCCAGGGCACGGGAACGTCGCTCGATCAACTGCTGCGCCTGCGCGTGGCCTCCATCGATTTCGCGTGGAAGGACACCACCTTCACGGTCGCGCAGGATAAACCGATTCTTGCGCCGCGCGAGCCCGATTCCCTGGCGCAGGTGGGCTTCTCCCCGCTCACCGGGACGGGCAATCTGTGGCTATGGCAGCCGCAGGCGCGGCTCGAGCAACGTTTCCATTTTGGCGATACCGCGGGCTTGCGCGCGCAAATCGGTGTGTACGAAACCAGCGAGCGGCTCAACGTTCCTTCCGAATACACTGCGGCCGTGAGCGGCGCGCGGCCGGCGCTGGAGGGCCGCTTCGTGTTCTGGAAGCAGGCCGGCCCGGACTCGCGCATCGAAATCGCTCCCGGCTTTCACGTCAGCGATAGCCACGTGGCCGGGTTCGTGGTCCCCTCGCGCATCGCCTCTATCGATTGGCGCGTGCCCCTGGGACGGAAATTCGATTTCACCGGGGAGCTGTTTCACGGCGAAAACATGGGTGTGATCGGCGGCTTGGCCCAGGGCATCGCGGAAAACTATTATGCGCCCGGTTTTCATCCGGTGCGCGGCTCGGGCGGCTGGGCACAATTGAAGTACATGGCCACCAGCCGCCTCAGCTTCGATCTCTTTGGCGGCCAGGAAGACGATAACAATCACGACCTTGCGCCCGGCGGAATAGCCAAGAACCAGTCCTACGGCGCCAATGCGATTTATCGCGTCATGTCCAACGTGCTGACCAGTTTCGAATGGTCCTATCTCCAAACCACCTACCTGGGCGGCCTGATCCGCTTCAATCCTCACTATGATCTGGGCTTCGCTTACCTGTTTTAGGCGCACCTGTTTTAGCCTGCTGGCGGCGTGCTGGTTGGGAGCCTCGCTGGCCGGAGCCACTTTAACCGGACGGGTCCAACTGCGCGACTCGCGCGAACAGGCCGTCCGCGCCAAGTCGGATTATTCGGGAGTGGTGGTATGGCTCGAGGCCGGCCCGAAGGCCGCCGGCAGCTCCGAAGCCCTGACCCCGCACGAACACGCCCGGATGATTCAAAAAGATAAGACCTTCACCCCGCATGTTCTCGCTGTTACCGTCGGCGCCACTGTCGATTTCCCCAATCTCGATCCGATTTTTCACAACGCCTTCTCGGTATACGATGGCCAACTCTTTGATATCGGTTTGTATCCTCCGGGCGGCTCGCGCAGCATTCGCTTCACGCGTCCCGGCTTCGTGCGGGTCTTTTGCAACATCCACTCCACCATGAGCGCGATCATCGCGGTAATGGACACGCGCTTGTTCGCCGTCAGCCGGCAGGACGGGCATTTCGAAATTACGGGGGTTCCGCAGGGCGTCTACGAGCTGCACGTTTTTCATGAGCGCGCTACCGAGGCCACGCTCGCCGCTTTAAGCCGCCATGTAAGCGTGCATGCGGACTCCGTAGAATTGCCCGATACGGTAATCTCGGAAACGGGCTACCTGGCTCTGCCGCACCGCAACAAGTACGGGCAGGAGTACACGCCGCCGCCCGCTGACGCGGTGTATCCGGCCACCAGAAAATAAGTATGATGCGCCCCGGCCCCCTGTCGCTGCTGTGGAAGGTGCTGCTTTCCACCTCTGTACTGGTCACCGCGTTGCTGGTGTTGACCGCATGGCTGGTGCAGAATTACCTGGTGCGCAATGCGTCGCTCATGCTGGAGGACGAAGTTGCCGCCAGCCTGCGCGCCTATGAATCGCTGTGGGAGGCGCGCGCCGAGCGGCTCAAATCGGTCAGCCTGATTCTGAGCCGCAGCGCCGCGGTGCGCGCGGCCTTCGGCACCGCCGATCAGGCCACCATCCGTGATACTGCCGCGGAGCTTTGGGACACGGTAGCGCCCAGCCGCACCTTGTTCTTGGTTACCGCGCCGGATGGCCGCGTAATCGCGTCACTCGGGCAGACGGGAAGCGCGCCGCCGCTGACGGTGCCCGTAATAGCCGCGGCCCACCAGTTTCCGAACCAAGCAACAGGTTTTCTGGTGAATAACGGCCGCCTGTACCAGATGGTCTTCACGCCGGTGTATGTGGCGGCCGCCGAGGGGTCCGCGCTGCTCAACGTGCTGGTGGCCGGCTTCGAAGTCGATGCCAAGCTCGCGGCGGAGTTGAAGCAATCGACCGGCAGCGATTTTGTGTTCCTGTCGCAAGGGGGCGTGATGGCCTCTACGCTGCCTGCCGCCGCGCTGCTACCGGCGCGTGCCCGCCACACCGCGGACTCGCAAGTGCGCATCGAAGGCATGGACTACGCGCAGTTAGTGAAACCGCTCGCGGACGGCGGCGGCGCGCAGGCCGGCGAATTGCGTGTCCTCCGGTCATTTGGAGGAGCACAAGGGCGAATCCGTGCTCTTCGCTATGAAATCCTCACGATTTGGTTCTGCGCCGTGCTGGTGGGCCTGGCGGCTACGTTTCTACTCGCGCGCCGCATTGTGGGGCCGGTGAAAGCCCTGGACCGCGCGGCCTCCGAAATCGCCAGGGGGAATTACGATACCAAGGTGCCCGTCTCTGGCTCCGATGAACTGGGGCGCCTGGCTGAGAGCTTCAATTCGATGTGCGCCTCCATCCGCCACGCCCGCGACGAGCTGATCCGCCACGAACGTATCGCCACCGTGGGCCGCCTCTCCACTTCCATCATCCACGATCTGCGCAACCCTCTGGCGGCGATTTACGGCGGCGCCGAAATGCTGGTAGACGCCAATCTGTCGCCTTCGCAGGTGCGGCGGCTGGCCAGCAGCATCTATCAATCCTCGCGCCGCATTCTGGCGATGCTGCAGGAGCTGGCCGATGCCACGCGCAGCCGCGCGCAGGGCGACGCCCAACGCCACGAAATATGCCGCTTGCGCGATGTGGTGCTCGCCGCTTCCGACGCGCTGGCGGATGCAGCGTCTGTGCGCAGTGTCTCGATTCACTGCGAGATTCCCGAGCAAATCGAACTGCCGCTCGACCGGCCGTCCATGGAGCGCGTTTTTCAAAATCTCATTGGCAATGCGATTGAGGCCATGCCCGAGGGCGGGCGAGTGGCCGTGCGAGCCGAGCGCTCTGGCCAATTTACCATTGTGGCGGTCGAAGACACAGGGCCGGGCATTCCCGATGAGGTGCGCCCCCATCTGTTTGAACCCTTCGCCAGCGCCGGCAAACGCAACGGAATGGGCCTCGGATTAGCGCTCTCGCGGCAGACAGTGATCGACCACGGCGGCGAGTTGTCGGTCGGCTCCAGCACCACACACGGGACAACCTTTGTCGTGACCCTGCCGGCGGATGTCACTCGGGCCAATGGTTGATCCACTTTTTGCGATTCGAGCGGCCTCCTGTGGTTCTCCGAAACCGCTGCGATTAGGCCAACCCGGTTAACGATTGGTAATAGACTGGAGTAAACTAGGGAAGTTCAAGGCGGTTTCCTTTTGGTTCGTATTTCACTGATTGCCAGCATTGTGGTTGCGCTTTCCCTAAGTGGGCCGGCCCGTGCGCAGACCGCGCAAACCAGCGATACCGGCCAATTGGATGCCAGTCCCACGCTATTCACTGTGATGGCCGCCATCAATGCCGCCGGCTATGATGCCGATATCAATTCCCCTAATAACCATCCACTGCGCGCGCGTATTCGCGCGGAACTGGCCAAGCAGGATATTCCCTCGCTCGCCGCAATCAAAACTTTCTTTGAACGTCACCGCCAGTCCGACGATACCAGCGAACTGTCGCAATACATCTCCTTCGGCCTGACCGCGGGACCGCCGCCGGACTTCACCTTCAAGGTCCGCGATTCCGATGTGCCGCCCGATGTCAAGAAGATGAAGGATTTTTTGCCGCTGCTGGCCGCCTTCTACAAAGAAGCGCACATAGCGGATTTGTGGCAGCAGGCACAACCGGATATCCTGCAGTACCTCGAGTTTTACCACCACGACGTAGCCGAAGCCGTGCTGCAGGTCAACGGCTACCTGCGCCAGCAGACTTCGGGGTTTCGCGGCCGCCGCTTCCAGATTTATGTCGAATTGCTGGCGCCGCCGAACCAGATTCAGACCCGCAGCTACGGCAACAATTACACCATCGTGATTACGCCTTCCCAGGAGCCGCGCATTTTCGACGTGCGCCATGGTTACCTGCATTACCTGCTTGACCCGCTCGCCACGCGCTATCAGGACGTTCTGCAGCGCAAGAAGGCGCTCGCCGATCACGTTCTCAGAGCCACCGCACTCGACCCTGCCTTCAAGCAGGATTTTCTGCTGCTGGCGACGGAATCTCTGATTAAAGCCGTGGAAGCCCGGCTCGACCACAGGCCCGACACTATTCCTATCGCGCTGCGGCAGGGCCTGATCCTGGCGCCCTATTTCTCCGAGCACTTGCCGGCCTACGAAAAACAGGAGCAGGCAATGCAGCTTTATTATCCAGAGCTGGTGGGCGCCATCGAACTGGTCCAGGAGGATCGCCGTTTGTCGCAGGTGCAGTTTGATAAAGCTGTTCCCGTGCGCCTGATCCATGCCGCGCCCGTGGAACCTCCTCCACCCGAGCTTACCGGCGCCGCCAAGACGCTCGAAGACGCAGAAGAAGCCTACACTGCCCGCGAATTGGACAAGGCGAAGAACCTATACCTGGCGGTACTGCAGCAGTCCGCTAAACAAGACCTGCACAGTTCGGCCTATTATGGCCTGGCGCGGATCGCCGCGCTGCAGAACGATCCGGAAACATCCAACAAGCTTTTTGAGAAGACACTGGAATTACAACCCGAGCCGCAAGTGAAGGCGTGGAGTTTGGTGTACCTGGGACGCCTGGCGGTGGCCGCGCGGGAACCCGGCCAGGCCAACGGGTATTTTGTGAGCGCTTTGCAGGTGGAAGGAGCCTCACCGGCGGCCCAACAGGCTGCTTGCAGCGCTTTGAAGACAGCGGCATCCCAGGGGCAAGACCCTAAAGATGCGCCCGCCGTCTCTAAGTGCGCACAGATTGCAAAACCGAATTAGGAGAATCAGAAGGAGTTTGGAAATGAAGCAAGCGCTTCGCATCGGAATGGTAGTAGCCGCTATGGGAATTACCGGCATCATGGCCCAGCAGGCTAAGAAAGGGCCCATGCCCAAATCGCAAGCTGAGTTGCAGGCAGTCCAGGCGGTTTTCACCGCCCTGCAGCAGAATAACGCGGATGGCGTGATTACCGCCGCCGAAAATTTGCTCGGCAAATTCAAAGACACCGAGTTCAAGGATACGGTCCTGTTCATGGAGGCCCAGGCTTACCAGCAGAAGGGTGACCGCGACAAAATGCAGGTCTACTCCGAGCGCGCGCTGGCCGCCAATCCCAATAATTACCAGGCTGCCCTGTTGTTGGCCGACCTTACCATTCAGGGGACTCGCGAGCATGATCTCGATCGGGATGAAAAGCTGGCTAAAGGGGAAAAATATGCCAACCAAGCCATCAGCTCGATCAGTACGGCCGATAAGCCCAATCCACAACTGGGTGACGACGCGTGGAACGATTACAAAAAAGATTGGACAGCCCAGGCGCACGACGCTTTGGGAATGGCGGCGCTTGAACGCAAGGACTATGACAAGTCGATCAGCGAGTTCAAGATGGCGGTCGAAGGCGCCGCCCATCCCGAACCGGCCTACGAGGTTCGCCTGGCTTCGGCTTATCAGAACGCTGGCAAGAACGATGAGGCCATCGCCGCCGCGCAGAAAGTGATGGATGAGCCGGCCTGCGCTACGCCGCCTAAGCCACCTTGTACGCCGTCGCAGATCAAGTCCGTGGCGCAATCTATCCGCGCCACCGCGATTTTGGCCAAGAATGGCGGCAAACCACCCGCTCAAAATACCCCGCCACCACCCCAGGTGCAAATCCAGCAGCAGCCCAAGCAGTAGGGCTCGGGCGGGCGATGCGGGCGGAACCGAAAGCGTTGGAGTTGAAGATTGGCCATCGCTTTCAAAATCCGGAGAACCTGCGCCGCGCCTTGATCCACAGCTCGCACGCACATGAAGTGCGCGCCGCTCCCGATGCGCCGTTGTATGACAATCAGCAGCTTGAGTTTCTGGGCGATTCCGTCCTCGGGTTTCTGGTTGCGGATGCGCTGGTTCATCGTTTCCCCGAGCATCGCGAAGGCGAATTATCGGGCCTGAAGGCCCACCTGGTCAGCGCCGCACATCTTTACGGTGTGGCCCGCCGCCTGGACCTGGGCCTCTACCTGGAGTTAGGACGCAGCGAAGAAATGAGCGGCGGCCGCGCCAAAAAGACTCTCATTGTGGACGCGCTCGAAGCCGTGATCGCTGCCATGTACCTGGATGGCGGCATCGAGCCGGTGCGCCGCTTTGTGGACGCGCATATCCTCGACGCGCATTTTGAAGGCGATCAGTCGGTTGATACCGATATTCAGCCCGCCATGACGAACTTCAAAAGCGCCCTGCAGGAACTGGCCCAGGCGCGCAAGCTGCCGGTGCCGCGTTACGCCATCGTGCGCGAACGCGGCCCCCAACACGCCAAAACATTTACCGTGGAAGTTTCGATAGGCCCGGACTGGACTGCGCAAGCCGAAGGCCGTACCAAGAAAATCGCCGCGCAACGCGCCGCCCGCAGCATGTACGAACGCATGCGGGAGGTGTGATGTGGAAGGACGAGCGATCCCCATCTCATGAAGGTAAGGGACGCGATCAAGCGAATCGAGGAGGACGGCCGGAGGCTGAAGCGGATGCGCGGCGGGCATCGGGTCTACATTCAT
Organism: Bryobacteraceae bacterium; assembly: GCA_030041985.1. Taxonomy (GTDB): domain Bacteria; phylum Acidobacteriota; class Terriglobia; order Bryobacterales; family Bryobacteraceae; genus PSRJ01. Next base: position 758 of record JASIAM010000043.1, on the reverse strand, counting down.
CCCGCCAAGCCGGGTGTTGTCGTGGTCCCCGGCCACATGGGCTCGGATCTCGCGGCGGGCACTCTTTCGAGTATTCTGAAACAAGCAGGCCTGAAATGAGATTTGCAGTCGTTATCGAAAAGACCGCGACAGGCTATTCCGCTTACCTGCCGGATCTTCCGGGGTGCGTGAGCGTGGGAGGCACACGCGAAGAATTAGACCGCAATATCCGGGAAGCGGTCGATCTCTATTTAGAGGAGCTCCGGGAACAAGGGCTTCCCATCCCCACCCCCATGACGGATACCGAAACTATCCTTGTATAGCGAAGAGTACAGCATGGAGTGAACCCCAAAAATGAGACAGCAAGTTAAGGGAACAAATACATTGAATGGAGTGAGGAATGGATTTGTCCCGAGCTGTTTACAGTCGCGATCTGAAGATCGCCGCCATGCGCGCACTGGACGCTGGCTCTGCCGCCGGTGAAATTGCGCGGAAGTATCAACTGAGCCCCAAACTGCTGGAACGCTGGCGGGGAGAGTGGCGGGCAAAAGGGGAATTGGCCTTTCCTGGCATTGGCCGGCGGGGCGTAGAGTTGCCGGCTCTCGACGATGCCCGACGAATCGCCGAGTTGGAACGTAAAATCGGCCAACTCACCATGGAAAACGATTTTTTAAAAAAGGCCTTACGGCATTTCAGGGACTGTCACCCGCCAGCCGTCGTCAATGGCGGGGCTGCCTGTTTGAGGAAATCCAGCAAGCCGCGACGAAAGGCCAAGCAGT
>JASIAM010000001.1 GCA_030041985.1 Bryobacteraceae bacterium | reverse complement strand
TGGGGACTGGCGGCTGGGGACTGGGGGCTGGGGGCTCGCCATCCCGCTGCAGTGAAAAAATCTGGTGGCAGCCCGGCTGGTGTTCTGCTTAACTGGCATCTCCGGGGTAGAAGCAACTGACAATTTTTAGGGCATCGATACCCACTGAACCTGCCCGTTAGACCATCCAAAAAACAGCCCAACGGCGGACAGACATGGAGAAGTTCTGCCGGCCGGCGATTCATTACCTTCTCTGCTGTGAGAGTAGCGCGATCGAACGGAGCTTTCTCCTGGCCGCAAAACGCAAATAGCTGAAAGGGAAGCAAATTGAGCGCAAGATTATTTGCAATTCCGGTGTGACTGCTGGAACGGCCTTGTGGGGCCAACGCTGGGGGATGAAAGGCCAATGCCAAAATCGCTGCTATTTAGCCGGACCGGCGGTGGCGGGATGGGCAAAGTTTCGTGCCGCCCGGCCAACGTTTCGGACGTTCCTCAATGGTCATCCGCAGCCGCTCCCTTGGAGGGTACGCCAAGCGCCCGAAAAAACGCGGCGGCCTTCGCTTGCGATTCCGCCAATTCCTCTTCAGGCACCGATTCCGCCGTAATGCCGCAGCCTGCAAGATAACGCACGCGGCCTTCAGAAGCGACCGCTGTCCGGATAGCCACCGACAGCTCCATATCGCCGTTTAATCCGATCCAGCCGATGTTGCCCATGGCGGGGCCGCGCCGGAACCCTTCCTCCAGCGCCGCCACTTCCATGGCACGAATTTTGGGCGCTCCGCTGATGGAAGCCGGCGGGAAACAGGCGCGCAGCAGGTCCGCAGGCCCGCAATCCGCGCGCAATTCTCCCGTCACTTCGGAAAACGTATGATGCACGGTAGGCAGCGTCATCAACTCCGCATGGCGTGCGACGGATACCGAGCCGGCGCGGCAAACGCGGCCCAGATCGTTGCGCGCCACATCGACAATCATGGCCAGTTCCGCGCGGTCCTTTTCACTTGCCAGCAAGGCCGCAGCCAGGGCGCGATCTTCTTCCGCATTTGCGCCGCGGGGCCGCGTGCCTTTGATGGGGCACGTCCGCACCTGCCCGCTGCGCACGCTCAGAAAAAGCTCGGGACTTGCGGAGAGAACGGCTTGCGATGCATTAAGACGAAGCAGTGCGCCATAGGAAGCCGGAGTGATTTCGCGGAACCGCAGATAGAGCGGGAGGATCTCCGTTTCGGGAAGCGTGGTTTCGAGAGAGCGGCAGAGGTTCGCCTGAAACAGCTCGCCATTGTAGATGCGCTCGACGGTGCGAGCGACGGCATCGCAGAAACCTGCCGCGGAAGGAGTGCCAGGTGGAGCGGCCCTTCCGGGCTGCCACTGCGCTTCCGCGGGGCGCGCCGGGAAACCCGGCGGCAGTCTGAAAGCCTGCCCCACTGTCCAGTTGTCGTACAGGCCCAGATAAAGGTCCGGCACATCGCCCGGCTGGGCTTCCACGTGCGCTACTTCTTCCAGTTCCATGCCGAGCTCGTACCCCAGGTAACCGAACAATCGCGCATGCGGCGCGCCGGACCAGGCTTCGAGCGCCGCCTCCAGCAGGTCGAAACCACGGGCGCGCACCTGCACCTGCCCGCAAGGGCCACAAATGGTCGCCAACCCCGCGCGCACCGACAGCCGCACAATCGAGTTCTGCGCAAACTCCCCGCCCTCGGGACGGTCCAGCCAGACAAAATCACTGCTGGATTGCGTCTCGGAGACCTTACTTAACGGCCAAACACTGCGCAAGCTCGCGACCAATTCCCGCCGGCTTGCCGGCGATGGCCGGTCAGACCACACGCGCTTCCTCCAAAAAATTGCGCAACAGTTGCGGCCCGTGTTCGGTGAGAAACGATTCCGGATGGAACATGACGCCCTCGCAGGCGAGCGATCCCTCGCGCAAACGGCAGCCCATGATGACTCCCTCAGCCGTGCGGGCGGTAACCTCCAGGCACGGCGGAACGGTGGCCGGATCGACAATCAGCGAGTGATAGCGCGCGCCCAGTAGCGGATTCGGTATCCCGAAAAAAATGCCGTCCTCCCGGTGAAACACGGTGTGCGCTTTGCCGTGCACCGGTTTTCCCGATCGAACCACATGCGCTCCCGCTACGCTGGCAATCACCTGCATGCCGAGACAAACGCCCAGAATGGGAACCCGGCCGGCCAATTCGCGGATCACCTGCGGGCAGATGCCGGTTTCGCCGGGACCGAACGGGCCCGGAGAAAGAATGATGCGCTCCGGCGCCATAGCGAGCACTTCATCCAGACTTACACGGTCGGATCGGCGGACCTGGCATTCCGCTCCCAGCCCCTCCACTGCCTGCACCAGGTTCCAAGTGAACGAATCGTAGTTATCCAGAACGAGGACGCTACTCACCTTGTTCGCTTTGCCCGACTTTCAACACCGCCAGGAATGCTTCCTGCGGGATCTCCACGCGGCCCACGCGCTTCATGCGCTTCTTGCCTTCCTTCTGCTTTTCGAGCAGCTTGCGCTTGCGCGTGATATCGCCCCCATAGCATTTGGCCAGCACGTTCTTGCGCAGCGCGCTAATGGTTTCCCGCGCGATGATCTTGTTTCCGATCGCGGCCTGCAGGGCTACTTCGAACATCTGCCGCGGGATTAGTTTGCGCAGGCGCGCGATCAGTTCTTTACCGCGCTCGTAGGCGAAATCGCGATGCACAATGATGGAGAGCGCGTCCACCGGCTCGCCCGCCACCAGCACGTCCAATTTCGACATGGGTGAAACGCGGTAGCCCGCCAGGTGGTAATCGAGCGAAGCATAGCCGCGCGAGACCGATTTCAGCCGGTCGTAAAAATCCAAAACGATCTCGTTCAGAGGCAGCTCGTAGACCAGCAGCACGCGCCCGCCCCCTATGTACTCGAACTTCTTCTGGACGCCGCGCTTTTCCTCGAGCAGCTTGAGGATCCCGCCAATATATTCTTCGCGCGTGATCACCGTCGCTTCGATGATCGGCTCCTCGATCTGCTTGATGCCAGAAGGGTCGGGGAATTTGGTCGGATTGTCCACTTCGATCAGTGTTCCGTCCGTGGTGGTCACACGATAGCGGACGCTGGGCGCAGTGGTGATCAGGTCGATATCGAATTCGCGCTCCAGGCGTTCCTGCACAATTTCCAGGTGGAGCAATCCCAGAAAACCGCAGCGGAAACCGAAACCTAGCGCTACCGAGTTTTCCGGTTCGAAGATGAACGCGCTGTCGTTCAGCCGCAGTTTTTCCAGCGCGTCGCGCAGCAGCCCGTGCTCGTGCGATTCCACCGGATAGAGCCCCGCGAACACCATCGGCTTGATTTCTTCGAATCCCGGTAGCGCTTCGGCAGCGGGATTGGAATGGTCGATGATGGTGTCGCCGATCTGCGCATCGGAAACCGTTTTCATATTGGCGTACAGAAACCCGACTTCTCCCGCGGATAACTCTTCGCAAGGCGTAGCTTTGGGCGCCTGAAAGCCCAGTCCCTCCACTTCGT
>JASIAM010000042.1 GCA_030041985.1 Bryobacteraceae bacterium | reverse complement strand
TACTTACCTGCTGGCCGCCATCGCCCGCAAACGCCTGAACATCCAGGCGAGCCTCTCCACGATTTTGCAAATTCTGAGTGTGTCGCTGTTCGAGAAAATGACTATAGATCGGGCCTTTTCCATCGCCGATACGCTGCCTGGTGGCGAATTGGACCGTAATCAATTGACTCTTTTCGATTTTTAGCCGGACACTACTGGTCGAGCACATCCTGATTGGAGAACTGAATCGGCATCTCAGAGGTTGGATAAACTACTTCCTTCGGATACCCATCCAGTGCCTACTGTGAGATCGAACGCTACGTTCGGGACCGTCTGCTCCGACATTTGCAACGGCGTAGCCAGGGAAATCGTGCGGTTGCTAAGGAGATAGGGCGGTGATATTCTTTGGAACTCTTTACACGGGAGGGGGACTTCTTATGCGCCATTCGATCTTCGTTTGTGGCTTGCTCCTGAGCGCAGTTGCAGGTCTCGCACAGAATGATCGGGGTACGATCACCGGTACGGTTGCAGATCCAGCAGGCGCCGTAGTGCCCAACGCCGCCATTGAAGCCAGGCACCTCGAAACCGGAGCCATCTATCGCGCCGGCACGTCGGCCACTGGAAACTACACGCTGGCACAGTTGCCAACAGGAACCTATGAAATCTCAGTAACCGCGATGGGATTTAAAAGGTATGTTCGTTCGGACATTCAGGTACTGGTCGCGCAGGTGTTGCGTATCGATATTCCACTGGAAGTAGGCGCCGCCACCGAGTCCGTCACAGTCACAGAGCAAGCTTCGCTGCTCCGTACCGAAAGCGGCGACGTGAGCCACAACGTCTCGGTCAACACGCTCGATACTCTTCCCGTTCTTTCGATTGGATCCACCGCCAGCACGGCGGGCATTCGGAACCCTTATTCGGTGCTCCAACTGCTCCCCGGCGACAATTTCCAGCCTGACTCCAGCATTCGAGTCAACGGTGTTCCGAGTAATACCATGGCGCTCCGCGTAGAAGGCCAAGACGCCACCAACGGATGGAATTCTACTCAGTCCATGACTCAGCCCAGCGTCGACGCCATTCAGGAAATGGCGGTACAAACCAGTAACTTCGCCGCTGAATATGGACAGGTCGGTGGCGGCTTCTTCAACGTCACCATGAAAAGCGGCACCAACGAATTTCATGGGAGCGGCTACGAATATTTCGTGAATGAGGCGCTCAACGCCGGCCAGCCTTTCACCAGCACGGGGAATGGAGGGTTGCTACGTCCACGTCAGCGCCGTAACGACTTTGGCTTTACTCTGGGCGGCCCAGTGCGCATTCCGAAGCTCTACAACGGGCGCGACAAACTCTTCTTCTTTTTCAGTTTCGAGCAGTATCGCGAGACCATCATCACCAACAACGTCTCCTCTCCGCTGCCCACGCCTGCCTATCGGGCGGGAGACTTTGAGGCAGCCCTTACCGGACGCGACCTGGGAACCGACTCCCTTGGCCGCCCGATCATGGAAAACACGATCTACGATCCGAACTCGACCACGATCATCAACGGTCTTCCGGAACGCAATCCATTCCCCAATAACACCATTCCCCAGAGCGATTTCGACCCGGTCGCGCTGAAAATCCAGTCGATGATTCCCCTTCCCACCGGACCAAATGCCAACGCTCTGGTCAACAACAATCTTCCGACTTATGCAAATCCCAGGCTGACTTACATTCCCTCTGTCAAAACCGACTATCAGATCAGCTCGAGATCCAAGCTCTCGGGGTATTGGTCGCGGACGCTCACGCAAACCCCAAATAACGGTGCACTGCCCGAACCGATTACCGGCAACGTTCCGGTCTATGACGTCGCCCACACCATCCGCATCAATTTCGAAGAGACCCTCACCCCCACGCTTCTGGTGCACTTGGGCGCCGGCCTGCTCGATCTTCTAGTCGATCAACCCAACCCGCCCTTTAATCCTGTTTCGCAGCTCGGCTTGACGGGAACTTATACCAACTTATTCCCTGTGGTAGGTGGCCTTTTAGGAGCGAACCAGGGCGGTATGTCGTTAGGCATGGGCCCCGGTAATGCGATTCGTTTGACCAATACAGTGCCGACTGCCAACGCAAGCGTGACCTGGGTTCGCAACAATCATACTTACAAAGCAGGCGGCGAGGCCCGCTTCGAAGGCTACGTCGCATACAATCAGACTTACACTAACGGTTGGATGGAATTCAGCGCCTTGGAATCCGGCCTCCCTTCCTTAAATGGAGTCCCCCTCGCCGGCTCGGTTGGATTCCCTTACGCCAGTTTCCTCCTCGGCGCCGTCGACAACGGCTTCACTGGCGTACCCACCAAAACGCGAGTAGGAAGTCATAGTTTCGCATGGTTTGTTCAGGATTCTTGGAAGATCACGCGGAAAATGACGCTGGATTACGGTTTGCGCTACGATTTTGGCACTTACCTGGAATCCGAGCACGGCCTGCTCGCTAACTTCGGCCCGAGTACACCTAATCCATCCGCCGGCGGCCTTCCGGGCGCGGTTGTATTTGACGGTTATGGGCCGGGCCACTGCCAATGCCATATCGCGAGCAATTATCCGTTCGCTTTCGGACCACGCATTGGGTTCGCCTATCAGTTTGCACCCAAGACGGTATTTCGTGCCGGCGCGGGCGTGTCTTATTACAAGACTGACGACAATAATTCCGTCTCTTTCTCTACCGGCTCGCAAAACCGCTACAGCTCACCCGCCTATGGCAGCCCCGCGTTTCTCATGCAGGACGGCATGCCCTACGTGATTACCTGGCCTAATTTCAACCCTGGCCAACTGCCGCTCCCCGGCACCGTTACGGCTCCCTTGCTGGCGTTTGACCGCCACTCCGGGTGGCCGGCGCGACAGCTTCAGTGGAGTTTCGGGATTCAGCGCGAAGTTCTGCCGAATCTCCTGCTGGAAGCAGCGTACGTGGGTAACCGTGGTGTCTGGTGGAGCGCATCGGCAATGGTGCAGCCGAATCAAAACACCGCGGCCAGACTCGAAGCGTTCGGTCTAGACATCAATAGCGCCACTGACCGCGCCTTGCTGACTTCGGCGATCGACTCCCCTCAGGTCATCGCAGCCGGCTTTACACCGCCCTATGCCGGCTTCCCTCTAGGCGCAACCCTGGCACAAGCCTTGCGCCCTTATCCGCAGTTCACGACGCCCATTTACAATTATCCGCCGGTCGGAGACACCTGGTATAACTCCCTTCAGGCGAAAGCCACTAAGCGACTCTCGTATGGTCTCGATTTCACCTCGTCCTTTACATGGTCTAAAAACGAGTACATAGGCTCGGAAGAGGACTTTGTCGCCGGTGTGATCAATCCCGCGATCAACGACGTCAACAACCGGCAGCAGAACAAATATCTATCCGGCTTCGATCAGCCATTTCTATTCACTAGCGGTATTTACTACACAACACCTAAAGTCAAGGGGAACAGTTTCTTCGGCAATAAGGTGGTCTCATGGATCACTCGTGACTGGACGGTAGGAGCAGTACTTCGCTATGGCAGCGGTCTTCCGATCGAATCGCCCCTGGCTAACAACTCACTCGCCTCAATCCTGTTTACTGGCGGCTATGCCGCGAGTTCGAGTAACGGGACTTTCGCCGATCGGGTCCCGGGAGTCCCGTTGTTTACTCACAGCCTGAACTGCCACTGCTTCGATCCCAACCAGACGTTCGTGCTCAACCCCGCGGCGTGGACCCAACCGCCTCCCGGGCAGTTCGGCACTGCGGCCGCATATTACGGCGATTACCGCTATCAGCGGCGCCCCGTTGAGAACATGAGTTTGGGCCGTGTGTTCCCTATCAAGGAACGAATGAGCTTGCAGATTCGGGCTGAGTTTGCCAACATCTTCAACCGGACGGAAATGAACAATCCGACCGCCACGAACGCTCAGGCGACGCAGGTTACTACAGCCACCGGACAAACCACCTCCGGATTTGGATACATCAATAACGGGACAACGTTCAGCGCTCCCCGGCAAGGTACTTTGGTCGCGCGGTTCACGTTCTAAATGTCCGCTCAACGAGGCAATCGGGCTGACTGGATGCGCCTGGCAATGGCCGCCGCCTAAATTCGCTTCAGCAGTTCCTTGGCTTCCTGCAATCGCGGAAACTTGCGTTCGGCTTCCCGAAATTCGCGCGTATGCACACGCCGGCGGACTCCATTATGGTCCACGGGGTAGCGCAGGTGCAGCATCTCATGAAACATCACGTATTCAAGCGCGAGTTCCGGCATTTTCGGCTCATCGAAGACGCGGCTGATCACGATGGCGTTGTGAGAAGGATCGAAGTGCCCGAGCAAACCGCGTGCCGCGCCGCGGCTCCAGCCGAGCTGCGGGCGTGCCATAAGGCCATCAAAGAACTGCTGGTTGAGCCGTTCAAATACGCTCTCTAGGTTGCGATGCGTTCCTTGCGGCCCCGAAATGAATTTCCGCCCGCGGATCTGGCGAACCAAATGTGCCTGCCGCCGCACATCGCGCCGGTTCAGGTAGAGGCGGTAGCGGTGCGTGTACATGCGCGCTATCGGTTTGCGATAGAGCTTGCCTAGCAGGATATACGCCAGCGCCTCGGTGACCGGCGCCGGTGCGCCCTCCAGCAGATCGGAAATCCGCACATGCAGCTTTCCATTTTCGAGGCGAATGAAACTGTCCGGATTGGCAAAGCGGCAGAACTCGATG
>JASIAM010000005.1 GCA_030041985.1 Bryobacteraceae bacterium | reverse complement strand
GGGATATCTAACATACCCCGCTCTGGTCCCCCCTGGATTACAATAGACGCCAGGAGATTGGGATGCGTCCGCAGAGAATTGCCGGGTTGTGCTTCCTGAGCGCGATGTTGCTTTTTGCCCAGGATTGGAGCACCAGTGCTTCCTTGCCAGGTGTTGACCTTGCTGGCCTCACACCAGTGCAGAAGACGAAAGTCCTGAAGCTGTTGCGGGAAACCGGATGTTCTTGCGGGTGCACTATGAAACTCGCCGAGTGCCGGATGAAGGACCCGGGCTGCGCCTATAGCAAGGGCATGGCGGCCGCAGTCGTTGAGGCCATTAAACAGGGGAAGAGTGAGACTCAGGCGCTCGCGCTCGCCAAAGCCTCGAAATGGGGCCAGGGACCTCCCGATCATTCCGCTACGCTTGAGCCGCCGGTTTCGATCGCAACGGCTGGCGCTCCGGTTCGCGGTTCGGCGAGCGCCCCTGTGACCCTGGTCGAATTCTCCGATTTTCAGTGTCCGTTCTGTATCGCCGCCACACCCCAATTGGACGCGCTTCTGAGGGCCTATCCCTCTCAGGTGAAGCTGGTCTTCAAAGAGTTCCCTCTGGACAGCCATTCCCAGGCAGCTTTGGCGGCGGCCGCAGCCCTTGCGGCGAACAAGCAAGGCAAATTCTGGCAATTGTACGATGCCATGTTCGCGCAAAAGGGCAATCTGTCGCGGCGGGGCATTCTGAATCTAGCCGCCGCTGCGCACCTGGATATGAGCCGTTTTCAGGCTGATCTGGATTCGGCTGAAATCAAGCGCGCCGTGCAAAAGGATATCGCCGATGGCGAACAGATTAACGTCGATTCCACCCCTACGCTCTTCATCGACGGCCAGCGATTCAACGGGCCAGTTACCCTGGCTGGGTTAAAACCTATCGTCGATGCCGAGATCAAACATCCTGGCACCGCGTTCCGGACACAAACGGCTACGCTCGCGCGCTAGCGTAGCGCCCAGCTACGCTGTTACCGCCGCGCCCACGCACGCTTCCTTCCATAATTCGATATAGGGATCGAGACTCCGCATCAGGGCGTGAAAGTCGGCTAGGGTAAGCGATTGTGCGCCGTCGCTGACGGCCTTTTCCGGACAGGGATGAACCTCGATAATCAAACCATCCGCGCCTACGGCCACTCCGGCGCGCGAAATTGCCGGAACCAGGCTGCGCTTCCCGGTGGCGTGGCTCGGATCGAGAATTACCGGCAAATGCGTCAGCTCGTGGAGCACCGGAATCGCGGAAATATCGCAGGTATTGCGGGTAGCGGTTTCGAACGTGCGAATGCCGCGCTCGCACAGAATGACGTTGGGATTGCCGTGGGCCACCACGTACTCCGCCGACATCAGCAACTCTTTGATGGTGCAGCTCATGCCTCGCTTGAGCAGCACCGGGCGCCCGCAACTGCCCAGCGATTTCAACAAAGCGAAATTCTGGATATTGCGCGCGCCGACCTGCATACAGTCCGCATACTCCGCCACCAGTTCCACATCGCGGTCGCTCATGATTTCCGTAACGATGCCTAGCCCGGTGGCTTCCCTGGCTTTGCGCAGAAGTTTCAGCCCTTCGCGCTCCAGTCCCTGAAAGTCGTACGGAGAGGTGCGGGGCTTGAACGCTCCGCCGCGCAGCATGCGCGCGCCCGCAGCGGCCACGCCCTCGGCGGTTTCCATGATCTGCTTTTCGCTCTCTACCGAACACGGGCCGGCTATGACCGCGAACTCATCCCCACCGATTTCCGCGCCGTTCACCCGGATCACGGAATCTTCGCTCTTGAATTCGCGGCTGACGAATTTGTAGGGCGCAGAGATGCGGACCGCGCTTTCCACCCCGGGCGTGGCTTCGAGCGACTCCAGACACGGCGTGACATCGCCTACCCCGACCACCCCGATCACGACCCGTTCCTCTCCTTCGATCGAGTGGACCTTATAGCCGAACTCACGGATGCGTTCGCAAACGTGTTCGATTTGCTGCCTGGTGGCGTGTGGCTTCATGGAAATAATCATGGCGATTCAGTCTTCCTCCGCAATAAAAAACCCACCCTATTAGAGTGGGTTGGTTTTGAACTTTTTCTCGTATGCCGCCCGAACCAACACCACGTTACCGTGTCCGGCAAAATTGCCAGTACCGGAATCGGAACGGGATGGACTCGGAGCACAACATCGATGATTCACAGTATACCTGAGCGCAGGTGAAGGATGCAAGCAACACCAGAATTCTCACGGGGTTGCGCCACCACTTTCAGGCGGTGTAATTTCACTGTAACCGGACTTCCACGGGAGCCGAACGAGGACTCTCGTTCCCTAAACGGTCGATGGCCGTTAGCTGGTAGCGGTATAGCTTCCCCGGCTGCACGTCGTGATCAGAATAGGCCGGCACCTGCACCTCTGCCACCTGAGTATAGGGCCCTCCGTCCACGGAACGATAGACGCGGTAGCTCGCGAAATCCGTTTCCGTATTGCTGTTCCAGGCGAGCTCCGCCGAGGTGGGCGCCGCGGCAATCTGCAGACCGGAAGGCGTGGCCGGAGAGAAAGTGTCCTTAGGAGTGATGCGCTCCTCGGGTGAGATTTCGCTTTCCGCCTCGTGATTATCCGCCAACTTGACCAGGGTCTGAACCTTATATTCGTATTCCTGCCCGAATTGCGTGCTGGAATCGGTCCATGGCGGCTGGGGAACTTCGGCGACGGCCATAAAATCAGCGGCGCCCGTCTTACGGTAAATGCGAACCGGGTTTCCGCCGCTGTTCCAGGAAAGGCGCACTCCGGCGGCGGTATTCTCAACCCGGAAATCGGAAGGGGGCTGCGGCGGGGCGACGATGGGCACCATCGTCACGAAGGACCACGGCGATTCCTTTTTGTTCTGGCCGATCGCGCGCGCCCCGATTGTCACATCCATGCCTATCCAGCCGGTAACGGGCGCCTCATACGTGAATACGCCGTTAGCGGTGGAACCACCCGTAAGTTTGCGGGCGGCATCGGCCCAGGTGTCCTCATTGAAAGGCTGCGGAGCGGGGCCAATACGAACGTCGAGATCCAGCGGGGACTTGATGGGGAACCCTTCCAGGGTGAGTTGCGGCGGCATGAACTGCACCAGCAGCCGGGAGCCGTGCTCGGTGGCGCTAAGTCCGGTTACGCGTCCGGGAACGTTGGCCAGAGGCGCTAAAGGCTGCCCTTCATAGCCACAGCCAGCCACCACCATGGCGAGAACCGGAAGCAGCACCGCGAAAAAGGAGCGCATGAAATTTTCAGCGTAACAGGCTGCGGCGGGAAGCTCATGCGGTATCCTGATGCGATATGGCTGCTGATACTCCTGCTCCTGAACGCCAGATGGGCTTTGCCACACGCTGCCTTCACGCCGGCCAGACACCCGATCCAGCGACGCTCGCCCGCGCGGTTCCGATTTACCAGACCACCTCTTATGTGTTTGAGAATTCGGCGCATGCCGCGGCGTTATTTGCGCTGCAGCAGTTCGGCAACATTTATACCCGGATCATGAATCCGACCACCGCCGTATTTGAGGAGCGCGTGGCATCGCTCGAAGGCGGCATTGCGGGCCTGGCCACCTCGAGCGGGCAAGCCGCGCAGTTTCTCACCATCTCGAGCATTGTGGGAATGGGGGAGGAGGTAGTTGCTGCCAGCACTCTCTACGGCGGCACCTACACGCAATTCGACATCAGCTTCCGGCGCATCGGCATCAACGTGAAATTCGTAGAGCCGGACGATCCGGAGAATTTTCGCAAAGCCATCACGCCGAAAACACGCGCGCTCTACGGAGAGACGATCGCCAACCCGCGCATGAACGTGCTGGACATTGAAAAAGTGGCTGCGATCGCGCATGAGGCGGGCGTGCCCCTGGTGGTTGACAATACCATGGCCTCACCATACCTTTGCCGGCCGATCGAGCGCGGCGCAGACATCGTGGTTCACTCGGCAACCAAGTTTCTGGGCGGCCATGGCAATTCGATCGGCGGAGTGATTGTGGATAGCGGCAAGTTTCCGTGGAGCAGCAAATTTCCCGCGATCACGGAGCCGAGCCCCGGGTATCACGGCATGAAGTTTGGCGAGACCTTCGGCAACCTGGCGTTCATTATTAAAGCGCGCGTGGAAGGGCTGCGCGATTTCGGCCCCTGCATCAGCCCGTTCAACTCCTTCCTGTTCCTCCAGGGTGTCGAGACGCTGAACCTGCGCATGGAGCGGCACAGCGGCAACGCGTTGGCGTTGGCCGAGTGGCTGTCCAAGAACCCATCGGTCACATGGGTAAAGTATCCGGGACTGAAGTCCAGCCCATATTATGGCCTCGCGCAGAAATACCTGCCGAAAGGGTGCGGCTCTATCGTGACGTTCGGTATTAAAGGGGGCCTGGAAGCGGGGCGCAAACTGATCGATTCGGTGCGGCTGTTCTCGCACCTGGCAAACCTAGGTGACGCCAAGAGCCTGATCATTCATCCGGCCTCCACTACGCACCAGCAACTGAACGACGAGCAGCAGCTCGATGCCGGCGTGTCGAAAGACCTGGTGCGGATTTCGGCCGGACTCGAAGATTTGGACGACCTGATCTGGGATTTGGATCAGGCCATTGCGACGTCGCAGAAGTAAAGCCGCCTCGCAGAAGCAGGCCTTGGGGGCGGCCTACCGGCAGCAGATGTGGCTGGAAATCAGAGCCGCCGGTGTGAGCGGCTGGGCTGCGGCAAAATATTTCGTTTCGTCCAGGCGGCGGTAAAAATCGCCGGCAAGTTGGGCGGCCACGGGACCGCTGACCGGGCGTCCGCCCGTCAATAGAATTACCGCTACCAGCTTCCGGCTCCCGACTTCCAAGAATGAGCCGAACCAACCCAGGTGGGCGTGATTCTCGGTGCAGGTGCCGGTCTTGCCGGCAATCGGTTCTTCCTGGCGCGCGCGGTGGGCGGTGCCGAAATCCACTGCGCCGAGCATGCCCGGCTTGATTGCCGATATTTCATCCTGAATGTCTAACCGGCGCTTGATTCGTGGCACGAAATTCTCCGCTTCCTCCGCGTTCCGGGGGTACTGTAGATAATACAGCGTGCCCCCATTGGCTACGGCGCTTAACAGGGCTGCCAGTTGCAGTGGAGTCTGGCCGATCTCTTCGCCAAAACTGCTCAACATCCCGACTCCGCCATTAGCGGGAGCCGCGGCGGGAAAACGGCCCGGGTGCTCGCTCGCGATATTTAACCCTGCCTTTTCCCCATATCCGAACAGGTGCGCGTAGTAGGCGACCTTGTCAAACCCTAGCTTCTGCCCCAGAGTGGCGAAGAAATAATTATTCGAGTGGGCCAGGGCGTAAGTGAGATCCATGTGGGCGTTGCCCAGGCGGAGCTTCGTCTCGGGCTCGATCACCTTTTCGCTGAGAGCTGCCAGGGCAACCGACACCTTAATCGTGGAGCATGGCTGGAAGCCGCCTCCGAAAGCCAGCTTTTGGTTGACTATGGAAAGGATGCGCCCAGTCATGGGATCGACAACTACCACCGAACCGTTGTAGGGCCCCAACGCCGCTACCGCAGCCCGGCGGACATCCAGATCGTCTCCATCCACATAGTCACCGTCGGTGGAGTCTGCATAAGTCGGCTCAGTCCACGGGCCGCCGCGAACCACGCCAGTAAGGACGGGAGCCGCATAAGTGCGCGCCACGGCGGTACGGATGGGAGCCTTGGCAACTGCCACTGCGGAGTGCACGGGAGCCTTCGTGACCGCGACGGCGGGGCGCACCACCGCATGGCGCCGCTTCTTGCCTTTCGTGGTAGTCGCTTCCAGATTCGAGATGCAAATTAAAAAAATCAATAAAATCGAGGCCAAAACAGGCAGAATTCGGGAAAAGCGGCGCTTTTTCATAGTTTCATGGGTGCGAAAGGAACACTGGGGGGACCGCCAACAAGAGCCACACTCACTCGTTCAACCGGAGCAGCCGAACTAATTGATTCTGTACTCTCCGGCAACCATCCGTCAAGATATTTTCTTTTCATTTTACTACGCCCGCGGTGCCTCCACAGACCGCACCTGCCGAAATAAGTGGCCGGAAACGCGAATTCTCGCTCCGAAGTCTCATCTTTTTTCAAATCGGCCGGAATTCCCAAAACTTCAGACGTGTTTCGGTGGAGCTTGGGTAACATGAAAGCTGTCAGTTTTGAGTGGTCAGTTTTCAGTTTTCAGTTTTCAGTTTTCGGCGAAATCGCGGACGATGGGCGGGACGGAATTGCTTGAGTTACAGGACCGGGTGATTGGCTGCACGCTTTGTCCCCGGCTGCGGGAGTACTGCAGCAAGGTCGCGGCAGAGAAACGCCGGGCTTACCGCGATTGGGACTACTGGGGCAAACCCCTGCCTTCCTTCGGGGATCCCGGCGCGCGTGTGCTGATCATCGGATTGGCCCCTGCCGCGCACGGCGGCAATCGTACGGGACGTATGTTTACGGGCGACCGTTCCGGCGATTGGCTCTACCGGGCTCTGTACCGTACCGGCTTTGCCTCGCAGCCGGAGAGCGTGTCGCGCGACGATGGCCTCACGCTCCATGGCGTTTACATAACGGCGGCCCTGCGGTGCGCCCCGCCGGGCAATAAGCCCCTCCCTGAGGAATTGCGGAATTGCCGCCCGTACTTAGAGCGGGAACTGGAGCTGCTTCCGAATATTAAGGTAGTGGTGGCCCTCGGCCGGATCGCTTTCGATCAGTACCTGGGTATTCTCAAGTCGCAAGGACTCATTCGCAGCCGCGCGGCTTTCGCTTTTGCCCACAACCAGCGGTTCCGTACGGCACCGGGCGCGCCCGTGCTCATCAGTTCCTACCATCCCAGCCAGCAAAATACTTCGACCGGGAAACTGACGGAAAGCATGCTGCTGGCTGTATTCCGGAATGCGCGGAAGGCGGCAGGGCTGACGTGAACGCCGAATCGACTCGCTGCCATGCAGCCATTCTCGGAAAAGCTGGCTGGCCAAGGGAGAACGCCTCGGCTGATCGGGCTTGGTACCCCTCGGGTACCGGCAGCAGCCCGGGGTCACCTGAGCGACCGAGGCATTGATACTAGCTTGGGTTTTCGGGAATTAATCACTGATAAACCAAATTAGACCTTGCAAAACCAAGCAATTAGTTTAGTATGGAATCTCACGCTTGGGAAAATCTGCGGAGGTTCTAATGTTGGAAAGGCTGGGCTTCTTTCAGCCGGTGACGTGTGTTCATTTGGCCCGGAGGATCGGTTCGGTCGCTTTGTGGCTTGTTCTTCTGTGTGGTGTGGGTCAGCAGGCAATCCGGGCACAGACCAATACTTTTCCGGTAACGGGAGACGTCGGGATCGGGACCACAAGTCCGGGTGCTTCGCTGCAAGTTAAGGGGAGTGGCGTGGTGGTGGGCCACATACGAGGATGGCGACACGACCAGCTACGGCCTCAATATCGAAACCAATCAGGCAGCGGGAAACTACGCTTACCTTGGCATCGCAAGGATGGGCAACGCGGGGATGTACCTCACGCAAATTTCGAGCCAGTTCACCATTGGGCCTAACGAGAACGGCAGCTCACCATTTCTCACGATCAATAACGCTTCCAGCAACGTTGGATCCATCGGCATCGGCACCACGGACCCCTGCACTAACTCTCAGGCGCCCTCGAATTGCAAACTTTCGGTCGCTGGTGCTATTCAAGCCCAGGAAGTGGTAGTGAACACTGGCTGGTCGGACTATGTTTTCAATCCCGATTACCGTCTCGCTCCCTTAACCGAGGTCGCTGGCTATATCCAGGAGAACCACCATCTTCCCGGCATTCCTTCCGAAGCGGAAGTCAAAGACAAAGGTGTCAGTCTCGGCGACATGCAAGCCAAGCTGCTGGCCAAGATCGAGGAACTTACGCTTCGCATGATCCAGGCGGGC
>JASIAM010000041.1 GCA_030041985.1 Bryobacteraceae bacterium | reverse complement strand
TAACGCGCATCGCGCCGATCTGACGGCAGTCGCTTAGCTGTGCCGTTTTGCAATCAGTTCCCGAACTGTAGCAACGAGATCGTGAGGGACATTCATGACCGTCTCAGAGGGCTCAACGCCGGCTTCATCCTCGACGAGGGCGTCGTCTTCGCTCTGCTCCTCATAATGGGCGAGTACTCGCCGTACCTTCCCTTCATCCCATCCCGAGGGAAACTTGCCTTGGCTCATTGTTGCTTCTTCTTTCTACGCCGACGAAATGCCACGAGGGGCTTGCCAACAAGCTCGTACGCCGTGATTACGAAAACGCTCTCCGGCTCCGAATCAGGGACATAAATGACTCGCAGGTACCGGCCCGATGATGTTTGCCCCAAGGCGATTCTGGAGCCTTCGCGCCCTGCTCGATCCTCGGCTGGCTTCTCCAAAACCTCTGTCGCCTCTTCCTCATGCACCTCGTGGTTGTAGATATGCGGTTGCCCAGTCGCCGGATCGATGTAGAAGCGGGTGAGCAAAACGTGTTCAAGTCCATTCTAGCGCCAGAATGGCCGCGCATTAGCGTTTCGAATACCTCACCACTTGCCGAAAAACGCGCGCTGCGACTTGGGAAAGTGACTGGGGACAGCGAACTATCGGGCCTAGTTGTTGGCTTCTGGCAGGCGCGCCCTGGACGCATCTGACGCGAGTTCCTCGGAAAGCGTAATATGCAAGGCAACCATCGCCTTCGCATGACCTGATTCTGCTACTTTCGAATTGATGCGAAGAGTGCAGCGTGTCCTGATCAGTGTGACCGATAAGAACGGCATTGTTTCGTTCGCGCGCGAACTGAACGCGTTGGGCGCGGAACTCATTTCCACCGGTGGCACGGCCCGCCTGCTTCGCGAAAGCCAAGTGCCGGTGACCGATGTTTCCGTGGTTACCGGCTTTCCGGAGATGCTGGATGGCCGTGTGAAAACGCTCCATCCGAAAATCGCCGGCGGCGTCCTTGCAATTCGCGAGCGCGAAGATCACATGCGCGCCCTGGCGGAGCACGAAATTGCGCCCATCGATATGGTGGTGGTCAATCTGTACCGCTTCGAAGAAGTCGCTACAAAAGAGGGCGCGCGTCTCGAAGAGCTGATCGAGAACATCGATATCGGCGGGCCAACCCTGATCCGGGCCGCGGCCAAAAATTATCAGGACGTCGCCGTAGTAGTCTCGCCTGGCGATTATGAAGCCATCCTCCAGGAGTTGCGCGCAAGCGGCGTCGCCCTCTCGCCCGAAACCAAATGGCGTCTCGCGCGCAAAGCTTTCCGTACTACTGCCGATTATGATGCGGCCATTAGCGCCCGCCTCGATCGCGAAGGCGGACCGTGCCCGCTTCCCGCTGATCTCAACCTGCGCGTACCCAAAATCATGGATCTGCGCTACGGTGAAAATCCCCATCAGGCGGCGGCCCTGTATGGCAAGCCGGGAATGGGCATTGCCGGGGCACAATCTTTGCAGGGTAAAGAACTTTCTTATAACAACCTGGTGGACCTCGACGCTGCCTGGCAACTCGCCTGTGAATTCACCCGGCCCGCCGCCGTAGTCATCAAGCACACCAACCCGTGCGGCTGCGCCGAGCAGGAAACTCTCGTGGCAGCCTATAGCAAGGCATTCGAATGCGACCCGGTTTCGGCCTATGGCGGTGTGTTGGGATTCAATCGCGTGGTGGATGAAGAAACGGCCCGCCAGATCGCGCGGACTTTCATCGAAGCAATCGCCGCGCCTGGCTATTCCAGGGAGGCTTTGTCCATGCTGGCTGCCAAGAAGAACCTCCGCCTGCTGCGCGTTTCTGGCGGCCTCGATTCGCTCCTGGTGAAATCCATTGCCGGCGGCTTTCTCGCGCAAACCGCCGACGATGCTCAACTCGACCGTGCTGCGGCCGTAGTCAAAACGAAGCGTGCCCCCACGGAAGAAGAGTGGCAGGCGATGGAATTTGCCTGGAAAGTGGCGAAGCACGTCAAGTCCAATGCCATCGTTTATGCCCGGCCCGGCCAAACCGTTGGCATTGGCGCCGGCCAGATGAGCCGTGTGGATTCCGTCAAGATCGGCGCGATGAAAGCCGTCCTCCCGCTGCATGGGACCGTAGTCGCTTCCGACGCGTTCTTCCCCTTCCGGGATGGCGTCGAAGAGGCAGCCGGACACGGGGCAACCGCTTTCATTCAACCCGGCGGGTCCGTAAGAGACAAGGAAGTGATCGAGGCTGCGGACCATTTAGGCGCTGCGATGGTGTTCACGGGCGTGCGCCACTTCCGGCACTAGGCGTTTCTGTGACTAAACCAAGAAGCCAGTCGCGGCTACTGCCACACCCGCAATTCCGGCAATTATTCCGACCACCGGAAACATATTCTTGTGGGAGATAAAGTAGAGCGACGTGACCACCAATGCGATTTCGAGCAAGCCTTCGCCGAAATCGAAACGGAGCGCCTGGCGCTCAGCCGCCTCGGCGGCTTCATCGGCATGCCGCGCCTCCGCCATGATCGCTTGCCCTTCTTTCTCGTACTTCTTCTTTTGGCGTGCGTAGTCGCTCAACACTTCTTGGGCGCGGCTATTTTTATCGCCAAGCAAGCCCGCAAAGGTCTCTCCTAATTCGATACTGTGATACTTCACACGGCTCGACTGGTACTGGGCCCATTTATCGTTGGCCGTGGATTTGTGAATGATCGCTTCGGTGTGCGTGCGATGCGAGGTGATGCTGACAATCGCCAGGGCCACCGCCAGTATCGCAGCCATGATGCCCACCCTCTGCCCCACGGGGTCGATCGAGTGTTCGGACTCATGATGGATTTCCAGTTCCGGCATGGCTCTAGTAACTCCGTATTATAAGCTAATGGACTCCGAGGAACGGCTCATGCGGGAAGCGCTGCGCCTGGCCCAGGAATCGGCGGCCGCGGGCGAAGTGCCGGTGGGCGCGGTGGTCGCGGTGGGCACGGAAATCGTGGGCCGCGGCGCGAACTCACCCCTATCCCGTAGCGACCCCACCGCCCACGCCGAGATTCTCGCTCTACGCGAGGCAGCCGCCAAATTGGGGAATTACCGCCTGGAACAAGCCACTCTATGCTGTACGCTGGAACCCTGTGTGATGTGCGCCGGTGCCCTGGTAGCGGCGCGTATCCGGCGCCTCATTTTCGGGGCCCGCGATTTGCGGTTCGGCGGCGTGCGCAGCAAGTTCCGCCTGGCGGATTCCGAAGTATTGAACCACTCGGTGGAAATCGTTGAAGGGGTGCTCGCCCCGGACTGCGTCGCACTGCTGCGCGAGTTCTTCGAGGCGCGCCGCTAAGAAACCAGCCTAATAGCCGGCGCCGGGATTATTGATCCGCGCCAGTTCCTGCGTGTACAGGGGATTGTGCGGGTATTCCTTCGCCAGTGATGCCAGAATAACGCGAGCCTTGTCCTGGGCGTGGTCGCGCAACGCCGCCACCGCCAGCAGCAGGCGCGCGAAAGGCGCGAGATAGTGCCCCTCATCGGCAGTAATGCGCAGCTTCTCAATGCCCAATGCCCGGTCGGTCTCACCACCGCCTAATCGCAGCAGCCAGCGCACGGGTGCGGGCTTGATGCTGAGCATGTAATTCTCCACGCCAATCGCGATCCAGGCATCGGCATACTCCGGATGTGCAGCCAGCAACTGTTCCGACAAGGCGCGGCCGGCTTTCATTTCCTTGAATGCCGCGGCATATCGCTTCTCGATCAGTCCCATATAATCCGAACGCAACCCGTGGGCCAGGACAGAAGCGAACTCGCTGTTGGGTTCCGCGGGGGTTCGCGCGGCTAATTCGACCGCTTTCGATAATTCCGTGTCGAATTCCCGCTTCAATGCCGGATCGGGAGTGAGTTTGCGATCCGTATAGAAGTGATCGTCATGTACGAAAAATTCCGCTTGCAGGATATGTAACCGATTAAACTCGGAAAACAGATAGGCCGCCGCATCGGAAGCGGGAGCCAACGGGTCTTCCGGATGCATTTTCTGCCATTCGGCGAAACTCTGGTGAGCCGCTTCGAACTCAAGATTGTACATTTGCCGGTAGCCAACGTCCAGCAGATTGGGCGCCGCTTGCAACCAGCAAGCCCCGCTAGAAACGAAGACAAGCGCAAAGCCAAAAGGTCGGGTAAACATGCGATCGATGCGGCCGATTAAAGGCTAAGTTATCGAGACGTATCCTTTGCACGGAGGGTTTCCCCGACACATTCGGAAAGAGAACCCTCGCTAGAAAAGCCTAACATATGGCACAAATACGCTGGTATAGCGTGATAACGGTTTCCGTTCGTTTCACGCCGTCATGGTACCCGAAATTTCTCGGCGTCCGTACCGTTTATGCGAACATCGGGTTATGATGAATTACTCCCCTGAACGAATTCTGAGCTTACCGTGAAAACTACTGAGATCCCGATTGTTCTGGAAACCGATATTCGCGGCGTGGAACGTTACGCGCGCGGCAAGGTGCGCGATGTGTATGGTATCGATGACCGTCTGCTCATCGTGGCCACGGATCGTATTTCGGCTTTCGATTATATTCTCCCTACCGGCATCCCGGACAAGGGGCGCGTACTGACGCAACTGTCGATCTTCTGGTTTGACTTTCTGCGGCCGGTAGTTCCCACACACTTCCTTACCGCCAAGGTCACTGAGTATCCGGAGCCACTGCGCCCCTATGCCGATCTGCTAGAGGGGCGATCGATGCTGGTAAAGCGTGCGCGGATGGTGGAAATCGAGTGCGTGGCGCGCGGCTATCTGTCCGGTTCGGGCTGGAAAGAGTACCGGGAGCAAGGCACGGTGTGTGGCGTCGCCTTGCCTGGGGGCCTGCGCGAGAGTGACCGGTTGCCCGAGCCTATCTTCACGCCGGCCACCAAGGCGCAAACGGGACACGACGAAAACATCTCGTTCGAGACCATGGCGAGCCTTATCGGCGCTGATCTGGCCGGCCGTCTTCGCAATCTTACACTCGAAATTTATAGCCGCGCGGCGCGTTACGCCGAAACCAAAGGTATCATCATCGCGGATACCAAGTTCGAATTCGGATTCGTGGGTAACGAGTTGGTCTTGGGCGATGAAGTGCTTACACCCGATTCCTCCCGTTTTTGGCCCGCGGACCGTTATCAGCCCGGCGGGCCGCAGCACTCTTTTGATAAGCAGTTCGTACGTGACTACCTGGAATCCATCGACTGGGACAAGCAGCCGCCCGCGCCCCCGTTGCCCGAGGAAGTCGCAGCCAGGACGAGTGAGAAGTACCGGCAGGCCTATGCTGTCCTCACCGGCCATTCGTTATGAACTGGCTCGACATTGTGCTCGGGCTCATCCTGCTGGCCTCCTTGCTATCGAGTTTCCGCAAAGGGCTGTCGCGTGAGGTGATCGGGTTGATCTCGGTCTTGCTGGCCTTGGTCCTGGGGATCTGGCTGTATGGAACGGCCGCCGGTTACCTCCCGCGGTACATCAGTTCGCCCACTGCAGCTAATTTTGCGGGGTTTGCCATCGTATTTTGTGGCGTCCTGCTGCTCGGCAGCCTGCTCAGTTTAATTGTTGGAAAATTTTTGAGAGTAACCGGCCTCTCCTTCCTCGATCACCTGTTGGGAATGGGATTTGGTGTTCTCCGCGGTCTGCTGATCGGTGTGGCATTGCTTACCGGCATTATGGCGTTTTCCGGGAACGGGAGCCCGCCCCCCGAGGTGGTGCACTCCCGCATGGCCCCCTACTTCGTAGGAGGGTCTCGCGTGGTGGCCGCCATCGCTCCTTATGAATTAAAAGAGGGCTTCCGGAAAAGTTACCAGGGTGTGCAGTCGGCGTGGACGCACGTTTCCCGAGGAACGGTTTCCCACAGGGAAGGCGAGGAATGAAAGAGTTTGACGGACTGGTCGAGCGATTACTTTCGGCTAACATCTACCTGGAAGAAGCGATTGAATTGCTGGAACGAGGCATGATCGAGCGGACGCTGGCCAGCACGGAAGGGAATCAATCCGAAGCCAGCAAGCGCCTCGGTATCCATCGCAATACCTTGCAGAAGAAACTGGTGATTTACGGGCTGCGCGCGCCGGTCGAGCGCAAGCCTGCCGCCCGCCAAAGCCGCCCCCGCAAACGCAAGGCTGGGGCGGCGTAGAGTCTGCGCTTCCCTGCCGTGATCGATTTTCTCATCTTCGACCTGGACGGCACGCTGATCGATTCCAAGCTCGATCTGGCTACCTCCGTGAATGCCACCCGCGGGCACGTGGGGCTGGAACCGCTCCCTATCCCACTGATCGCAACCTACGTCGGACACGGCGCGCCCGTGCTGATCCGCAAGGCGCTCGGCGAACACGCGACGGAAGCCGAAGTGGCCCAGGCAGTGGAGTTTTTCCTGGAATACTACCGCGAACACGCCCTCGACACCACGCGGCTTTATCCCGGCGTCAGAGAATCGCTCGATCGCCTCCATGGGGCTGGCAAGCGTCTTGCGATTTTGACAAATAAACCTGTGACCATGAGCCGCGCGATCATCGAAGGGTTTTGCCTTTCGCGGCTTTTTTTCCAGATTTATGGAGGCAACAGCTTCGCGGCCAAGAAGCCCGATCCGATTGGCGTCCGCATGCTGATAAGCGAAGCGGGCGTGGGCCGCGACCAGACTATGATGGTGGGTGATAGCGGAGTCGATGTCCAGACTGCGCGCAACTCCGGCATCCGTGCTTGCGGCGTCACCTACGGCTTTGCCCGCGAAACCTTCAACTATTCGCCGCCCGACCTGTTAGTCGACCGCATGACAGACCTGGCCGACTGGGTGTTGGGACAGGACGTTGAGTAGTCGCGCTATCCCGCCGGCGCGATCACAAAAATACACTCGGCAAGATCAAGGCTAATCCTCATCCCATCTGCCTGTCCTGCAATCCTTACTGATAGCGATGAGGCGGCGTTTCTTCGCTCGACAACCAGCCCGGTTCCGGGCATGAAACCGAGCCGTTCGATCTCCCGTAGAGCCGCCGGGTCGCGGTCCCGAACGCTGCTGATGGTTGCCGGCGTCTGGAGAGCCCAGCGCGCTAGCGGCACTTCGTCCCGGCAGGCGGCAGCTTCGTATTTGTGCGGAATGATGTGCCCATGCGGGTCTATTTCCGGGTCGCCGAGTATCGCCGCGACGCGATCTTCAAAACGCTCGGAGATGAAGTGCTCCAAGCGCTCGGCCTCATCGTGTACCTCGTCCCAGGAGTACTTCAGAACATCGTGAAGAAACAGTTCGAGCAGCCGGTGGTGGCGCACCAGTTCCCACGCACGGCGTTTTCCGGCTGCTGTGAGCTGAACACCGTGGTGCTTTTGATACACAACCAGAGCCGGCCGCTCCGCAGCGAGCCTCTGAAGCATTCCGGTGACCGACGGAGTGCGAACTCTGAGCCTCTCCGCAAGGGCCTTTGTGGTAACGCGTAATTCCTCAGAGCCTCCCAATTCGAGGATCGCTTTCAAGTAATCGCCGATGGATTCCGAAGTCACAGGCGCGAACGGTTTAGCTGCCACTATTTTTGATAGTAACCGCGGTTCACATCTGTACGCAAGTTGACAACCGGAAAATACATGTTGACGCGATGGCCAGAATTAGGATAACCTAATTTCATATTGCCGGCACGCACCACCATCTTTATCGCCTGCCTTGCCTTTTTCGGCTCGTCCTTCCAGCGCCTGCTGGCACAGGGTGAGACGACGAGCGCTATTGTGGGCGCGGTAGCCGATCCCAGCGGCGCGGCTGTGGCCGGTGCTGCCGTGACGATCATCAGCACAGAGACAGGCGCGAAGCGCAACGCTATGACTGATGACGCGGGCCGGTTTAGCTTTCCGCAATTGAAGCCCGGGGCTTATACGGTCCGCGTTGAGGCGGCGGGTTTCGAGCCGCAGACCGTTTCCAGCGTGTCTTCGGGTTTAGGACAGAAGCAGACTGTGAACTTTACGCTAAAGCTTCTTGCCGCAAAAGGCGAGGTGACGGTCAGCGGCGAGCCTCCGCTCCTGAATCCGGAGAACCCGAATACCGCAACGACTCTCAACGCGCCCGCACTGGAGAACCTCCCCAACCCAGGCGCCGACCTGACCTATCCGTTGCAGTTTGCGCCGGGCGCTCTGATGAATACGGCCGGCAGCGGCAACGATTTCCTCGGCAGCACAAACGGATACGGAAACGTCGAATTCAACGGCCTGCCGGCGCTCTCAAACGGCTATATCGTTGACGGTCTCGAAACGAATGACCCGCTCACGAACCTGAATAGCGGCCTTTCCACCAATCTCGTTCTGGGTCTGAATTCGATAGCCGAGGTCACCGTGAATACGCTCTCCTACACCGTGGACCAAGGCCGGTATGGGGCATCGCAGGTCAACTACATCACGAAATCCGGAACGAACAAGTTCCACGGAAATCTCTACGAACTCTGGAACGGGTCAAAGTTCGACGCTGCGGACTTCTTCACGAACGCAACACCGGGAAACCACAAGCCGCGTTCCACGGTCAACCATTTCGGTGGCAGCCTGGGTGGGCCGATCCTGCACGATAAGCTATTCTTCTTTTTCGATAGCGAATGGGTGCGCATCGCCCTGCCGATAGTCTCCGCTACAACCGTGCCGGCGCCCGCCTTCCAGCAATACGTTTTGCAGCAGTTGCCTTTGGGCGGCAAAGATTCCATCACCGGCTCCACCTACGCGCCTGCGCCGCAACTGGCGCCTTTTTATCAGAAGATGTTCAGCCTTTACGGCAACACAAGCGGAGTGCCGCTCGCGATTCTTGGCTGTCCGTTCAATAGCGATGGCGCCCCGGCAGCCGGCTCACCCCCGAATGGTAATGGCTGCGCCAATCGGCAGAGCATTTCTCATTCGAGCGACGATCATGAACAGGTGCAGACCGCTCGCATCGACTACAACTTCGACGAGAAAAACACGACCTGGTACCGGTTCCAATCCGATACCGGCTTGCAGGCAGCATATACGGACCCGATCAATCCGCTGTTCAACGCCATTTCGCCGCAACCGCTCTATTCATTTGCCGGAGGCTACACGTATATATTCTCATCGAAGCTGGTGAACTACTTTAATCCGGCTTTTTCCTGGTACGAAAGCCTGTTCGGTCCAGCGGATTTGCAGAAAACGCTTGCCGCCTTCCCCATTGTTCTCCAGGGCAGCGGAGCGAATGCGCCGTTCACGCCTATAGGCGGCTTGGATAATACATGGGTGCAAGGAAGGCGAGCAGCACGGTTCTTCATCAATGACAATCTCGCCTGGACCCTCGGCGGACACGAACTGCGCTTCGGAACGAATACCCGAATCTTCCGCCTGAATGATTACGACTTCGGTGAGGGCACGGTTCCACTGGTCACCTACACGACTCTGCCGGAGTTTATCTACGGCATCGCTTCGACAGCGACAAAAACTTTCCCGCTTGCGGATTCCGAACCGTATAATTTTCTAAACCTCGACCTCTACGCCCAGGACACCTGGAAGATTACGTCCAAATTGACGTGGACCTACGGCATCCGGGCGACACACAATTCCAATCCGCTCAATCCTCACGATGCCGTCGCGAGGCTTTCCGGTTCCTTCGCGGCGATCTCTCACGACGTAAACCAACCCTTGAGCGGCGCGCTGACCACCAGCCTAGGCAATATTTTCGATTCGACTCCGCTGGCGATCTTGCAGCCCAGAACGGCCATTGCCTGGCAGATCGCTCCCAAGACTGTCCTGCGAACCGGCTTCGGCCTGTTCAGTGATCTTCTCCCAGGCAGTGTCGTTGATTTAGTCGGGGCTAATCCGCCATACTCAGAGACGTTCCAGGGCGGCCTGCTCGGGACCGTCGGTGGAACGGCACTCGCGCCGGGCGTGCCCAACAGTGCGATCGATGCCACTATTGCCGCCAATCAAATATTCAATAGCGGCTTCGCGCAAGGAGGGTTGTCCTGTGCGTCGCCTCTTTCGAATCCAAACACCTGCATTCAACCGGTCGCAGTCACCGCCGTTCCGGACGGAAAACTGCGCGCTCCGTATTTCATGGAGTGGAGTTTCGGTATCGAGCACCAGATCGGCAACACCGTCAATCTTCGTGCCCAGTACGTCGGCACGCGCGCCGTTGATCAGCCCTATACGACGGAGGTCAACGGGTATCAAACCGTATGTCAAGGATGTTTTGCCCCGTTTCCTTATGACGCGCCCACCGACCCCAGGTTCGCGGCCGTGACACAGCTCGCAACAGGAGCCAACAGCCACTACAATGGGCTCCAGACGACAGCCGAAAAACGTCTCGGGCACGGATTACAAGCTCAAGTGAACTACACCTGGAGCCATTGCATCGACGAGGTATCAAACGGCGGCTTCCTGCCGTTCTCGGCCGGAGGAATTCTGTCGCCGCTACCTGGCGATCTTCAGCGCGACCGTGGACCGTGTGACTACGACGTCCGGCACAACATCACAGCCAGCTACGTATACGAACTTCCTTTTAAGATTAAAGGCCTGCTCGGGAAAGCCTTCAATGGCTGGCAGCTATCCGGTTCGGTCTTCTGGCGCAGCGGGCTTCCATTCTCCGTTCTCAGCACGCCTTACTCCGCCAACGGGAACGGCATCGTTAACGGCAGCGGACCTCAGTTCGCCAGTGTAGTTCCGGGCGTGGCGTTCTACGGCCACCATCCCATTCCCGGCGTTACGCAGCCGGGCACCATTCAATGGCTGAATCCTGACGCCTTCGTTTCCACCGTTGATCCCAGCACGGACGCCTGCGCCGGTGGCGATACCCCCAGCAACTGTCAGTTCGGAAATCTTGGCCGCAACGCGCTTCGCGGCCCGGACTTCGTCTGGAGTGATGTCTATCTGACCAAGTGGTTTCCCCTGACTGAGAAGATGAGACTGCGGCTGGATGCTCAGTTCTTCAACCTGCTCAACCATCCGAATTTTGCGCTGCCATCCGTTGTTTATGCCGGAATCCCTGGCCAACCCTCCACCCAGACCGGCTTCGGCGCGCTAACATACACCACGTCTCCACCTACCGGACTGCTTGGCGTAGGTCTGGGCGGCGATAGCTCACCACGGATGATCGCGTTCCAGGCGCGGCTGGAATTCTGATCAGGATACTTTGCGCGCCGGTGGTTGCCAGAGCTCGATTTTATTGCCGTCCGGGTCGTAAATCCAGGCGAAGCGGCCGTATTCATAATCCTCGCGCTTCGCATCGATCCGCACGCCGTGTGCGCCTAGTTTCGTAAGCATCGCATCCAGATCATCCACGATGTAATTGATCATGAACGGAGCCGCGCTGGGGTCGAAGTACTTCGAGTCTGACGGGAAAACGCTCCAGGCGGTGAAGTGCTCTCTGGGCGGATTCTCGCGTGACAGCCATGCGAATGTAGGCCCATCCGGTTTAATGCCGAGGTGCTCTCCGTACCAGGCGGAGAGACGGTTTTTATCGGCGGACTTGAAGAAAACGCCGCCGATTCCGAGTATGCGGCCGCGTTCCGGAGCTTCTGCCATCCCCATAGCTTACGACAGATGCACGATCCCACGTTGGATGGCGGCGGTTGCAGCTTGGGTCCTGTCCTGAACGCCCAGCTTGCTCAGGATGTTCTTGACGTGATTTTTGACGGTGTGTTCGGCGATGTTGAGGGAGTAGGCGATTTGTTTGTTCGCCAGACCGCGCACGATCAGCTCCAGAACCTGCACCTCGCGAGCGCTCAAATCAGGACGCGGCATCTGCGCAGTGAGCGCTGCGGCAACCGCTGCCGGCAGGTACTTCTGTCCGGCATGGACAGCGCGGATGGCTTTTAGCAATTCGTCGTGCAGAACATCTTTGGTCAGGTACGACTGAACGCCCGCGGCGAGTGCCCGCCGGATATCTTCATCGCCACCATATGTGGTCAACGCGACCATGTGGGCGTCTGGGAATTCCGCGCGGATGGCCTTGGCCGCATCCACACCCGACATGATCGGCATGCGCATGTCCAGCAGGACAACGTCGGGCCGATGCTTGCGATATAGTTCTACCGCCTGCTGGCCGTTGGCAGCTTCGGCCACGACTTTCATGTCCGGCTGCATGTTGACGATTGCGCCCACACCAGCGCGGGCCACCAGATGGTCTTCGGCAACCAGGATACGAATGGGAGTATTTGGCGTATTGGTGTTCATTTCAGCGGAACCGTCACTTCTACCTGTGTGCCTTCACCCGGATGACTGGCCAGGTGCAATTCGCCGCCCAGGCGCTCAGCGCGTTCGCGCATTCCCTGCAGCCCGAAGTGGCCGCCTTGCAAGGAAAAAACGTCCTGCTGCTCGAAGCCCTTTCCGTTGTCCGCCACCCGGAGATAAAGCTTGCGCGCTTCCATATGCAGTTTCACGCAAATTCTGCTCGCATCGGCGTGTTTCAGAACGTTGGTGACCGCCTCCTGCGCGATGCGCAAGAGGTGCTGCTCCATTTCGTGGGGCAACACTTTGCTATCTCCGGAGATATCAACTTCCACTTCGACCCCAGAGCCGGCGGTCCACATCTGCGCGCCGGAATTCAGAGCTGCCGCCAGGTCGCGCCCTTCGAGCACGGCGGCCCGGAGATCCATCACGGACCGCCGGGCCTCGGTTAGGCTGTGCCGCGCCATCTTGCGCGCGACGTCGAGGAACTGCCGCGCCTTGGAATTGTCCTGCGGCATCAACATGGCAAGCGCATCCAGTTGGGAAGCTATCCCGACGAAAGCCTGGGCCAGAGTGTCGTGAATTTCCCTGGCCAGGCGCGCCCTCTCTTCGAGCACCACGGCGAAACGGTAGCGCTCCTGCCGGAGACGCAAATGGTAAATTGCCCAACCCACCGCGATCACCGCAAGTACGCACAGCATCCGAAACCACATGGTCTCGTAAAATGCCGGCAGCACTTCGAAGGCGTAGGTTCGCTCCGCCGCGAGACCGCCTGGCACCTCGGCCCGCACCATGAACTGATAGCTGCCGTGTTTCAGGCTATTGAAATCGCTCACGCGCCGCGTGCCCACGCGCACCCAATCCGGATCCAGCCCTTCCAGCTTGCGCCAGTATTGCACGCGCTCGGGCGCGCTCAGATATACCGCGGTATAGCGGAACTGCACGCGCTCGGTGCCGGGTCCCAGTCGCGCCGGACGCTGGAAATCCACAGTCTGCCCATCGGCGGTGGCTTCTACCAGGTGGATTGTGGGAGCCACCGGCGGATAGCGGCGTCCCTTGGGATCGATCACGGCCAAGCCCCGGCTGGTGGGAAACCAGAGCCGGCCGTCGGAACCACGCCGCACCCCGCCCGGAATCGGATAGCCGGGCGCGCATTGGGCGCTGCGCAGACCGTCCTCCAAACCGTAATTGATCGGCTGGAGAGTGCTGATTTTACGTTCCGCGAAAGCACGTAGTTGTTTTTTCGAAATCCGGGACACGCCCCGTGTCGTACTCAGCCAAAGCGATTCACCATCGTCGGCCACGCCCGAAATGTTGTCGCTCAGCAGGCCGTCCTTGGCCGTAAACGATGTGAATTTCCCATCGCGGTAGGCATTCAATCCGCCGCCGAAAGTGGCGATCCATATAGTGCCGTCGCGGTCTTCGCGTAGCGCCCGGATATCGTCATCGGAAAGCCCGTCCACGGTAGTGAACTGGCGCTTTTGATCGCCCTTCACGCGCCACAATCCCCGCCCGAATGTACCCGCCCACAAAGATCCGTCGCGCGCTTCCAGGAGTGCAATAAATGCGGTACTCAATAAGGGGCTGCTGGGCAGCACGATATGCAGTTTGCCATCCGCGAGTTGCGCCAGCCCTTGCGGTAGACCCAGCCACAATTGTCCGCTGGAATCCTCGAGCGTATCGTACACCGACTCGCGCCCCAGCGGATCCGGCGGGCGGAAGGTCGTGAAGTGTTCCCCTGTGGCTGTAGCGACACCGCGTGCGAGCCCTTCGCGAGTACCGACCAGCAGATCGCCCTCGCGGGTTTCGCGAATGGAGAAGATTTCATTGCTCGGCAGACCATCGCGGCGGGTGTATTGCCGGTACCCGGCGCCCTGAATGGTGCCGGAGAAGAGCACCAGGCCGCTGTCATGAAAGCCCACCCAAATGCGGCCGCTGTGATCCTGAAATACGGCGGTCGGGTCTTCACTGGGCAACCCTTCCGTGGTGGTGTACACACTGAACACATCGTCCCGCAGGCGGCTGAGTCCGTCGTCGTCGCCCACCCATAGGTTGCCTTCCCGGTCCTCAAACAACGAACGCACCTGATCGAGGTAGTGACCCTCGGAACCGACCAGCGTCACAAAGCGGCCATTCTCCAGGCGCGCCAAACCGTTGCTGGTCCCGGCCCAGAGATTGCCGTCGCGGTCGAGCCACATGGCACGGATGAACAAGTCCGGCAGGCCGTCGCGTGTGTCGAACAGGCGCATGCGGCCGTCCGCATAGCGAACGAGCATGCCGCTGCTGCCCCCGATCCACAAATTGCCGTGTTCGTCTTCCGCCAGGCGCGTGACGGCGTCGCCCTCCATCATTTTGCTCTCGACAACCGGAATGAACCCGCTGCCCGACCTTTTTACAACGCCGCCATATCCGCCGACCCACAATTCCTTATGCCGGTCTTCATACACCGTGCGCACTGTATGTAGTGGCAGGTCCTTACCCGCCTTGAACACGGTGAACTTTTTGCCATCGAACGTCACCAGATCAACGCCCGATACGAGCCACACCATTCCTGTATGGTCGACGCATATCTGGGCGACCGTGTCGTCGGGCAAGCCATCTTTAGTGGTGTAATTCTGGAATTGCCCGTTTAGGTAACGGGTCAAGCCGCTGTAAGTGCCGATCCACAGGCTGCCATCCGGCCCGGACTGCAGGGCGGTGATGGAATTCGACGGCAGCTTGCTTTGATCCTTGTCGAATACCGTGAAATCGTAGCCGTCGAAACGGGCCAAGCCCTCATCGGTGCCCAGCCAGAGGTAACCATCCGTGGTCTGTCCAATGGCGCGGATGGTGTCCTGCGGGAGACCCTGCTCCTGGGTCCAAACCTTGCGCGAATATTGCGTGAGCCCCTTGTGCGGATCGAGGCTGAATGCAGGGCGGGCAAACGAAGCGGCGAGCGCGATGTATAAAAACGCGCGGTAGGAATCAGCCTTCATCGACATTTATAGTATAGGACTGCTTGGAGACTGGGGATCGCGGATTGGGGAGGGATTCGGGTGAGCGGCCCGGAATAGGTTCGTTCCTGTATAGCGGCGCCGGGTCGATGGCGGATGACATATCTACTCCAAATCGAGGACAACGGCTAAAGGGCATCGGTGCGGCCTCAAGTGCCTATTTGTTAGCCAGGCTCTCATAGTCACCACCAATCCAGCCATGCGCTGCTGATCACGTTTACGGCGTTTCCGATAGCTGAGATTCGTAAATCTCGGTTGTTAGTTCTGTGATGGCCTCTCCACTTTGTCGATGACCAGAATTTGTACCGGGCCTCTGGCTGATTCCACTTTCAGGCCAAGCTGGTCGCGCAGAGCTTGGACTGCATCAGGCCCGAGCGGCTCGGATGCGGCCGGGGGAGTATCGGGCGGGGGTGGTCCGGGCTGCGCCGCCCACGCCAGCGTGAAGTCGAACCTACCGCTAAGGCCAGTTCTATCAATCAGCGGATGGCCCAGACTGAGAAGCCCGGAAAGAGATCCTGCGAGCAGATCCATGGTCACGTTTCGGTAGCCCGCTAGCAGGGTACCGTTGGGTCTCCTGATTAAGGCGAGCGCATCGCACATGGGGGGGAAGTTTTCCGGACCGGCGCTATCCTCGCCGCGGATTATGCCGGCCGGTACAGGGCCGGGCGAAGCCGCGGGATCGTCGCAAGCCCGCCCCTCAGCGTGGGCAATAAGTTTCGGTCCCAGCTTGCCTTCTTTGACGAGAGTAAGGGCCAACACTGGGCCGTCGTGAGTTTGGAAGTGAGCTGCCAGCTTGAAGCGATCGGCAAGCAGGGACCTTACCATTAAGCGAAACTGGTCCTTTGTTGGATTGCCAACTGCGCGCGCTTCAATGCTGTAGTAGTCGGTCGTCACCCACTTCGGCAAACGGGCGATCTCCTTCTGCTGATCTTCCGCCGGCGCCCAGAGCTTGTATGCGAATTGAATGTAGAGCCACAGCGGAACGGCAGCTCGAAAGTAGCCTCCCGTCGGCTGAAACCGCTCGCCGGCATCCAATGGTACGTTAATCACCAGCTCTTTTGCCGTGCTCAGCTTGACCGAGGCGACCTCGAACGCCATCTTTCCTCCCGCCTTCGTCTGCCAGTCGGGAATCTCCTGCGCATTCAGGGCGCCAATGGTGATCGGCACCATCAGGACTACCGTTCCGGCGATTGTCAGAGCGAACTTCTTCCCAAGACTCAACCCAGCCACGCCGGGGTTCCTCATGATCAGCTCGATGCGTCTCTTCAGGTCAGACCCTGTTACTCCGGCCAGACAGTCGACTGGGGAAGCCAGGTATAACCTGCAAATCGCGAGGATGCTCTCAGCATATACACGCGGCTTGTACCCGCGGCGTAACACCTCTTCATCGCATGCGCGCTCCCGCTCCTCTATCAGCCGCGTCCCGAGCCACCAAATCAGCGGATGAAACCAAAATACGGCCTCAATGAACATGTGGATCGCCGTGATTAAGTTGTCCCGATAGCGGACATGCTGCAGTTCGTGGGCGATGACAGCGCTCAACTCCTCAGGCGAAAGGCGTGCCTCGATGCTTTGCGGCAACAGCAGCACTGGATGGACAACACCGAAAATGCCGGGTTCAAGCAACGTGGGAGAGGATATTGCTCGAATCGGAAGATCCAGCTTCACGGGCGATCCAGCCCGCACGGCGGTAGCGATACGCCGCCAGCGGACCCACCAGGATGCAGTTATGCGCGCAAAGCCGCATGCCCATATCCCGAAGAGGATTTCTGTTACCGGGATACTCGGTGGATGTGAAGGGGACGGGACGACGTTCGCGATTGCGACCTGCTGCGCGAATGGCTGGCTAACTCCGTCGAGCGCCGTTGCGAAGTGGGGCCGGCCAGGCGCGGACGCGACGCG
>JASIAM010000040.1 GCA_030041985.1 Bryobacteraceae bacterium | reverse complement strand
ATACGCACACCATGGCCTTGCGCAACGCTGATGGCTCGGTGGTAATTCTGATGTCGAATCACGCAGTGCAGAAGCTCACCGACATCAATGGCGCTGGCGTATCGCGGACTTTCGCGCTCGATCTTTCGGCGCTGGGGAATTTTTCGTACGCCACACTGATCACGCTCGATGCAGCGACGCCCGCGAGCGGACCGGCGCCGCAATCGCTGACGCCATCCGCGCAAATGCAGGTAACCCTTCCCGGCTACGGGGCCGCTCTGTTGCGGCTGGCGAATGCGACGCCGGTGCTCGCGGCTGCGAACGTGGTGAACGCCGCGAGTTTTACTTCCGGGCCGGTGGCTCCGGGAGAAATCGTTTCGCTGTTCGGTACGGCGCCGGGGCCGGCAAGTCCGGCGGCATTGCAGTTGGTGAACCCGAACCAGATCACTACCTCGCTCGCGGGCGTGCACGTCACTTTCGATGGTGTGGCGGCGCCCCTTCTCTACGTCTCATCGGGACAGATCAACGCGGTGGTCCCGTATGCGGTCGCGGGCGAATCCACAACGCAGGTGCAGGTGGAATACCTGGGGGCCTTTTCTGCTCCCATCACGCTGCCGGTGGCTCCTACCGCGCCTGGAATCTTCAGCCAGGCCAGTTCCGGCAGAGGGCCGGGAGCCATTCTCAACGCGCGCGATGAAAGCATGAATACAAGCTCCAACCCGGCGGCGCGAGGAGATTGGGTGAGCATCTATGTCACGGGCGGCGGCATCACCAGCCCCGCGAGCCTGGATGGCCTGCTCAGTTCCAACCCGCTGCCGCAGGCCACAGCCGATGTCACCGTGACGATTGGTGGGCAGCCCTGCCAGATCAACTACGCCGGAGCCGCGCCGGGATACATTTCCGGCCTGGTGCAGATCAACGCGGAAGTGCCGCAGGGCGTGGCGCCTGGCATCAGCGTGCCCGTACTGGTGACGATTGGAAATGCATCTTCCCAAACCACCATTACCCTGGCGGTACGGTGAGTGGCTTTACAATAAGATCGTAGATGCCTCGAAAAGACGATCCCGGAATGGGAATCAACAGTTGGCTCCAAGACGAGCTGTTCCAGCAGTATCAACATGATCGCGCCGCCGTCGATGAAAGCTGGAAGCAGTTGTTTGAGCGCGAGGAAAATGGCCACGTAGCATTGCCTGCCACAAAACCTGCGCCTTCCACAAAATTTACGCCTGCCGCAACGCTGGCGCCGCCTCCGGCCGCCGACGGCATGCTCCAGCCGCTGCGGGGCACGCCTGCCCGCATCGCGCAGAATATGGCGGCCAGCGTGACGATCCCGCTGGCCACTTCACAGCGCACCATGGCTGTGAAGGTGATGGATGAAAACCGCCGCATGATCAATCAGCACCGCACGCTGATTGGCAAAAGCAAGGTGTCGTTCACGCATCTGATCGGGTGGGCGGTGCTGAAGGCGCTGGAAGAAATTCCGGTTATCAATTACGCCTACGCGGAAAAAGACGGCCAGCCCTACCGCATCATACCTGCGCAGGTCAACCTGGGCATTGCGGTGGATGTGGCCGGCCGCGATGGCGCGCGCAGCTTGCTGGTGCCGAATATTAAGAACGCCGGCGCTTTGAATTTCGCCGAGTATCTCGCGGCCTTTGACGGCCTGGTGGCGCGCGCGCGCATCGGCAAACTGGCCACGGACGATTTTGTGGGCACCACCCTTTCGCTCACCAATCCCGGGACGGTGGGGACTATGTCCTCGAACCCGCGCCTGGTGGTGGGGCAGGGAGCCATCATCGCAGCAGGCGCGATCGACTACCCGGCCGCATTTCACGGCGCTGCCGAGGAGACCCGTGCGCTGCTCGGCCTCAGCAAAGTGATGGTCCTGAGTTGCACCTATGATCACCGCATCATTCAGGGCGCGGAATCGGGCATGTTTTTGGGCAAAGTGCAGGCCCTGCTGGATGGCAACGACGGCTTTTATGATGAGGTGTTCGACCATCTGCACATGCCGCACCAGCCGGTGCGCTGGGTGACGGATCGCCTGCCGCTGCTGCCCGGAACCTCCGCGCGCACCGCCGAGATTGCCAAACAGGCGGGCATCATGCAAATGATCAACGCCTACCGCGTGCGCGGCCATCTCATCGCTGATCTCGATCCGCTGGGAACCGAGCCCAGTTACCACGCCGAACTCGATCCGGAAACATATGGCCTGACCATATGGGACCTGGATCGCGAATTCATCACCGGCAGTCTGGGCGAAGCTATCGGGGATGGCGGGCCCAAACCCGTGGCCACGCTGCGCGAAATTCTGGAAACTTTGCGCCAGACCTATTGCGGCAAAATCGGCTGCGAGTACATGAACATTCAGGTCCCCGAGCAGAAGCGCTGGCTGCAGCAGCGCATGGAACCCGAAGCCAACCGCTGGCCGCTGGATAATGAGGTCCGGACCCGGGTGCTGAAGAGCCTGATCGACGCGGAGGAGTTCGAGCACTTCCTGCATTCCCGCTACGTGGGCCAGAAGCGCTTCGCGCTCGAGGGGGCCGAGACCGGGCTGGCCATCGTCTCTGAGACCCTGGAGCGCGCCGCGGCCGGCAACGTGCACGAAGTGGTGATGGGAATGGCCCACCGCGGGCGGCTGAACATATTAGCGAACGTGGTCGGCAAGGATCTGAAGAAAATTTTCTCCGAGTTCGAAGGGGAAATTGATCCGGCGAGCACACAAGGTTCCGGCGATGTGAAATACCATCTGGGCGCCACCGGCGTGGTGCGCTGTGCTAATAACCGGGAACTCATCGTTTCCGTGGCGCCGAATCCCAGCCATCTCGAAGCCGTAGATCCCGTGGTGGAAGGCATTGTACGCCCCAAGCAAGAGCGGCTGAACGATAACGACCAGCAGCGTGTGATTCCGCTGCTCATCCACGGCGATGCGGCTTTTGCGGGGCAGGGTGTAGTAGCGGAAACGCTGAATCTTTCGCAGCTTGATGGCTACTCGACGGGCGGCACCATTCATCTCATCATCAATAACCAGATCGGGTTCACGACGTTGCCGGATGAAGCGCGTTCGACGCCCTATTCCACGGACGTTGCGCGGGGCGTGCAGGCTCCCATTTTCCACCTCAACGGCGATGATCCGGATGCCGCGGTGCGGGTGGTCCAGATCGCTTTCGATTACCGCCAGACGTTCAAGAAGGACGTGGTGATCGACATGATCTGTTATCGCCGCCATGGACACAACGAAGGCGACGACCCCAGTTACACGCAGCCTATCCTGTACCGCAAGATTAAAGGCCACCCTTCGGTGGCGACGCTTTATGCGGAGCGGCTGGTGCGCGAGGGCGTGCTGCCGGCCGAAGAAGTGACGGCGCTGCGCAAAGCCGCGGCGAAACGGTTCAACGGCGCTTACGATGCCGCCCAGAGCGGCGCGGAGCATTACGAAGTGCAGGAACTGAGCGCCGTCCCGACCGAAGACATTGGCAATTTCTGCCCGCGGACAGCCGTGAGACTTGGCGTGATCGAGCAGGTAGTGCGCGCGTCCACAGCCTTTCCGGAAGCGTTTCACCTGCATCCCAAGCTGCGCGGTTTTGTAGAGCGGCGGCGCGAAGCGATCGCGAAGAATGGCCCGATCGATTGGGCTTTCGGAGAGGCGCTGGCGTTCGGCACGCTGGCTGTGGAAGGCACGCCCGTGCGGCTCAGCGGGCAGGACTCCGGGCGCGGCACCTTCAGCCAGCGCCACTTGGCTTTCTATGATTCGGAAACCGGCCGCCGCTATATTCCGCTGCAGCACATTTCGCCCGGCCAGGCGCGCTTTGACGTATACGACAGTTCCCTCAGCGAGTACGCCGTGCTGGGCTTCGAGTTCGGCTACAGCGTGGCCGATCCTTTAACGTTGGTGATCTGGGAAGCGCAGTTCGGCGATTTCGCCAATGGCGCGCAGGTCATGATCGACAATTTCATTTCCGCCGCGGAATCGAAATGGGGCCAGCCGAGCGGACTGGTGATGCTGCTACCGCATGGCTACGAAGGCCAGGGACCGGAACATTCGAGCGCCCGCATTGAGCGTTACCTGATGCTCTCCGCGGAAAACAACTGGTTCGTGGTGAACGCCACCACCCCGGCGCAATACTTTCATCTGCTGCGCCGCCAGATGTACGGAGGCCACGACCGGCGTGGGACCCGCAAGCCGCTGGTGGTGTTCACGCCGAAAAGCGTGCTGCGCCATCCGCGCGCAGTCTCCACAGTAGCGGATTTCACTACAGGCGGATTCCACGAAGTCCTGCCCGATGCGGTGGACGATGCAGGGCGAATCTCGCGTGTGGTGTTCTGTTCCGGCAAGCTGTATTACGACCTCTCCGCTGCGCGGGAGCAACAGAAGGCGGACCATGTGGCTTTGGCGCGCGTGGAGCAGCTCTATCCGTTCGCAGCAGACCAGGTCCGCGATGTCCTGGCCCGCTACCCCGATACCGCCGAAGTGGTGTGGGCGCAGGAAGAGCCGCGCAACATGGGTGCGTGGCGCTTCATCGAAGAGCAGTTCACGCCGCTGCTGGACGCAAGCCATCGCGACGTGCGCTACGTAGGCCGTCCGGAGAGCGCCAGCCCCGCAACGGGCTCCGGCCGGCGCCATCAGCAGGAGCAGGCGGAAATCGTAGCGGATTGCTTCACCACGGGCAGGATTTCACAGACTCGCCGCGTGCGCGTGGTCGCCCGGAGGAAGTAACGCGGGCGGATGGAAGCCTACGCCATCCGGGGCGGGCGCGGTTTCTCCGTTCCGGCGGATGGCGCGCAGCAAGTCCAAAGCCTCGGGAAGCGCGAATTGCTCGCCCACGAATGCCGCGATGAAGCGGCCGCCGCGAATTTCCCCGCGCGATTCCATGCGGCGCAGCACCACCAGCAGGTCGCGCCAGGCGGGCGCAAGCGACTCGCGATGGGCGATATCGCGGAACACGACGCCCCAACGCCGCAGCAACTGCTTGGCGAAAGGTTCGGCGTGGTGATTCTCGGGTTGAGGGACGATGCCACTGCGCAGCAAAGCCCATCGGCCCGGGGCGTGGCGCGGGCGTGCATTACGGCCGCGGCCCTCACCGCGCCGCCGCTTCGGGTCGAGCAGCGCGCGCAGGTTTTCAAAACCATCAGCGGTAACCAGACCGGCGGCGGCCAACTCCCAGAGGGCGTCTTCCACCTCGCTGGCGAGGCGGCGGGTGATGCGCGTCAGGTCGGCAAAGAAAGAAGCGCCGCGCGTTTCGAGCACCCCCAGGACTTCCCGCGCCGGATGGGATAGCGATTCCTGCGGCGATGGCTTCGGCATCGTTAGCAACCAGGGCGCATCCTCTCGCAGAAATATGGCCAGCGGCGCAACGCGCGTGGGCCGGACGCGGCGCCCGTCATCGCCCTCGCGCTCGAAGGCCGGATGGGGCGAGAGCCGGCCCCAGCTCACCTCGCCGGAGAGGCATAGCTGGTCGAGGTATGCAGGGTCGTATTGGGCCACGCGGCGGGGCAGCACCTCGGATTCCCAGGCCGCGGCGGGAAATTCGCTGCCTTGAAGCTGCTTGATGATTTGCAGCGTGCCATCGAGGCCATGCAGTTGATGGCCGTCGGAGAGGTGCTGCCAGCGGTTCAAGAAGGCATAGAATTCGGACGTGCTGACCGGTTCGATTTCGCGGCGCAGGCGGCCGATGGTGAGGCGGTGAATGCGGGCTAGCAAACGGCGATGGCACCATTCCGGCTCTGGTGGGGACTGGGGATTGGGGGCTGGGGACTGGTGACTGGTGAACTGGCCGCGGAGAATTTGGCCTTCAGCTTCGAGTTGTGCGAGCGCCTGATCGACCAGTTCCCGAGGCATCGCAAAATCGCGCGCCAGATCGGAAGCACGGAGCGGCGCGGCGCATTCAAACCAGCCGCGCAGGATTTCGGCCGCGCAGGCTTCGACGGTTTCCGGAATGGGGCGCATGCCCGGCGGCGTGGCAATGGGCGGGTCGAGGATGGCGTGCGGGTACACGCGGCGAACCAGGTCGATGCGTTCCGCGGGAGCCCAATAGGTGCGCTCGTCGATGAGAACCGATGTGGCGCGGCGGGCTTCGATCAAAGCAGGGAGGTACGGCGCAGCTTCTTTATTATCCGTGCTCAGCAGCACCAGCCCGCAGAGAGCTTCGTGCACCTCTTCGGCGTCGCGCATCGGCGGCCAAGCCTCGGCGGCGACTTGGGCGATGGCCTCGGGATCGAGCGCGCCCGCGCCTTCGGCGAAATCGGTGCGCAGGGTGCTGCGCAACTGCACGGCGCGCGCGCGGCGTTCTTCGAGCGGCGCATCGTCCAGATAGGCGTAGGGGTTGGCGTTGAGTATTTCGTGAGAGAAGGGCGATGCCGCCGCGGTTTCGATGGCCACGGTGTGAATGCGCCCGTCACGCATGCCGGTGAGCAGGGCGCGCAGGCCGTGGAGGTCCATCGCCTCATACAGGCAATTATCGATGGTCTCTTTGACCAGGGGATGGCCGGGGATGCGAATATCGCCGACAATGTTTTCGCCACAGGCAGCCTGATCGGGGAATACCGCGGCCATCAGATCGTCGGCGCGCATCCGTTGGATGGGCGGAGGTACTTTGCGGCCGCCTGTGTAACGCGGAATGGCCAGGGCGCGCGTAGCATTCCAGCGCCAGCGCGCTCCGAACATGGGCGCGGCCAAAAGCGCCTGCACCAGGACTTCCTCCACAGTCTCGGGGCGCAGAAATTCGAACACTACTTCGAGCGGGAACGAGTGCTGTTCGCCGAGCGAAATCACGATGCCGTTATCGGTGGCCGCCGCCTGCAATTCGAAATTGAAAGTGCGGCAGAAGCGCTTGCGGAGCGCGAGGCCCCAGGCGCGGTTGATCCGCGAACCGAACGGAGCGTGCAACACAAGCTGCATGCCGCCGCCTTCATCGAAGAAACGCTCCGCAACCACGCGATCGGTGGAAGGCATCGCGCCCAGGGCGGCGCGGCCCGCGATCACATATTCCACGGCTTGTTCCGCGCCGAGGCGATCGAGTCCGCACTCGCGCACGAGCCACTCGGGCGAGCGGCTGGCATCGATGTCTTCGCGCAAACGCGCCACTTCGCGGGACAACTCTTCGGTGCGCCCAGGCGCCTCGCCAGTCCAGAAAGGAATGGAAGGAGCAGCGCCGTGTGCATCCTCGACGCGCACGCGCCCCTGCTCGACACGCCGGATGCGCCAGGAGGTGGTGCCCAACAAAAAAACATCGCCCGCCAGGCTCTCGACCGCGAAATCCTCATCCACGGTGCCGACGGTGGTCCCCTCCGGCTCGGCAACCACCAGGTATTGAGCGGTATCGGGGATAGCGCCACCGGAGGTGATCGCAGTGAGCCGCGCGCCGCGGCGGGCATGCAGGCGGCGGTTCACGGCATCGCAATGCAGATAAGCGCCGGCGCGGCCACGCCCCGTGGCGATGCCTTCACATAGCACTTCGAGCACGGAATCGAAAGCGGCCCGTTCGAGGGAGCGGTAAGGCCAGGCGCTCCGCATCAACTCGAATAGCTCGTCTTCTCCCAAATCCTCGGCGGCGCAGGCGGCCACCATCTGCTGCGCCAGGATGTCGAGCGCGTTGAGAGGAATTTCGAGGCGGTCGAGTTCACCGGATCGGATGCCGCGGACGAGGGCCGCGCATTCAATCAGCTCATCGCGCGTGGTGGCGAACAGCCGCCCTTTCGGTAGGGCCCCTACCCAGTGGCCGGCGCGGCCGACGCGCTGGAGAGCTACGGCCAGCGATCGCGGGGAACCGATCTGGCACACCAGATCGACGGTGCCGATATCGATGCCCAGTTCGAGCGAAGCGGTGGCCACTACGGCTTTCAACTCGCCACTCTTCAGGCGCTTTTCGGCATTGAGACGCGTGGCGCGGGAAAGGCTGCCATGGTGGGCAAGCACCTGGTCCTCGCCGAGCCGCTCGCCCAAGTGATGGGCCACGCGCTCCGACAGGCGCCGCGTGTTGACGAAGACCAGCGTAGTGCGATTCTGGCGAATCAGATCGGCCACGCGATCGTAAAGTTCGCCCCACATTTCATTGCTCGCGACCGGGCCTAGTTCATCCCGCGGCACTTCCACCGCCAATTCCATGGCGCGGCGGTGGCCCACATTAATCACCGTGGCGCTCTCGCTCAGAAATGCGGCCACTTCTTCGAGCGGCTTCACGGTTGCGGAGAGGCCGATGCGCTGCGGCTTGGGCAGGCCACTCTGCTGCACCAGCCGATCGAGCCGCGCAAGCGTAAGGGCCAGGTGGGAACCGCGTTTATCATCGGCGAGGGCGTGGATTTCGTCCACAATAACGGCGCGCACCCGTTTGAGCATCTCGCGCGGGCCGGCCGCCGTGAGCAGGATGAACAGAGACTCGGGGGTAGTGACGAGGATATGAGGGCGGCTGCGCGTCATCTGCTGGCGCTCCCGCTGGGGCGTATCGCCGGTGCGCAAGGCCGTGCGGATGGGAGACAGGAGCACACCGCGCTCGGCAGCCAGAGCCGCGATCCCGCTGAGGGGGATATCGAGATTTTTGTGGATATCGTTGCTCAGGGCCTTGAGCGGCGAGACGTACAGCACTTCGGTGTGGCCGGGCAGCGGGCCGAAGCGCGCGCGGCGCACCAGGTCATCGATGCAGAGCAGAAACGCCGCGAGCGTTTTGCCAGAGCCAGTAGGCGCGGAGATGAGCACATCGCGCCCTTCGCGAATCAACGGCCAGCCGAGCAGTTGCGGTTCGGTGGCGTGGTCAAAGCGCGCGCGGAACCAATCGGCAACCAGGGGATCGAAGGAGGACAGCATTACACTCTTATGGTAGCGGGAGCGGTGAACCGGGGCGATGAAAGGCAAACGTATAGTTAGGCCAGCCAAGCCTTTTCAGCCGACGATGAGATCCTTTTTGCCATGCGACTATCCATCCGATTCGGAGCAACGCGGCTAAGAGCCTTTTGGCCTTGATGGATGGCCAACGGCTCATGCAATCGAGAAGACCTTCTCAAACTGCGGCGGGACATGC
Source organism: Bryobacteraceae bacterium (assembly GCA_030041985.1). Lineage (GTDB taxonomy): Bacteria > Acidobacteriota > Terriglobia > Bryobacterales > Bryobacteraceae > PSRJ01. Next base: position 6,886 of record JASIAM010000040.1, on the reverse strand, counting down.
TCTCCATGATCGATGCAATCAGCGGCAACTCGCAGAGCCAATGCTCGCACTGCGGAAATTGCAGCTTCGCGAGTTGGGCCATACGCCATCACGCCGGGCATGGATTCTATGTCGGCCCACCAGCGGCCGTCGTCCTCTTGTCCCAAGGCGATGTGGATCGATTGCGGCGAATCTGTTTGCATCTGTGTTTACGGCCTCTCGCCGATATTATAGCTTTGAGAAGAAGCGGACGCGAACGTTCGGGCACGGATCGCGGATCCCGTACTAGTCGCGAAGCAAGGTGGGAAGTGCGCAATTTGCGGAGTTCCGTTTCACTTCGAAAACGCGTCCCTGCGTCGACCATTGCCATGCAACCGGCAAGATCCCCGATAAGCTTTGGTCTACTTCGCTCCCGAACCCTGTTTCGCCGCGGCTTCGACCAGAGATTGCGCTTCCCCGCCCGAGCAGTCGAGCTGCAGGATCTGGTCAAACGGCGCTAAAACGAGAGTCTGCTTGGGATCTACCCAGGGCTTCGTGAGCACCTTCGGATCATTGAGGGTCGCCTCGATTTCCAGCGTGTTCTTGTCCACGCGGTGGTAGCGCTCCACGATGTGCAAGGCGTCGGAATGGAATGATACGCGGCCTTCCGCGGAGATCCAGCTCGTATCGTTAAAGTTGGTTTTATCCACTACGAACGTATCGCCCTCCCAATGACCGATGGCATCTCCGCGGTTGGAAGGAGGCATGTCGGCTCGGTGAGGCCTGCCATCGAAGGGGATGATCTGAAAGCTGTGATAGGTCTCGGTGAGCATGATGACGAACTTGGGTGTCTGAACGATTTGCGCGACCGCGCCCACATCGAACATGCTCACGTTCAAGGTTCCGAAGGCAGTCGAAGCGCACCCGAGCGAGGGATCATCCTTATCGCTTAGAGTCTTCGCTTTGGCAAGGGCCTCGGGGTTATAAAGGCTGGCGAAGGTAGTGGGTTGTTGCGCGGCACCGCGTCCCCCACGTCCGGCGGCTGGAGCGCCGCCACCGCGCCCAGCCGGAGCGTTAGCGGGGCGGCCGCCAACATCAGCGCCACGCCACCAGACTCCTGAGAGATCCGGATGGCCATCGGGCATGCGCGGCACAGCAGAGGAGTCCGCGCCAGCCGGCATTGCCTGCGCCATCAAATGGCCGGAGGGGGCCGCCAGCCACAGCAGAGTAGCGGCAAGAGCCGCAGTGACCAGGGAGTGCTTCATATGGTTCCAACCCTCAATGAAAGTTCCGCCAGGCAGCGGCTACTTGCTCTCCTGAGGCCCGAACAAGCCGTAGACCTTGCCATCGGAGGTGATGAGTTCGCGCAGCATGCCTCGATTCTGGGAGGCATCGCGAGCATGGAAACCCTTAATCGTAACCTCCGTTCCGGCCTTGATAATGTCTGGCTTATAGCCGTTGCGAATCATGCCGCTAGGAGTGCCGGCCTCGAACATCCAATTCTCGACTTTGCCGTTGGCGTCCTTCACATCAAGGGCAAACCAGGAATGCGGATTGCGCAACAGCACTTGCGTGATGACGCCGTGGACTTCAATGGGCTGTTTCAGGTCATAGGCCGCGGCAAAGGAATGATGCGCCCAGGCGGGGATAGCGAGCACAAGCAAACCCGAGAACAGTACCGCGTAAATTAGTTTTTTCATGACAAACCTCCGGACGGTGAGACTCCAAGGAATCTCAGGAGTTGAGTATACACCGCACCGGCGGCGGAAACCACCGCCCATGCCGATCCGGCAAATGGATCACAGATCTCTCCAAAAAATGAGCGGAATATTTTTTCGATAATGTGTCGTTTTTTTCTGCACTTCTTGGACTATGTGTCCTAACGCCCGTCAAGTCCTGAAAGCTTACCTTGTGCGCTTCAGCCTGCCGGTTTCAGCATGCGGCTGGAGGAACCGCCGCTGGCATGGTTTCGGTCTTCTGGCATCCGTTTTATTAGGGATGCTATGGACCGCCGCTCCGGCGGAAGCCACAGCCCCTTTTGCCGTGCGTTATACCGGCGTCTTGAATGTTCTCGGGTCCGGTAGCCTATACCAACCCTACGGAGTTGCCGTGGCCCTCGATGGAACGGTCTACATTGCGGACACGTACAATCAGCGGATCGTCAAGGTAACACCCTCCGGCACAACCGCCGCGTTTCCAATCTCAGGGATCACACCGTCGGTTCTGTCCTATCCCACGCAAGTGGCGGTCGATGCGGCCGGTAATCTTTATATTACCGATTACGGCAACAACCGTATCGTAAAGTCCGACCCGTCGGGCAACGGCACGGTTGTTAGCACGCCAGGCTTGACATTGAGTGAACCAGAGGGTGTGGCGGTTGACAGTGCGGGAGACATCTTCATCGCCGATACGATCAACAACCGAATCGTCAAGGTCACCTCCGGCGGTACGGCGTCGGTTCTCACAGGCACCGGCTCCTACCTGACTAGCCTGAGCAGGCCTTCAGGGGTGGCGACCGATCTATTCGGCAATTTATATATTGCGGATTACGGCAACAACCGTGTCGTCGAGGTGACCACCACTGGGGCGGAATCCCTGCTCTCCACCAGTGGCAGTCTCAACCAACCCCAAAGCGTCGCCGTCGACAACACCGGAATCGTCTATATCGCTGACATAGGCAACCACCGTGTAGCTATCGTCGATCCACAGGGGGATGCCTACGACCTTCTCTTTAACTCAGTGAATAGCGAGTTGGGATCACCTTCCGCGATAGCGGTGAGCGCGTTTGGCACAGTGTACGTCGCCGACTCCGCGGGCGGCCAGGTCAATGCCTTCCAAGTGAACCACGCCGAATTTGGCCATGTGACCCTGGGAACTTCCAGCACGCCGCAAACCCTGAACTTCGTCGTGAACGAGACTGCGACGCTGACAGGAGTCGCCATCTATACCTCGGGCACCCAAAACCTGGATTTTACAATCGCGGCCAACAGCGGGACACCCTGCACGACTGGCAGCAACGGCATCAACTGCACTGTCAACGTGCAATTTACCCCGATCGCCGCCGGGTTGCGCCGTGGCGCCTTGGTTCTAAGCTATAGCCAGGACGACACTACAGGCACTTTGTCGGTTCCACTGTCCGGAATCGGCGATGCGCCGGTGGCGGCTCTGTCGCCCGCGGTGGGTAGCGTACTGAATGTGGGCGCCGTTCCAATCAGCACACCATTCCAGACGGCCTACGATGGGGTCGGCAATATCTATGTCACAAGCTATCTAAACAGTACAGTCTCGAAGATTCCGGCAGGCGGCGGCTCCGCTAGCACGGTGACCATTCCCTCTCTGGGCAGCCCGGCCTCTCTTGATATGCCGACCGGCCTGGCGATTGATGGCGCCGGCGACCTGTTTATCTCCGATTACGATAATTCCCGAATTGTGGAGGTCACGCCATCCGGAACGGCAAAGGTGATTGCCGTTCGAGGCCTATCTCCAGGATTTAGTCTTCCCGCCTCGCTGGCATTCGATCTGGCCGGGCGCCTGTGGGTCAGCGACTACGGCAATGGCCGGATTGTCGTACTATCGCCGGACATCTACGATAACGGAAATTATGATGGAGACGGGACGGTGGGCTTTGCCGTCGCGTACGTATATCCGCTGGGCAGTTACACGCTGGGCAGCCAGAACTCAAGCGGCATCTCGGTGGATTTGACCGGCAATGTCTATTTCACCGAGAACAGCAACCCCGGGCGGGTTATAAAAGCTGATCCCTTCGGCAATCTCAGCACGCTCTCACTCGGTTCGGTGAACCTGAACGCCCCAGGCGCCGTAACGGTCGATCCCCAAGGAAATATATACGTCGTGGATTCCGGCAATAGGCGCGTTATCCAGTTGACGACTTCCGGAGCCGTGTCTGTAATAAAGTACTCCGGACCCTCCCTTGGTCAAATTCTCTATGGCATAACCCCGGACAACAGCGACAATTTGCTGATCTCCGACCTCCTTAATAGCCGCCTGATTGAAGTGAACGTCGGTCAGTCAGCGCTGACCTTCCCCAGCACTCATATCTTTTCGAATAGCACGACCCAAACAACGACCGTTACAAATCTGGGTGACCAGCCATTGGTGTTTTCGGCCAATCCCACCTACACCGCCAATTTCAGCCAGGACACCACCGACATGAACCCATGTACTTCTGACACATCGCTCGCGACAGGGCAATCCTGCGACGTACCGATAATCTTTTCGCCACAAAGCCTGGGCAGTCTTAGTGCGAACATCAACCTCACCAACAATACGCAGAACGTGGCCGGCTCCGTGCAACAGATCGCGGTTAACGGAACAGCCGCAGCAACTGCGACCGCGGCCACCGTCACCTTTGCGCCCACTTCTTCCGTCTATGGCGAGTCCGTTACCATTGCCGCTACGGTTTCGTCAGGTAGCGGCACGCCTACCGGCACAGTAACGCTGACGGACCTGACTACTTCGACAACGCTGGGATCGAATTTGATCCTCATCGCGGGAGTCGCTACGGTCAACACCAGCACGCTCGGAGCGGGAAGCCACAACATTCAGGCTGTCTACACGCCCATAGGCAACACTTTCGCCGGAAGTAATGGCTCCAGTACGCTTGTGGTCGCCAAAGCCACCACCAGCACGGCGGTCTCGCTCTCCGGCACTACTTTGACGGCCACGGTCACAGCGGTTGCGCCTGGCGCGGGGACTCCCACAGGCTCCGTGCAATTTCTGAACAACAGCACGGTGGTCGGCAACGGGACTCTTAGCGGTGGAATGGCGACACTTACGGTAACCCCAACGCCTCCTTATTCTTTTACGGCCGTTTACTCCGGCGACAGCAATTTCACTGGCAGCAATTCCGCGGGCGTGGCGCAAACGACCATTCCAACCACTACCACGGTCACCGTTTCCCCATCTTCGTCCGTCTACGGCCAACCACTCACCTTCACCGCCACACTCTCGTCCAACAGCGGCACCCCAACCGGCACGGTCACCTTCACCGACCAGACCGCTGCAACCACGCTGGCTTCGAATATCACTCTAGTTGCAGGCGCGGCTACAGTAACCGCCAGCACACTCGTGGCAGGAAATCACACCATCCAGGCTGTCTACACGCCGACAGGCAGTTTCATCACCAGTAACGGCACCAAAACGGTGACCATCGGTAAGGCCACGACCGGCACGGCGCTTACCTCTTCCAACGGCATCTTGACCGCTACAGTGACTGTCACTGCTCCGGGGAGCGGGAGTCCGACCGGCACCGTGCAGTTCTTCAATGGAAGCGCGGTGCTCGGTTCGGCGTCATTGGGGCAGGGAACAGCCTCATTCAATAGCCCTCCGATTACCGGCCTGATCGCAGTGTATAGCGGCGACGCCAATTTCAACGGCAGCACATCCGCTCCCCTGGGTTTCACGCAACCCAGTCTTACTCTGAGCGGTAGCCCGAACCCCTCGTCCTTCGGACAAACGGTTACCTTCACACTGAGTGTGGCCTCGGGCGGGTCCGGCGGCGCGGTGCAGTTTTCCGATGGCGCAACGCCGCTGGGGACCGCCGCGCTTGCGGGCGGACAGGCCAGTTTCAGCACGTCCGCGCTGGCCCCTGGCTCCCACGTGATCATCGCTACCTACGCGGGAAGTTCGGCGGCGGCGGGACAGTTCGTATATGGTGTAGCGTCAACGGTCACCTTGAGCGCCAATCCCACGAGTGTGGCGTTCGGGCAGACGGTGACTCTAACGGTGCAGCTAGGACCCGCGCCCCCGCAGGGCATCGCTACACCGACGGGCCAAGTGGTGTTCCGAGATAGCGGTGTGCAGGTGGGATCGGCCACGGTCTCGGCGGGCGTGGCCAGCTTGCAGTTGAGCACGCTGGCAGCCGGGCAGCATCAGCTTACGGCGCTCTACCTGGGTGATAAGAACTGGGCGGCGGGCCAGTCGGCAACGGTCGCCGTGACGGTTGCCGCTGCGCCCACGTCCACTACGCTGGTGCCCACCGTGGCGTCGAATCAGATCGTTCTGACAGCAACCGTGGCATCGTCTACGCAGGGATTGGGGGTTCCCACGGGCAGTGTGCAGTTTGTAGACACGGGGAACAATAACGCCGTAGTCGGCACGGCTACGCTTTCCGGCGGGACGGCCACGGCCACCTTTGCGGGGAACGCCGCGGCCGCTGTGGAGGGCCGGCCGATTGCGGTCGTGTATGCGGGCAACGGCAATTTCAGCGGGAGCACCTCAGCGCCGCTGCCGCAGATGGCCAATGCGGCCTGGAACTCTCCGGGCAGTTTCGCCCCCGACGAAATCGCGAGCCTGTACGGCATCCCTGGGCTAAATGGCAATACCACGGGACCGGCCCCACTGACCAACACGCTAAGCGGAGTGACGGTAACGATCACGGATAGCACGGGCGCGGTCCTCGCGGCACTGATCTCGGGCGTGTATGCCTCGACGAGCCAGATCAACTTTTTGATTCCGGCCAATGCGGCGGCGGGGCTGGCCGTGGTGACCATCAGTATTCCGGGAGGCGGGACGATCACCAACGTGGTGAATATCGGGAGCGCGGCGCCGGGGATTTTCACGGCCAATTCGACCGGGCAAGGAGTTTACGCGGGCCAGGTGGTGTACGTGAACGCAAGCGGTTCGCAGACGGTAGCGCTCTCGACCGGGCCGGTCAATCTGGCTGGGGGCGAGCAGGTATATCTGGTGCTCTACGGCACCGGGCTTCGCGGGGCGAATTCAGTGACGGCCACGGTGAACGGAGTGAGTGTACCGGTGGCGTACTTCGGCGCGCAAGGTGGATCTAACGGCATCGACCAGGTGAACGTGGGTCCGCTGCCCACGAGCCTGGCGGGAGCGGGCACGGCCACGCTGGTCATCACGGCGGACGGCCAGGCGGCGAACCCGGTCACGTTTAGCATTCAGTGAG
>JASIAM010000039.1 GCA_030041985.1 Bryobacteraceae bacterium | reverse complement strand
GCCAGTATGAGCCAAGGACTTGGGCAGGGGCTGGGGGCTGGGGACTGGGGACTGGGGAGCGGTGCGCGCTTCGCGCGATTGGGGGCAGCGCCTGCTACGCCGTCGACCTGCGGCACGGTCCAAAGATCATTGGGTTGCGTAGGGCTGGCAGGCGGAAGCGCCTGCCCCACTTTGCGGTTTGAGTTTTGATTGGTTATTCGCATCGTAAGGCTTGGACCGGGTCAACCCGGACGGCTCGCCGGGTGGGAATGAAGCCGGCGATGAAAGCGACTGCTATCAAAAATAATGAGACGGCGATGTAGGTGGAGGGATCGGTCGCCGTCACTTCGTAGAGCGCCGATCGGAGAAGACGGGTGAGAGCGAAAGAACCCGCCAAACCGAGCGCCAGGCCGATGAGAACGAGCGAAAGGGCTTGCCGTCCAACCAGCGTGAGAACATCGGACGCGCCGGCTCCTAAAGCCATGCGGATGCCGATTTCGCGCGTGCGCTCGGCGACTGCATACGACATGACGCCATAGATGCCGATGGCTGCGAGGATGGCCGCGACTGCGCCAAAAATGGCCAGCAGCAAAACATAGAGGCGCACATATTGCACTTGCTGATCGAGATATTGTTCGACGGTGCGGAAGTTAGTGGCCGGCCGGTTGCGATCGACATCGGCCACGGCCTGACGGACGGCGGGAGCGAGGCTCATGGGATTGCCGCTCGTGCGCAGGATGAAATACATGCCGGAACGGAGGTTCCAACCCGGCCCGAGCCAGCGCGCGGGCTGCTGCAGATGCGGCACATAGACGGTGGGCAGGATCTGGCGCTGCTGGCGGCTGAGGCGGATATCGGCGACCACGCCTACGATTTCGCGGAGTGGTTCATTGGGCACGTAATCGAGACGGATGTGGCGGCCGATGGGGCTCCCGGTGGGCCAGTAACGGCGAGCCATGGTCTGATTGATGATGAGGACGGGGGGCGCGGCGGCAGTATCGCGATCGTTGAATTCGCGGCCCTGAAGCACGGGTGTGCGGACGGCCGCAAAGTAATTGGGAGTGATGGCGATGTAAGCGGCGGTTTGCGCCGGTTGGGTATCGTTGCCGGCCGGCGGGGCGGGGCGGCCTTCCACGAGAAAGCTCATCTGCAGGGCGCCGGCCATCGGAGGCGTAGAGGCTGCGGCTGCCGAGATCACACCCGGTACGCTGCGGAGGCGCTCGAAGATGCGCTCGAACTCGAGCTCCGGCGCGGGAAGCACATCCCAGAGGCCGACACCGCGATAGCGGCCGTAGGGCTTGATGGTCTCATTCTGGGAGAAGCGGAATTCGAATGTCAGCAGGCCATTGGGATCGGCTCCCAGCTTATTGTTTTGAATGTGCAGGAAACTATTGATCATCAGGCCTGCGCCGATCAGCAGCACCAGCGCGAGGGCAATTTGAAAGGTGACGAGGAGGCTGCGCAGATGCTGGCGGGCGACGCTATCGGTGCCGCCGCGTCCCGATTCTTTAAGCGAGTTGACAAGGTCCGGCTGGGAGGCGTGCCAGGCGGGAGCAACGCCGAACAGCACGGCTGTGGCGAGCGCAAGCAGGGCGGTAAAGGCGAGCACGGGCAGATCGATGGCGAGCTCGTTCAGGCGAGGGAATCCGGGAGGGGCGGCAGCCACAAAGAGGCGCAGCCCGGCCCAGGCGAGTAAGATGCCGAAGAAGCCGCCGAGGAGAGCGAGCGGCACGGTTTCGGTAATGAGTTGGCGCACGATGCGGCCGCGGCCTGCGCCAATGGCGGTGCGAATGGCGATTTCGGTGCGCCGCGCGGCGGCTCGCGCGAGCAGCAGGCCGCCGACATTGGCGCAGCCGATTAACAGCACGAAGGCCACGGCACCCTGAAGGATCAGGAGCGGGGAGCGCAGGTTGCCGTAGAGCGAATCCTGTATGCTCTGGATGACTGCGCCCAATCCCTTGTTTCGTTCCGGGTAGGCTGCCAAGTGCTGGGACGCGATGGCATCCACTTCCGACTGCGCCTGGCGGATGGTTGCGCCCGGGCGCAAGCGCGCGACTACGCCCATGGTGTAGCCGGTGCTGAACACCACGTTGGGATTGAATTGCACAGGCGACCAGAAGTCCGCATCGGGGTCATAGAGGAAGAAGTTGCGGGGCATGACGCCGATGATGGTAATGGGCACGCCATCCATGCGAATGTTTTTGCCGATGATGTGGGGGTCCGCTGCGAATCGCCGCCGCCAGAGGCGCTCGCTGATGAGAACCACGGGCGCCTGGTAATCGACGCGGTCTTCATCATCGGCAACGAAGCGCCCCATCAGAGGCTGGACGCCGAGGGCACGAAACATGGGCGGAGTAAAACCTTCGCCTTGCAACTGTTCGGGCGGCTGGCCATTCTCACCAGCGCCGAGGTTGCGCGGCTGGCTCCAGGTGGCGCCCACGGTTTGGAATGCCGGGGCCTTCTGAAAAGCCAGGTAATTGGGGTACATGACGCCCTGGCGCTGATCGGGTTTTCCCAGGGGAGCGCTCCAGATCATGACCAGGCGGCGGGCATCGGGAAAGGGAAGCGGCCGCAACAAGGTGGTGTTGATCAGGCTGAAGATGAGAGTATTAGCGCCGATGCCCAAGGCTAGCGACAGCGCGGCAATCGCTGTAAATCCGGGCTTGGCGAGCAGCATGCGCAAGCCGTAGAGGATATCCTGCCGCAGCGCGGTCATGGTGAGGGTGCTCCCCGAGCGTGAACGTAGTGGCAAAACGTCATGTCGAATCTCGTGAAGCTTTAGCTTAGACGAAGATCTACCCAGTTTAGTTCCGCGGGAAGTTTTGAAAACAGGGGCCGAGAGGGATGGCGGCTGGGGACCGGAGGCGGAGAATAGAAGGCGGGCAAGCGGTATTGCGGGCAGGAACGGTAGGTATTACGATACGGATATGCAGACAATTTCACTGAAATTGCCGGGCGATCTGCTGGCGCAACTTGAGAAAGAGGCGAAGGCCAGAGGGGTGACGAAATCTCTCGTGGTGCGCGATAGCCTGGAGAAGGCTTTGCGTCCGCGATCATCCAGCGTGGGGTCCTGTTATGATCTGGCTCGTGACTTGGTGGGTACGCTTAAGGGCCTCCCCAGAGATCTGGCCGATAACCCGAAGTACCTGGAAGGGTTGGGCGAGTGACCGAAGGCCTCCTCGACACCGGGCCACTGGTGAGTCTGCTTGCGGCCGGACTGAGGCATCATACATGGGCGGTGGAGCAATGGAAGCGGCTGCGTCCGCCGCTGCTGACGTGCGAGCCGGTGCTTACCGAGGCCGCCTTTCTGTTAAAACGGGAGGGCCGGGACGCGGAACCTCTGTTTGCGTTACTCGAGCGAGGCGTGATTCGGATTGCGCTGGCGGTTCAGGAGGAGCAAGCGGATCTGCGAGCGCTGATGCACCGCTATCGCCAGCGGCCGATGTCGCTGGCTGATGCCTGCCTGGTTCGGCTTTCTGAAATTCACATGGCTGCGGAGGTGATCACGCTGGATTCCGATTTTCGCATCTACCGGCGGCACGGCAACCGGGTCATACCGGTGCGAATGCCGGAGTGAGAGCCACATCCTTTCATAGTTTTTTTCTTAATGGCCGCAGATGAACACGGATTGGTGCTTCAGTTTTTTGAGGCTATTCTATTGGGACGACGATGACCACAGGGTTGCTTCGGGGAGAAAGAGGTTAAAATAGCAGCATGTTTCGCTCGATTGTGCTGTTGGTGTGCGCTACGTGTTGTTTCGCCCAAGCGCCGGCCGACTTATTTAATAAGCCGCCGGCGGATGTCGATCAGGCTCTGCGCGCCCGCATCACCCAGTTTTATCAGGCTCATGTGGACGGCAAACCGCGCCTGGCCGAACCGCTGGTGGCAGAGGACACGAAGGATTTTTTCTACAACGGGAACAAACCAAAATATCTGAGTTTCGAGATTAAAGAAATACACTACTCGGATAACTTCACACGGGCCAAGGCAGTGGTGCTGTGTGAGCAGTTCGTGATGATTCCCGGGTTCACCGATAAGCCGCAAAAAGTGCCGACGCCGAGCACGTGGAAACTGGTGGATGGGCAGTGGTATTGGTACGTGGACCCGGACGATCTACGGAACACGCCATGGGGTCACATGACGCCCGGGCCGAATCCCAGCCCCAATGGGGCAGCGCCGGGGCTGCCGCCGCTTCCGACCGCTAAGGACATGGAATTCATTTTTCAGCAGGTGAAGGCGGACAAAACGGCGGTGACTCTTAAGGCCGGGGGATCGGAAGAGGTTACGATCAGCAACGGCGCCAAGGGTCCGATGACTGTCAATCTCGCGGGCGTGCCGCCGGGAGTGGAAGCAAAGCTGGATCGGGAGACTATTGGGGCGGGGGAAAAAGCCATTTTGACTCTCCGGGCCGGCGCTACTGCAAGGCCCGGAGTAGTGAGTCTGCGGGTACAGCAGACCAACCATCTCATCCAGATTCAGACTGCTATTCAATAGGTCCCGGTATCAGGGAAGGGTTTCCACGAAGCCCGGCGTATCTACCGGCTCTGACCAGAACATGCCGGATACGGAACCTTGCGCATCCATCAACAGCGATGCGGAGATGATCCTGGAGGCGATATTCGGATCGGGGACCGGAATGTCCTTTTGCACGGCGGGCAGTAACGCATTGGCAATTCCCATGGCGACGTTCAAGCCGATGCTCACCTGACTGGTGGTGGCGATCACTTTGAGATTCACCATCTCGGTGGCGCCCGTTTCAAAATAGGTACCCCAGCGAAACAAGCGTGCGGGCAGACTTTTTTGATCTCGCGCACTCAAGCGCCCGGTAGCCACCACGGGATCCACATAGGAGATGCCGTGTTTGGCGGCCAGGGCGTAAACGACCGCGGCTACCGGCGGACGAGCAGAAGAAGAGATGGTGCCTGACACGGACCAGAGCTCGAGTGCCCGCGATTTTTTGCCTACGGTGGCCTGCGGGGAGAAGACAAGCTGCTGGGCGTGGCAGTAAGGGAGCAAGCATGCGCTGGCAACCGCCGCCAGCCGAAGAAAGCGGCCCATCGGCCGGCGGACCTCCAACCATCGAACCATTTTCCGGTTATCCTACTTTCTCCCACCAGCCGCCGCCGATGGTGGCTACGAACGTGAAGAATCCGACGGCGCCGTCCGCGGCGGTGGTTGGGGTGGGGGTGGTGTAGCCATTGGGGACGTTCGCATTGGCTGGTGTGGCCGCCCAATAGTTGGTGTTGGCGATCTCGGACCCGATGCCGATGACCATGGTTGTCGTGGGCTGCGGCACAACTGGCATCTGATATCCGGGCGGCGGAACTGTGCAAATCGGCGTCGTGCCCAGAATCACGTAGGTCCAGCCGTCACTCGCCGTGGCCGCTTGGTAACCGTCCGGTGGCTGGGGAGGGTTGGTGTTGGGAATCTTGCCGGCCAATACCTGATTCGCCCAATTGCTGAACGCGGTCTGGTAGATGCTGATGAGGTTGCTGTTCAACTGGGACGAGAGACTATTGGCGGCCGCGACGTAGTTGGCCAGGGCCTGCGTAATATCAGGATTGCTGGGCAAGGCAGCTAACGGGTTGGTCCCGATCTGGGATGCAATTTCCTGATCGATTTGGGATTGGGTCGGTGACATTGGGCCGGTACATCCTCCTAAGCCCAGGCTATGCGGCGGGCAGGCGGTAGCGCCGTGCGAAATGCGTAAGCGGCTGATTTTGGGCGGAAAATAACTGGAATTTAGACGTAACCGCTCCCGCAATTGGCGGTTGCAACTGAAACCGTAGACTGCTTTGGCGACGAAAGCAGAGGCGATGGCCAAGCGGTCTTTGGGCGGGCGTTCGACCCAGCCGCGCGCGGTGGGCACGAAGCGGGCTTTGCAGCAGGCGGGTGAATTGCGTTAGCTGCTGGCGGAGGGTCCTTAGGGTCCTTCCGTCATAGGCTAGGGTCCTTAAAGACTGTTGCTCTACTGAGTGAACAGTGCTATAGTCTAATCAGACGTGGATTGATTTAGGGCGCTGGCCCGGCAAATTGCAACCACGGAAAAAAAGTGCTAAACGCGAGTCGGTCTGTTCGGAAATATCTAAACCCTGGAGCCCTTTGGGACCAGGGTTTTTTGTTTCCTGCTCACCCTTTCGCTTTGCGCTACAGGAGGAAGGGATGAGTACCGCATCGGCATTTGTTCCCGGCTTTGCGCTCTCCTCAACCGAAGGAGCGCTCGTCTCCATTGCGATTCGAGTGGAACCGCGTCACCTGGAATCGCTACTGGAAGCTTTGGCCCGGCTTGAATTTCCCATCAATCCGCAAATCTACCATGACGCGGAAATCACATTCCTTCATCGCGATCAACTTCATCGCGATCAATATGAGGAGCCTGTAGCTACCACCCTGGTCGAATTCCCGGCGTATCACCGCCGTTTGGACGACGTGTATCTCGCGCTTGAGGCACAGGGTTTCGACCGCGATTCCGTTCTCATCACCAGCATGTTGGACCAGCTCGAGTCCGCATCCCTTTCCGAGCCTGCCGGGCAGAAACCAAGCTGGACTGTCCGTACGCGCTACAGAATGCCGGCCCCCAAGCATTGAATTTCTCCGCGCCTGCGGCCGCAACTCCTTCCAGGTGCCGGTTTTTGACTGGCCGTGCTCCTTTCCTCTAAAGCCATATCCCCGGAGTATTTTTTTGCTGGTTTTGGGATGAAATTCCGCATGACGCGTCACCCGACTTAGGCGATAATACTTAGCAAAGTGTGGCGGTGGGGCACGCTGTTACCAGAGGGTCACTGGTATCGCGGGTGCTGATGCGATGGCGATGATGAGACGTACCGTTCCCCGTTGGCGGCCACACCGGCGCTGCCTCGCCGTATTCGTCTTAACGGCGAGTGCATTGTCTGCGCAGGCGCTGATGCCCGGCGGCATGTTCCGCGTGTTCACTTCGGATGCCGCCATACTCGAATCCCAGGAAATCCGGAAGGATCTCCCGTGCAATGTTTTCCCCGTTAAACCCACGCTCGGTTTCGACCTCAAATTTCACTCCGGCTATTCGGTAAACATTCCACTCAAAGAGTTGGCGGGCGACGGCAACCAATTGACCATGATTTTTCGGGTGACGCCGGATGCCCACCCCGATGATCAGGTGTATCTTTCCCAGCGCATGTCCGTTCCCAACATTCCCGACGACGCTAGAGGAGATGCGGCTTTGCAAGGCGAATTTGATGTCGGTGAGGGCAAATACCACGTCGACTGGCTGATGCGCGACCGCAGCGAGCATGTCTGCTCGTCGAATTGGGAAATCGAAGCAGCGCTGCCACCTAAAGACAAGGAGATGGCGTTAGATATAGCGGCCCATACCGTGGAGCCCACCGACGCGGAACCTTTCAAGCAAGAGCCCCCGGTCCAGCGGGATCACGGAAGCGCTCCTCTCAATGTCAAAGTAATGGTGAATTTCGCCCCGCAAAATGCCTACTCGGCCTCCATGCAGCCCATCGATACCAACGCCCTGGTGTCGATCTTGCGGAATATCGCGCGCGAGCCGCGTATCGGACGATTCTCCGTGGTCGCTTTCAACATGCAGGAACAACGGGTCATTTACCGCCAGAACTCCGAGCCGCAAATCGACTTTCCAGCTTTAGGTGAAGCCCTGCATGGTATCAGTCTGGGCACAGTCGATTTCAAAAAGTTAGGTCAGAAACATTCTGACAGCGAATTTCTGACCAACCTCATTACCAGCGAATTCAAGGATGATCCCGAAGGGCCGGATGCGGTGATCATCGCCGGTCCCAAAGTGATGCTGGACGATTCTATTCCCCAAGAACCTTTACGCCAAATGGGCGATTTGCATTTTCCTCTCTTTTACATGAATTACAATCTCAATCCCCAGGCCGCTCCCTGGCGCGACGCCATCGGCAACGCCGTCAAATATCTGAAGGGCGCCGAGTACACGATCACGCGGCCCCGCGATCTGTTTTTTGTATGGAGCGAAATCATGGGCCGTATTGTAAAATCGAAGTTTAACGGTACGGCTTCGGCCTCACAGTAATCCATGCAAGCGCACAGGCCGCGTGATTCGCGGCGCCCGACAGTACGGAAATCCGCCCTTCCTCTGGCGGTTTTCCTGCTGTCCGTTCCCTTATTCGGCCAGGGATTTGGATCAACCGAAAATCTGGCCCCTTACGTTCCTACTCCGCAATTGATCGTGGAGCGCATGCTCGAAGCCGGTCACGTAAGGCCTGGTGATCTGGTTTACGATCTGGGCAGCGGAGATGGACGCGTCGTGATCACCGCGGCCCAGAAGTTCGGGGCCAAAGCGGTGGGCGTGGAAATCCGCGCGGACCTGTGCCGCATCGCCACCGAGCGCATCAAATCGCTGGGGCTGGAAGATCGCGTCCGCATGGTTCAGGGCAGCGCCCTGCGGGTGGACTTGAGCCCCGCTGACGTGGTGACGATGTTTTTCCTCACCACCTCCAACGAACGCATGAAGCCCGTCCTCGAAAAGCAACTGAAACCAAGAACACGCGTGGTGTCCAACCAATTCCCGATTAGGGGATGGAAACCCACCGAAACCGTGCATGCGCGCGACGGCGCCATGGCGTATTCGATCTACGTATACGAAATCGGCCGGACCAAATAGGCGCTCTTATTCAACGCACCGCGGACTCACTGGGTTTTTTCTGCGTTCTGCATAATGCTCTGCGCAAAATAATTCACGATCTTCGCATTGTTGCGCGCTACCTCATAATAAGCGGCGCGTAACAGACTATCTTTGCGGTTGAGCAGGGTATTGCGAATGCTTTGCTGCACGCGGGGATCGTTCAGTTCGCGCTGGCCGGCCGGTTCCCTTGAGATCACTTTCAGAATCACGTATCCTTCCTGCGTTGGAATGATCGGCGAGACGCCGCCCGGAGGCAGCGAGGCGATCAACTTCTGCAATTCCGGGCTGGTGTTGGCAAAAGCCGATTCCGGAACCAGGCCGCGAT
>JASIAM010000355.1 GCA_030041985.1 Bryobacteraceae bacterium | reverse complement strand
GCGCTGCTCGGCTGGGGTAGCGAAGCTTTCGGTGACGGTCTTGCCATCCACTTTGTAGGTCAATCGCGGATGCGGACGGTGACCAGGGTCGCCTTCCCGATGGCAGTGACAACCCGGAGTACCACAGCGGCCACCGGTTCCGGTGACCGAGCCGGCGCGAAAATCTTCGAGTTCAGAAATTTGCCGCAGGACTGCGGTCCTTTGTTGCTCCAGAACGGTGAGCGATACGGGCATGGGCATCCCCTCTAACCGAGCGTATTATATACGCTCGGTTAAACGGCTCCAAAAAAGAAAGTAGCCGAATCGCCACTTTCATGTCGCGCGCCCCCATCGGTTCTGGCCCGGACGAGAATGGGGCGATATCCTGAGAGAAGTGCCTGGGTGCGCCCTTATAATCCGGAACAAATGACAACTCTTCTCAATCCACCGTTTTCCGCCCTCTTGATGCGCCTGTTCGCCGACGCGGATGCGACCGATGCTGCGCTTGAACGGCAAAGAGCGGCCCTTTCAGATGATGACCGCACCCGGATGATGACCGAGCCGGGCGATTATCGAGCGCTCTATTCCAGCATGAAAGATTTTCACCTCGCGGTTTCCCGCGAGACCGGCACCATGCTGTATGTGCTCGCCCGCGCCACCCGCGCACGTTCCATTGTGGAATTCGGGACTTCCTTCGGAATTTCCACGCTCCATCTGGCCGCCGCACTCCAGGACAACGGAGGCGGCCATCTGATCGGCACAGAGTTCGAGCCATCGAAGATCGTGCGGGCGCGCGAGAACCTGGCTGCGGCCGGCTTATCCCATCTAGCCGAGATTCGGGAAGGCGATGCCCTCCAGACCCTCGCGCACGGTCTGCCGGATACCATCGATTTCGTTCTTCTCGATGGAGCCAAGCCGCTCTACTTGAAGGTCCTCTCGCTTCTCGAACCACGCTTGCGCGAAGGCGCTCTGATCGTTGCCGATAACACCAACTGGTGCGCCGACTATCTCGCCCACGTCCGTACGCCTGCCGCAGGATACCTGTCCGTGCCCCTTGCGGGCGATGTCGAATTGTCAATGAGGCTCGGCCAATTCGCGCGAACGTGACGCATCCCCGCCCTTCGTGGGACCTACACCGCCACCTTGGCAGCAGCCGTAAAGAAATGCGCGATGTCCGCGGCCAGCCGCACCCGGCCAAATACCCAGCCGAATGCCAGCAGAGCTGCTTCATGCAGCTCGATACTCATTTCCGTGCACGCATCTTCGGCGATGACCACGCGGAAGCCGCGGTCGGCAGTCTCGCGGGCAGTCTGGGTGACGCACACTGCAGTGGTCAGCCCGCACACAACCAGCGAATTCACGCCAAGGTTGTGGAGAGTCTGATCGAGCTTGGTGGAGGCGAGCGCGCCGCTTGAGGTTTTGTTCACCACGATCTCTCCGGGTATAGGAGCCACCCTGTCGTCGATCTGCCAACTCGGATGGTTCACCAGAGGGTGAACGCGTTCGCCCAGCACATCCAGGCCGAGTTGGTCGAAGTCTCTCATCCAGGCCGGCAGGTCTCGGCCATCACCAAGGCAACGCCCCACGCCCAGATAGATCACCGGCAATCGCCGCGAACGGAATGCCGCCAGTAAGCGCTGGATGTTTCCGATCACGGTGGAGTTGACCCGCTCAAAATATCCGCTGGTTGCGCCCGGCATGACCTTCTCAATAACTTGCGCAAAGGGATATTCCGGGCGCGCAAAGTAGCGCTGCACGTCCACGACAATCAGCGCGGACCGCCCATTATCGAGCGGCAGCGGAACCTGATCCTTGATCTTCACGATTTCTTGAATTTTTTCATGTTCGGTCATAGAGGGCACTCGCTTTCGCTTCGCATATCATAAGTAAGCTTACTCTTCGGCCTTGGGAGGGGATCCTGCAGCCACACGATCAGGATCCACTGAGAGCAAACGGCGGGTCTTTGCCCGGTTGATAATATCCGGGCGTCGCCAGTTGCTGGCCGGCCGTGTGCGCCGCACCCCCGATCTTAAGGCTTCATCCCAAGCAGTCTGGCTGGATTTGTTTTTGCCATACGGTCGATGTCGGCCGTGGACACACCCTGGCTCGCCAGGTATTGATACAGCGCCAGCAAACCATCCGGGTGCAGAGGATTGGCGGGTTGGCCCAGATCGCTCGACAGGACGATGGCTTCTGGCCCTACCGCGCGGATTGCGTTTACGTAAGCTCTTGCCGCATCCGTACCTGGGCGGACCCAAACCAATTCGAGATAGGCGCCCAGCTTAGCGGCTTCCTGCATCTGCGAGACCGACATGTTTACAGGGGTGCTCATTGCGTGCGTAACCAGCACGCTCTGCACACCCTGCCGCTTGGCTTCTCGAATGATGATCAGGGCTTCGGCAGACGAGGAGTGGCCCGTTTCCAGCACCAGATTGTGCTGCGCCGCTAATGCGATGACCTGAGACACCGCCGGCGTCACGGCGCCGTCCTGTACCACTCTGGCGAAGGGACGATTGTCTTTCGACATCCTCACCTGATTTTCGGAATCGAACGTTGGCAACCAGACGACCCGGCCATAGCCTCCCTTTACTTTGGTCATCCATTCGACTGCGGCGGGATTCACTCCACCTACCGTGAGATCGAGCGATATGCCACCGAAGACTTCGATGCCTGGCACCTCTTTGCGGACGATGTAAGCCAACGAGGCGGTCGGCTCGTAGTGGTTCTTCAAGACGATGGCTCGCATGCCGCGGCTTTTGGCAAGCTTCGCCAGATCGATCGCGTCGATCGAGCGGGGCGTACCGTCGGGGTCGGTGTGCGCATGCATATCGATTGCGCCGTCGAGCGTTTGGGCGCAAACGGGCCACAAAAGCATCCCGGCCCACGCAAACGCCACAAGAATGGCAAAGGGTTTCATACCCGTCGTCCTCTTGTGGCAAATCATCTCACAAGATCAGGCCCGGGGGAACGCCAAGGAAACATGCTCGCAATTCGGCGCGTTTCCGAGCCTTTCACCACTGCCCACGAAAGGAGGGGATCACCCACCGCTGGCCGTTGGTGTAGAGGCTTTCTGTGCCGCGAGTCGAAGCCGAACACTTTCCCGCACAATCGAGTTGCCAGCGTCGCTAGGCTCCGATGGTGTTCGAGATCATCCCGGAATGGCGTTCGAAACCTTTCAGGGCGGCCATTCGAATTATTTGAAACACAGGATTGAAGAGAAGGTATTGCCGTTCTTCACGAGCAACCTGGTGTTCCAGGACCGGGGAGCGAAGCAGCGCTAGCTTTTCGATCGCAGCATGCGGCGCGTGATGGCAATCTTCAGCTTTTGCCACGGGTTGCGATTGCCGAACCAGATCTTCCGCGAATAGAACTTTTCGAGGTAAGCATCGAAATGCAGGGAGTGCGGGGCGGCGCGCACTTTGCCACGCCGGAGCAGAATCTTCATCACTTCGGTTCCGGCAAAACCGGCGCATAGTTCGCAGGCCATTGGGGTGGAGGGTCCTTTGCGGGCTTCCAAGCTCACATAGCGCCGGTCCACCAGCGAACGGCGGTGCGGCAAAGAGGGCGCGAGACCCACCAGGAACTTGAGGGCCTTGTCGATATCCGAGTCGGTTTCCTTCCAGTCGAAATAATCCTCGAAAGTCATATGGCCTGGCAGAAAATTCAAGAGAGCCACGCCCATCCCGAGCGGGCCGGCTGTGACTGCCGGTATGGCACGCTCGGAACAGCCTTTAAAAATCATGGTTCGCGCGGCGAAGGCGAAGTAATCGAGGCTGTCGACGTACACATCAACGCCGTCCAGGAAGGCATCAACATTCGCGGGTTTTACGCCATCCGGAAACTCCCGGATGCGCAGCTTGGGGTTAATCTGGCGCGCCGCCTTTTCCATGACTTCCAGTTTCTTCCGGCCGATGGTGGCCAGTGACGCCCCTGCCTGGCGATTAAAATTTTCAAGGCCAAAGCTATCGAATTCGGCCAGGTGGAATCCGCCGATTCCGAGGCGGGTCAAAGTCAGCAGATGGCTGCCACCGACGCCGCCAAGCCCCGCGATGGCGATGGTTTTTTGGCCGAGTGTCTCCAATTCCTCCGGCGTAATCAGCCCGAGCGTCCGGGAAAAAGCGATTCCCCGGTCGAATTGGTCCGTCCGGTCCTCTTCCAGACAAGCCTTGTTCTCGTTCACCAGCCACTCCTTTCTCTATTGCCAGTTGTTAGCGTTGTGCTGTTGGCTTCCTGGCAACAAGACAATAGTTGTTGCCGCGGATGCGTGCCTGGATAATCTCGAAGCCTGGGGAAGCGACGAGCGCCTGGATCTCTTTTTCCGCGTAGGTTCTGGTCAGGATTCCCTTGCGTATTCCCCATTCGGCAATCTTATCGGCGATCCAGCGGCTTATCTTTCCCCCGCGTGGCGTTAACACCACGTTCAGCGCGAAGGTGCCCCCGGGACGGAGCACGCGGAAGGCTTCGGCCATCGCGCCGCGATCATCCGGAATGCTGTGCAGGGAATTGGCGCAATTAATAGTCTCGAAACTTTCGTTGGCAAAAGGAAGGTGTGCCGCGTCGGCGCGCTCCACCTTCCAACCTCGTTCAGATGTCAAGCGGCGAAGCGCACCGCTCAGCATGGTGGGAGCGTAATCGATTGCGGCCCCTTGCATGGGAGACTGCCGCTTCAGCTTTCGCATGGCCAAAACCAGCCGGAGAAACGACCCCGACCCAACGGCAATCTCCAAATGGCGGGCAGAGCCGTTGCGGGAAAAGAAGTTCAGGAGAGGAATCAGGCCATCCCGATAGCTGAAGTGGAGGATTAGGAATCCCCGAAGGTCATACCACCAATTCGGAGAGGAGTAGGCGCGAGCGACTTTTTCCGCGTCCATAGTATGTTAGTGCCCGAAGTGGAAAAGAATACGATATAAAATTCAGGTTTGGCAACGGGCCAATCCCGCGGCCCGACGGTGAGGAAGAGCACGCGCGCGCAGCGGCCACGTCCCAACCTCTGAAAGGACTTCCCCTTTGATTCGCAAGATTCACTTCTTCTCGGCCGGTTGCTGCGAGCAGCGTGAGTCGTTGGCCTTGAGGGGAGGTTCCTGGAAGACGATAGGCTTTCCCTCAATCGTCGCGGCGATCGAACATTCGAGCGTCGGGGTAGTGCTCTTCGATACGGGATACGCCCCGCGCGTAAAGGAAGCCGCGCGCCGGTTCCCGGAACGGCTGTATGAGTTGGCAACGCCGGTTGCGGTGACGGCGGAAGAAACGGCAGCGGCCCGGTTGCAAAAGCTGGGAATCCGGACAGACGATGTGCGCATGCTGGTTTTTTCCCACTTCCATGCCGATCACTGGGGTGGAGCGGCCGATTTTGAGCAAGCGACATGCGTATTCGCGCGAGACGGATATGAGCGCCTGCGGGGCCTGTCGCGGCTACGGACGGTCTGCGCGGGTTTTTTGCCAGGCCTGCTGCCGCCCGGCCTGGAGAGCCGCTCCCGGATACTGGCGCCCGAAGACTTCGGCCGAAGGACTTCGGAGTGGTCCGATTTCGCCGCGGGTCATGATCTGTTCGGCGACCAATCCATGATGCTGTTCGCGCTTCCCGGACACGCCGCCGGCCAGTTGGGGGCGCTGGTTCGCGAAGACTCCGGCAGGACCTATTTTCTGATTGGCGACGCCTGCTGGCTGGAAGCATCTTACCGGCGCAATGTACCGCCGCCCGGCCCTTTGGTCCACTTGCTTTTCGATAACCAGAAGGAATATCTGGCAACGCTGCGGCGGATTCATGAATTTTCGAGCCTGCACCCGGAAGTTGTGATTGTCCCGTCCCACTGCGCCCGCACGCTTGCCCGGCTGGAGCGCTCCGGCAACCAATAGCGCGGGCCGGTTTTCAGTCGTCAGTTTTCAGTTTCGGGCGTCGTTGAGATTTGGCGTTTCGGATAACGGAATTAGAGACCCATTACCCTCTTTATGGGAATATCGGGTAATTTCCCATCTGCGGGTGGCTGCGGGCAAAGTTGCGGATTCAAAGCCAGAGTACCGCTGGTACCCAAAACCAGTCCAAATTCCACAAAAACCTAAGGTATTTCCCTTCACAAGGCCCCAAAAGTATAGTGCGAAATCTCACGGACTGGGCCGATAAGGTATTTTAAGCTACCCAGAACGGTTGTTAGAGTACTTTTGCTATCAATTTAAAGGTTGTAACTACAGGTACATACATGAATCTTACGCCTACAAGCCCCCACTATAAGCGCTCGCTGCTACTTTTGGCTCCGCGGGAAGCCAATCCAGGCGCGCCTTTCACCGACGTTGTCGGCGATCGGGAGGTATACGACACCATGCTGAGCGCAATGCAGAAATTTCGCGGACAGGTCTACCATTCGGAAGGAAACCTGAGTTTGTCGGATTTGTCTGCCGATGGCCGTCATATTCAGGCGGTCGACACGGCGAGTTGGCATCTTTTGACGCTCGATGAGCAAGGCACGATAGCGGCCTGTGGGCGAATGATACTCCACCATGAAGATGCCAGCTTCGAGGAGCTTTTGGTGGCTCATTGCGCCTTGGCTCATTCCGAGCGCTGGGGCCGGCCGCTACGCTGGGCAATTAAGGAGCGCATGCTGGAAGCACGGCGGCGAGGAATCCGGTTTGTGGAAATCGGAGGCTGGGCAGTTTCGCGGGCGTTGCGATGCAGCACCGAAGCGGTCCGCATGCTGGTCGCCGGGTTTGCGCTGGGGCAAGTATTGGGCGGGGTTGCCGGGATCAGCACCGCGAATGCGGGGAATCACTCTGCGGCGATCCTGCGGCGAATCGGCGGCGAATCTCTGATTTCAGGGGAAATCCTGATCCCAAAGTTCTACGAACCTCAGTACCGAAGGGAACTAGAAATTCTGTATTTGGACTCGTCGCAGCCGAATCCGCGTTACGAGGACGCCATACGGGAGTGCCGGCGGGCGCTGGAGACGGTAACGGTGATTAGTTCGGGCCAGGGAGTCGCGGCATGTGCGCAAAAAGTTCCCAGTACTCTCCTGACCGGCCCTAGTACTAAATCTGTATTTATTGCAAACTTTTTATCGCATCCGGCTTGATTTCATCGTAGAATCAGGAAGTGGTTTTAAGGAGGAGAACTAGATGAGTCTCAAACAGCTCGGAATGTTGTCGTCCGTGTTCACGCTCACGTTGTTGACTGCGGCTGTTTCCCGGGCCGATGTGATCACCTTTCAGATTACGGGATCAAGCGCGACAGTTGCAAACACGGGGATCACGTTCGTTTGCAATAGTGTTTTGACGCCACCGGCTTGCCCCGCTGGGGATGGTAACTTTTATGTTGCGCCCTTCACGCAATCGGGTGCTGGAGCTCCACCAAACAACGCCGTCGGGGCGATCGCGCCGTTGACGGAAGCGCCCTCAGGCAATCCGAATGCTTATGACGTCACAAACTGGCTTGACGTTGATGGTATATCGTTGACTTTGACTTCTGATGACATCGGTACGTTCGCGAATACGCCAGAAAACAATTGCGGAACGCCCGCATTTGTCGGTCAGACGTGCACGCCTATCATTCCGGGTTTGATAGGAACGCCGGGCAACTTGGCTGGGTATTCAAACTTTGCTCTGATCAATACCATGGTCGGGCCTACTGCTGCTGATGATGCGTTCACTGCGTCATTTACTGTAGACGGTACGGCGGTAGTTAACGGCGTGGACTATAAGTGGATAGGGCAATTCAGCGAAGCGGTTACGGGTCAGGGAACTTTCCAAGATGTATTAAGCAACCTCCCCAAGACCTTTAGCTATGCCGCCTCGATCACGCTCACTTCTGTTCCGGAGCCTGGTTTCCTGCCCTTGTTCGGCGGACTGGCGGTTCTGGTTGTGTTTGCTGGCTTCTATCGTAAGATTCGTACCCAGCAGCAATAG
This sequence comes from Bryobacteraceae bacterium, assembly GCA_030041985.1. Classification (GTDB taxonomy): domain Bacteria; phylum Acidobacteriota; class Terriglobia; order Bryobacterales; family Bryobacteraceae; genus PSRJ01. Next base: position 10,428 of record JASIAM010000355.1, on the reverse strand, counting down.
CGGTCGAGCGTTTCTCTAAGGCGCTATCTGATTCGGCGCGCCGCAACTGGCTTTAGCCAGTCGCGCGCGCCGTTTTCATTTGAGGGCTGCTACTTAGACCCAACGTTGCCGGAAATCCCTTTAACTGATTGACTGAATTGGTGCTGGAGGAGGGGGTCGAACCCTCATGCCCAGTGAAGGGCGCGGGATTTTGAGTCCCGTGCGTCTGCCAGTTCCGCCACTCCAGCAAGTGGTTGGCTCACTGAGTTTACCAGATTTTGTACGCATCCGCCGCAATTTCACCCTCGCCGCCCTCGCCCCTCAGTATCCGCAGAAAAGCCGGGAAGATTGCGCGACACGCGTCTCGCAGAACGTGCCGGCGGCTGTATGCAAAGCCTCCCCGATGTGATTAACTGAATTCATTATGAACAATGCGGGTGAACAGTTGCGGATCGGGTTTGTAGGTTTCGGTGAGGCGGCGTTTCACATAACGCGGGGGCTCGTCGAAGCGGGGGCGGACCATTTTGTGGCCTACGATATTCATACGCACACGCCGGGACGCGGAGAAAAGATCCGCCGCCGCGCGGAAGAGACCGGCACGCGGCTGGTGGCTTCGAATGCAGAATTGGCGGGAGCGGCTGACTGGATCTGGTCGGCCGTAACGTCCGATCAGGCTGCTGCCGCGGCCGAGCAGAATACGCCGCATCTGCGTCCGGGGCACTTATATGCCGATCTGAATTCGGTTTCTCCAGCGGTAAAGCAGGGGATTGCCCGGAAGATTGGCGCTACCGGGGCGCGTTTTGTGGAGATTGCCATGATGCAGCCGGTGCCACCATATGGCCATCGCGTGCCCATCCTGGCCGGCGGCGATGGGGCGGCCGAGTTTCGCGAGCGCATGATGCCCTACGGCATGCGGATCGAAATCACGGGCGCCGAAGTGGGCCGCGCCGCCGCCACCAAAATGTTCCGCAGCATCATGATCAAGGGCCTGGAGGCACTGATCACTGAGTGCGTACTGGCGGCCGGGCGCTATGGCGCTGAGCAGGGCGTATTCGCTTCCCTGGCGGAAAGCTATCCGGGGATTGACTGGCCCGCGCTCGCGGATTATATGATCGGGCGCGTAGTGGAGCATGGAGAGCGGCGGGCGCGTGAAATGGAAGAGGTCGCCGAGACACTAGAATCTATAGGGATCGAGCCGATCATGGCGTCCGCTACGGCACGGCGGCAGGATTGGAGCGCGCGGGCCGGGTTGAAGGCTTATTTTGGCGGGGAACCGCCCAGGAATTACCGCGAATTTCTGGATGCGGTAGCCGAGCTGGAGAGCGCTGCCATCGCGCCGGTACAGCCACGGCGGTGAGGGAGGCGATATGGCTACGAATCTGCGAGCCCTGGTTGGAAAACTGAACAGTACGAGCCGCAATGTTTTCGAGGCAGCGGCCGGGTTGTGTCTTACGCGAACCCACTACGACATCGAAATCGAGCACGTGCTGCTGAAACTGCTGGATACGCCGGCGTGCGATTTTGGTTTCATCGCCCGGCACTTCGAGGTGGATACGTCGCGCCTGGCCGCCGAGCTCGCGCGCAGCCTGGACAAGCTGAAAACCGGCAATGCGCGCACGCCGGCGATGAGTCCGAGCGTGCTCACCATGCTACGCGAGGCGTGGACTTTGGGATCGCTCGAATACGAGGCCGCGGCCGTTCGCACAGGATATCTGGTCCTGGCGTTAGCCGAGGTCCCGGAGCTGGCGCGAATGATTGGTCCGGTCAGCGCGGAGTTGCAAAAGATCAAAGCCGACGTTTTGCACAAAGACCTGGCTTCGATCGTGGCGCAATCGGCAGAGGAAAAGCAGCAGGTTACGGCGGCCCTTCCGGGGGCTTCCACGGCGGGCGAGCAGAAGCGCGTGGCCGGGGGCAAAACGCCCTTCCTCGATCAGTACACCGTGAACCTGACGGAAAATGCGCGCAACGGAAAGATCGATCCGGTTTTGGCGCGCGAGTTTGAAATTCGGCAGGTGATCGATATACTCACCCGGCGGCGGCAGAACAATCCGATTCTGGTGGGGGAAGCAGGCGTAGGCAAGACGGCGGTGGTGGAAGGATTTGCGCTGCGCGTGGCTCAAGGCGACGTGCCGCCGCCGCTCCGCAATGTGGCGGTGCACGGGCTCGATATGGCACTGCTCCAAGCCGGCGCCGGAGTGAAAGGCGAGTTTGAAAACCGTCTAAAGAGCCTGGTCAATGAAGTGAAGTCTTCTCCTACCCCCATCATTCTCTTCATCGATGAAGCGCATACCATGATTGGCGCGGGGGGGCAGGCGGGGCAGAACGACGCTGCCAACATTCTGAAACCGGCGCTGGCGCGCGGCGAACTCCGCACCCTGGCGGCGACTACGTGGTCCGAATACAAGAAGTACTTCGAGAAGGACCCCGCGCTGGCGCGCCGCTTCCAACTGGTGAAAGTGGAAGAGCCCAGCGAGAGCCAATGCCAGTTGATGCTGCGGGGCATCGTCCCGGCGCTCGAGAAGCATCACAACGTGCGAATTCTGGATGAAGGCCTCGCGGCCGCGGCCAAGCTATCGAACCGCTACCTTCCCGACAGGCAGTTGCCGGACAAAGCTGTGAGCGTGCTGGATACAGCCTGCGCGCGGCTGGCATTAGGGCAATCCGCCGTTCCGCCGGCCATTGAAGACGCCATGCGCACACTGGATGACCTGGCGGTACAGGCGCGGGTGCTCGAGCGGGAATCGGCGGTAGGGGCCGATCATTCCGAACGCCTCGAGAAAATCGCGGCCGACCGAACTGCGACGGAGGCAAGGCTGACTAGCTTGCGCGAGCGCTGGGAAGCTGAACGCAAGCTGGTGAATGAGATCCGCGAACTGCGGGGAAAGATCGAAGAGCAGCATGCTGCAAAAGCAACGGACGGGCCCGGCCCTGACGCAAAGGTGGCCGCTCTGCGCGCTACGCTCGCAGACCTTAATGGCCAACTGGCCGCGCTGCAGGGGGAAACGCCTCTCGTGCGCGTGTGCGTGGATGAACACATTGTGGGCGAAGTGATTTCGGGCTGGACCGGCATTCCTGTGGGGAAGATGGTGAAAGACGAAATCGGCACGGTTCTCGTGCTCGAGAAGCATCTGGGCCAAAGAGTGATCGGGCAGGATCACGCGCTGTTCGCCATCAGTCAGCGGATTCGTACCTCGCGCGCGAGTCTCGATGATCCCGGCAAGCCGGTGGGGGTGTTCCTGCTGGTAGGGCCGAGCGGCGTGGGGAAAACCGAAACCGCGCTGGCGCTTTCGGACCTGCTTTATGGCGGGGAGCATAACCTAATCACCATAAATATGTCGGAGTTTCAGGAGGCGCACACAGTTTCCACTTTGAAAGGCTCGCCTCCGGGCTATGTCGGGTATGGGGAAGGAGGGGTGCTCACGGAAGCCGTGAGAAGACGTCCGTACTCGGTGGTACTACTCGACGAGGTGGAGAAGGCACACCCGGATGTGCTGGAACTCTTCTTCCAGGTGTTCGACAAAGGGCAGATGGAAGATGGGGAAGGCCGGCAAATCGATTTCAAGAACTCCATCATTATTCTCACTTCGAACGCCGCGAGCGACACGCTGGCGAAACTCTGCGCCGATCCGGAAGGCATGCCCGAGACCGAAGACCTGGTGCAGATCTTGAAACCGCAGTTGAATAAGATTTTCAAGCCGGCGTTTCTGGGGCGGCTGGTCATTATTCCGTACCTCCCCATTCGCGACGAGGCGCTGAAACAGATCATCATGCTGAAATTGGGCAAAATTCAGCGGAGACTGGGGGAGACTCACAAACTGGCGCTGACCTACGACGCAAGCGTAGTGGAAGAAGTGGCGCGGCGCTGCACGGAAGTGGAGAGCGGCGCGCGCAACGTGGATAACATTCTCACCAACACACTGCTGCCGGATATTTCGCGCCAGTTGCTGGGGGCGTTTGCTGAAGGGGCGCGGCCGGGAGCGATTCACGTTGGAATTGGAGAAGACGGGTCGTTCACGTATAGCGCGCCGGAACCGGTAGCGACCTCGGCGTAAGGCTGGCTGCTGGAACTAGGGCGCGCTTTCCTGTCCCGCGACCTGCTCGGTTGCGGGAGGCTCGTTGTTCTTGCTGGAGCCTTCCTCAAACACGGCGGAAAAGAAATCGCGCGCTGTAGGCGCACAACCGATGTGGATGTTTTTCGGCCCGTCGTCCACGAAGCCAAGATAACCCTCCCAGCCGAGATCATCGAGAATGAATCGCAAGCATTCCAGTTCGGCGGGGGGCAGGCCGGTATATGCGATGTCGAAGACTTGGCCGGACGTGTGGGCCATACCTTCGATCTGATTGGCGCGGCGCGCGTCGTCTTCCGTTTCCACCAGAGAGGAAACCTCCAGCGGTTGGAAGGTCTCGCCCGCGGGTTTCATCTCTTCCCACACGCGGCGGGTTTCAAAGGCAATGTACATGAGGGTTCCCAGAGCCGAGGGCGAAGCTTGGGAGAGGTATTCCAACTCTTCCGGCTGATCGGGAGAAAGATGCAACAAATAACCAAAGTAGAACGGCTGATCGAGCGCGCGGACGAGCTTAGTGCCGATTGCGGCCTTAATGTCGCCGGCATCGTGGAAAATGAGATCGTCGCGCTTGAGCCAGACGGTTAACCGGTGGGGTGCGCGGGGACCTACCGGAAAGTCGCTCTTGTACTGCTCCGCTAACGTCAGAAAGCCGTCGGGATCGTGCCGGTATAAGTTGAGCAACTGCTCGGCCCTCTGAATGCGGAACCAATAAGTGGGTGAGTAGTCGCGCTGCATCTGATTTTCGATGGCGGAATAGAGATCGCGGTTCCAGGCGGGGCTTGCGGAAAAGAACATGCGGGCCACGGTGACCTGGTCCGGCGGGATGCCGCGGGCATGGCGGGTCAGGTCGAGCAGGCTGGCCACGCAGCCTTCGCCGCAGTGATAGGCGAAAACCGCCCAGTCGCGCCCGCCAAATCGGCGCTCCAGGCCGGCGAGATAATTGGCGGCCGCCGGAATAACCCGCTCGGGAAGCAGCCGCTCATCGCGCGTGCTGGCCACATACGCAACCCTGTGCCGGACCGTTTTGGTGATGAGCTTGTTTCTCCTATTGCGGACCTGGACTTTCTCCTTAACGATCCGGTAGTGGATGATGCTGCTGACACGCAGCCCCATTTCCTTGGCGGTGCTGAGGGAAACCTGCATGATGCCGCGAGGGCCGGTGGGGCTTTCGGCTTTCGGGTCGCCCCAGCTTTCGACGTACGCAATGGCTTCCAGCAACTGCTCCGGCAGGCCGCTGCGTTCCGCGGCCGCATGGAATAGGGACTGCAGTTTACGATCTTCGGTAATGCGCTTGGCGCCCGGCACGGCTTGCGGGTCGCGCATGATCGAGAAAGTCTGCGATTGAATCATCAGGTCCGTGCGGATGCCAAGGACCGCTTCCGAGAGGTCGTCGCGCTCGACCCCAATGCCGGGGATTCGATGCGTGGGAACAAAATAACCAGGAGATGTGGCGCCCTCCAAAGGCATCAGGCCGAGGAGGAGCAGAAACCGAAATCGCATGGCGCTATTCCACAGTGTAATGCGTTTGGCACGGGAGGAAACAACTTTATAGGACGCACGCGATCGCACCGCGGGTACAGGCAAGTTGGGGTTTGAGCCTGGGGAACGAAAATGCGTACGCGGCAGAAGCGCTAAAATCAGAGGCAGTTATGAACTATCGCGAACGGATCGTCCGGGATCCGCGTATTGTTGGTGGTGAACCCGTCTTCAAAGGTACGCGAGTCACGTTACGCACGGTGCTCGCGAGTCTGGCGGAAGGTGCGACAACGGCCGAAATCCTGGCCGATTTCCCAACGCTATGTGACGAGGACGTGCGGGCCGCGATCGCGTTCGCAGCGGTGTCGGCTCAGGAGGATCTCCCGTTGGCCGAGGCGCCCATTAAGCGTTGAAGATCAAGCTCGATGAGAATCTGCCCGAGCGGCTGGTCTCGGAACTCAGTCAATTGGGACACGACGTCGACACGGTACCGAGGGAGCACCTTGCAGGGCAAACCGACGAGCAAGTTTGGCGAGCCAGTCTGTCCGGCAATCGTTTTCTAATCACGCAGGACCTCGATTTTTCAGATATGCGGCTCTACACGCCTGGAACACACCCGGGTCTGCTATTGTTGCGTATCGCCCACCCTAGCCGTGATGCATTGGTGGAGCGCGTTGTTGCGCTTTTCGCTAGCGAGCCCGTCGATCAGTGGCAAGGCTGTCTCGTTGTCGTGACCGGCCATAAATTGCGAGTTAGACGCCCCCTCTGAACCTGTTCCGGCTGACGTCCTTCCCATTAAGGACACGGCTTATGGCCGCTTGCCTTCACAAGGCGGCTGGGGCGCAGATCGATGCTGCCGAAATCTGGTATAGTTTCCCCCATGAACCGGACACTGATTGCGCGCGCTACTACAGGCGTTCTGTTCTTGGCGGGGACTTGGTTTGCGTATACCCAGCAAGGGAACCAACCGGCACAGTTGACTCTCAACAAGGTGAAAGAAGACCTGTATGAGATCGAAGGCGACGGCGGAAACGTGGCCGTGTACATAACAAATGAGGGCGTCATTCTGATTGACGACAAATTCGACCAGGACCACGACCAGATTGTCGCTAAGGTGAAGAGCATCACCAATCAGCCGATCAAGTACGTGATCAACACGCATTATCATGCCGATCACAGCGGCGGAAACGCCAGGTTTCTGTCCAGCGCTGAGATCATTTCGACTGCCAACGCGCGCAAGAACATCCTGGCGCACATACAGTCCAACGCGCCTCCGGGAGTGATGCCCGCGCGGATCACGTTCAACGACGAAACAGCGATATTTCTGGGCGGAAAGGAAGTAGACGCCAAGTATTTTGGCCGCGGCCATACCAATGGCGATGCAGTGATTTACTTTCCCGCCTTGCGCACCATACATACCGGCGACCTGATGGCGGGCAACACGCCCCTGATCGATTATCCGGGCGGCGGCAGTTTGGTGGAGTGGACGAAAACCCTGGACGCCGTGATGAAGGAATGGGATTTCGACACCGTAATTCCCGGCCATGGAGCGGTAACCACCAAGGCGAACCTGATGACGTACCGGAATAATGTCGAGAGTCTTCGCAACCGCGCGCAGAGCCTGATTCGCAGCGGCCAGAGCCAGGACGCCGTGGCCAAAGTGATGACCGCGGAGTTCGGTTGGATGCCGAACAGCCTGCAAATGCAGTGGAGCCTCCCCGGCATGATGACCGAGCTGAAATAGTGGGGTCAGCCCTTCCGGGCTGCCGCCGGTCTTCTGCCCGGCGTTCCATTTCCCACAGTACTTACTCAATCGTAAACGGGGCAGTCTGCTTTACCGTGTTCCCACCTGCGTCCATGGCAGTGACTTCTAACTCATAGGAGCCACTCGACAGCGATGCGATGGGTACATTCAATCCGACTGGGATAAAGTTACCACCCGTGGCGGGGCTCACTTTTGCCTCACCCCCATCCCAAGCTGGTCGAGAGTTGTTGGTCAGTACGCGAACATGTACCGATGCGGCCGGAGGGTAGACTTCGAAGTAACAGAAGGCCTGATCCGATCGCTGGAACTGATTCGACCCGGAAGGAATGATCTCCATCCCGCTGGCGATCAGTGGTGTGCTGCCCCCGGTCAAGGATGCTTCAAGACCCAGGTTGGCGGCGGGCCGCACCTGTTTGCCAAACGCTACCCCACTGACAGCCAACTTGCCCTGCTCATAGACTCCCACTGTAAGAGGAGTCTCTACTTTACCGGAGCTGGTACCGGAACGGAACACGACCGTTAGAGTGTACTGGCCCGAACTAACCTTGAAGTCCTTCTCGTAAGCCACGACGTTCCCTTTGAATGCCGAGGCTTCCTGTTGATTATTGAAGTTGCGCTTGACCACGTCACTAAAGCGCGCCGCGATCATCCCGTCAGCAGTCCGGACGATCCCCAGCACGTTCATTTCGGAGTGCAATTTACCTTTTTCGTTATCCGACTGGAACGCGTTTGCCGGGAATTCCATAACGGCGTGAACGCGCGCCACGTTCGGTGCAATGTAAAAGAAAGGAGCCTGTATGGAAGCCGGAGCGCTGCCAGCCACTGGACCAGCGGCCTCTTTCTCCAAATCCTGTTCCACCCGGCTTTCCGCCAGCAGGTCCTGAGGTTTCGCTGAACAATAATTCGATCGCACGCGAAGGCCGACGCCCGGCCTGTCGACCTTTACACGAATGGTATGACAGGATTCCGGCTTCGAATCCGGTGGCGTGTAGCCGATCACGTAGTACTGGTCTTGCTCTGCCCCGATTTTCTCCAGCCCCGAAATCACGTCATCCGTAGGCGTTACGGCAAAGCCTCCGGTCTTAGCCGCGAGCGTATAGTACACGCCGCTGTTGTCTGGAAGGTCGCACGGTTGCGTTGGCTCCGTCCGGCGGCTCCCCACGCGTTGGCCACAGTCCAAACCGTCAGGCGAGGGTGCGCTGGCAGCGGCCCGGAGCACGGGATAGACTGCGACGTCGGACCGATTGAAGCTTTGAACTAATGCCGCACTGTCGCCCGTTTGTGTCAAGGTGGGTGGTGGGGCTGTAAACAGGATGAGAATCTTGCGGCCGGGCACTATATCTAAGTGACTCGCAAGGTTCCCGAGCGACTGCATCAGTCCGAAAGTGCTCGCCAAATTTTGTGGCAGGCCGGCCCGCGAATTGACTCCGCTAAGCGCGCCTGGAGTGACGATGTTGACACTCCTGATAGCCGTCTTCAGCCGGTCTACATTGCCGGTAAAGTTCTGAGCGACGTGAAAGTTTCCGTCGAACGTTACGACTGCCGTGAGCCGGTTGGCACTGCTGTTGGCATCGATGAACTTGCCCGCGGCCTCGCGGATACGAGCCTGGTCCGCCGGGTCCATATTCGTGCTGTCGAAGAAGAGAATCAAGCGGTGCGGCTCCCCGGATGCGGCTCGAGTTTCGAGCGAGAAGCTGCGAATCGTTTGTTCCTTGTTGTCTTCCCAGACGCGGAAATCCTTGGCGTTGAGATCGCGAACCGGTTCGCCCTTCTTATCTGTTGCGATCGCCTCGACCAGCACCAGTTTGGACTCGGTTTGAAAGACGGGGGACGGCTGCGCGGCCGCGGCTGCGCATGCCACCAAAAGGATTAAGCCAGCCCGCATCATGGTATGTTCACCGTGCCATTGCGCGCGGCCATGGCTTCCCCTTCTGAATCCCGCACCACCACGCGCACGACATAGCGGCCCGGCGCGAGGTCGAACGTTTCCGGAATGGTCAAGCCGGAGCCAAGGAGCTTTTCGAGAGTCTCGTTCCGGAGCCGGAAATCAATAACTCGCTCGATGCCTTTGAGGTAATGGCCGTTCTGATCGAATAGGCCGGTCACTACCGTGAGAGTATCGTCCTTGCGATCACCGGCTGCACGGAACTTCAGTCCGCTAATATCGAGGTGAGATTCGATTGTCAGTTGTGCCGCCAGGTCGCTGGTTTTGAAAAACTCGGTCGTGAGATCCACCGGGATGTCCCGAATCTCGTCCAGAGAGAAAACCGCTTCCTGAATTTCTTCCTTGGCCTGCTCGGAGGCATCGATGGCATGGTTGGGTGCCCAATAACCGCGCCGCGCCTGTAAATGAAGACCCTTGGAATTGGTGACTTCGACTTTCAGGTTGTGATAACTGCCGTCGAACTTCAGGTTCTGCGGCGAAAAGCTCAGCACATACACATATTCTGGTATAGCCGCGAGTTGCCGCAGGCCCTCATCCAGGCCATTGTCGTTGTGGAAGAATCTGCCCCCGGTATCGCCAGCAAGCTCGGCCATCACGTCCTGGTTGGCCTCCGCTTCCAACCGCCGGTAGCGCATCCGAATCGAGTTAAGGCCTTCGTTGTTTTTGGCGGCGTCACCTAAGAAAGGTGTGGTGAGTCCACGTGCGTCCAGGCTGTTGATGGTGACTTTCGACCGGACGGCACTGTCCATCAGTTCCGCTAGCGGCGCGCGCACATCGTCGAACGCCAGGAATCCTTGTGAAACCAGAATAATCACGCGGTCACCCGGCATAGCGGAGAGGCGCCGCACTACATCTGCCAGGACATTGACAGCGGGCGCAGTATTCAGGTGATTGGCAGCCAGAGCGTGTTCCGAATATGCGATAATCGCCCCCTTGGTCACTGCTTCCGGCGGGAGACACATCAGCAGTTCCGCGTGAGCAGCTTCCCATGCTGCCGGATCATTCCTGTTCAATACCTTATCGGCGAGATACGCGTTGATGATATCCGGGCAGTCCGATCCGGGTGGCGGCGCCGCTGTTGGGGGTGTGATGCGAAGCAGCGCCTCATGCAAAGCCTGCCGGTTGTCTGTAAAATCCAGCATTACGCGGCCGGATGTTGTATAGATACCGGCACGCGTCGTGGCGGGCAATTCCTG
>JASIAM010000354.1 GCA_030041985.1 Bryobacteraceae bacterium | reverse complement strand
TTCAGGAGCATCTATCATCGGGAGACGCAGTCCCACAATCTGCCGGTTCCCCTCACGATAGTCTAACTACCGTCCCCCGCCCAACTTCCAATGTATGGGCGATTTCGTTCCAGCTTTGCCCGAGCTTCCGAAGCTTCACTATTTCGCTTGGGTCGATCTGCTTTCGAGGTCTGCTCATCGCGTTATGCTCCTTCCCGCATCCATGCCGAATCGCGGATCACCAGGCGGCGCATTGGCGGCCTCCGGGGATCGGGCTGGATTGCGAGAAAGTGCCCCTACGCGAATGCGGGTCTGGTGATGTGCATTCGGACCGGATTCGGACTGAGGTCGGGTGAAACTGAGATGGATTATTGAAAACAGAGAGGTTACTATCGCTAATGCCAAGGTCTGCAAAACCTTTATTCGTCGGTTCGATTCCGACCCGCGCCTCCAAATCCAGCCCTCAGTGTTTTCTGCGCTTACCTGAAAAATAAGCTGTTAGATCCCACCGGGCGACCCTCGCGAGTGAGAAGTTGCGTGATTCGCAAGAGTCATTGGCCGGCGGATCCGGCCTGCTGAAGAGCCGCAACGCTATCTGTCTTTTGTGTGTGAAACCACATCACTCGTTAGCGGTGAGAATACCCGCTGCCCCCCACACATCAGTTAGCCTAGGAAAAGGTCCGTCCTTAGCTCAACGAGGGTGGTTGTGTGAATCTTTCGGGCGTCCGCACGATCCTATGTCTCGAATCATTCTGGCCACTTGTTGCGGAGTCGAGATTTGCGGTTGAAACGAGCTGGTGCTCCAAGTCCGGATGTGCTGGATGAAATTTGCAATGCAACCTGCCGCGCAAGACCTCTCGATAGTGGAAACGGCACGGGATGAATCAGGCCTCTTCTCGAGCGAATCCGTTCTCAACATCCTCAAGTTGATTCTTGACGGATTGGAACTATCCGAGGTGCTGACGATCATCGCTCGCCTGGTCGAATCACTCGGCAATGGCATGTTCTGCACCATCTGGCTTCCCGATGCCGGCGGGAAGCATCTCCATTGCGCAGCCGCACCCAGTCTTCCGGGATTTGCTGCAAATGTAGGGCGCATATGCGTTTGCCCGAAAGGCGCGTCCTGCGGCACAGCCGTTTATCGCAGGAAGCCCGTGTATGTTGCGGACATCTTTCGCGAGCCCATTTGGGATGACTATCGTGACCTGGTCGCGCCATACGGTATTCGCGCGGTTTGGTCGCGCCCCCTGTTCACCCGTGGAGGTGAGGTGCTCGGTACGTTCGCCATCCTTTATCGCGAGGAGCGTCATCCCGGCGCGAACGATCTTCAATTGATCGAGAATGCCAGCCACGTGACTGCGATCGCGATTGAGCGCCACATGAAGGAACAGGCGTTGCAGCGCGAACGCGATCGGCTGCGGTTGCTTCTGGAAATTACCGGCAGCGTGACCTCCAAGTTGGACCTTCGCGGGTTGGTTGAGGTGCTTTCCAAGAGCCTGCTCCGTGTAACGCGATCCGATTTTTGCGCTTTGCTGCTCGCGGATGACGATACCGAGCAATTGAGAATATCGGTCCTGTACAACCCGGAGTCGCGTGGCGCGATCTGCGATGGAGCGAGCATACCGGTTCGCGGCGCCCCCTGCGGCAAAGCTTTCCGGACCGGCAAGACCCAGTACTTTAAGAGCCTGGAAGAGGTGCGGGACGACCCTGAAAGTTACGGCAGCGACGTAGGCCGGCGTTTCCTCGAGCTGACCATAGCGGAAGGTTTGGTTTCCGGCTGCGATGTCCCGCTGATAGGAAGAAGCGGCGTGGTAGGAGTGCTGGCCGCGATCAAGCGATCCGCGAACGCCTTTTCCGACGACGAGGTTCGGTTTCTGGAACAGATTGCCGGCCCGGTAGCCATCGCTGTTGAGAACGCAATCAGCTATGAGGCAGCGATCAAAGACCGGGACCGCGAGACCAAACAAAGACGCCATCTTGAGGAAGAAATACGGTCCGAGTTCGCGCATATCGTGGGAGAGAGCCCGGAGTTGAAGGCGGCGTTGAGCCTGGTGTCCGTCGTGGCTCCGACGGATTCCAGCGTGCTGATCCTGGGCGAGACCGGAACCGGCAAGGAGCTTTTTGCCCGTGCAATACACGATTTAAGCGCTCGCCACGGCGGCGCATTCGTGAAACTAAATTGCGCCGCGATTCCGCTCGGGCTTCTGGAGAGTGAGTTATTCGGTCACGAAAAAGGAGCATTTACGGGAGCGGTTGGCCAGAAAGCCGGACGCTTTGAACTGGCGGACAAGGGCACTCTCTTTTTGGATGAGGTCGGCGACATCCCTCTCGAACTTCAGGCGAAATTGCTGCGCGTGCTCCAGGAGCAGGAATTTGAGAGGCTCGGCAGCAACCGCACTCATAAGGTGGATGTGCGGCTCATCGCAGCTACGCATCGCGACCTGGCGGGAATGGTGCGGCAGGGATCGTTTCGTGAAGATCTGTATTACCGCTTGAAGGTGTTCCCGATTCAAATTCCGGCGCTCCGCCAACGGGCGGAGGACATTCCGATACTGGTTCGCCATTTCACGGAGATCTACGCCCGCCGTATGAAGAAGCGAATCGACGAGATTCCTTCGGAGACAATGGACGCCCTGGCCGGATATCCCTGGCCAGGAAACGTTCGGGAATTGCAAAACTTCATCGAGCGAGCGGTCATTCTTTCTCCGCACTCCACATTGCGCGCACCAACCTCCGAGCTGATGCCGTCACTTGCACCCGCACTAGCCAACAATCCCATGACGGGTCTCCAGGAGGTTGAGCGGGACCACATCGTCCGGGCGCTTGAAGCGAGCAACTGGGTAGTGGGGGGCCGCAATGGCGCCGCGGCGCGACTGGGAATGAAGAGAACCTCGCTAGTCTATAGGATGCAGAAGCTTCGCATCAACCGCTCAAAGTAAGCATTCGCCCGATCGATTCACTTTCTAACTGGCCGATGAGACGAAAGGCGCG
>JASIAM010000353.1 GCA_030041985.1 Bryobacteraceae bacterium | reverse complement strand
CATATCCAGAGCGCGCGCGACATTTTTTCCCTCGAACTGGACATCGAAAGAGTAATTAACGAATTCCGCTTTACCCTGAACCTTATTAGACGCCACGCCGAAGAGCGACCCCGCCTCATCGCCAGTACTCGTACTGAAATTAGAATCTTTGACGCAAACCGGATTGCCATCGCATTTCACCGTGCTGGTTCCGTCCGCCGTGTCGGAAGATTTGGCAATGTTCGGATAGGGGATAGGTACGGGCGGGGCCGGCGGAGCGGGCGTTTTGCAAACATCGGGAAAGGCAGTCGTTATTCCGGAGCTATCCGCATGTACCACCGACAACTGATCGACTCCAACCGTTACCCCCATCCCTTGTGCCCTTTTCCGTTCAGTTGATTTGAACCGATGCGCCCCTGATCTTGTGACACTCGGAGGCTCGGCTCACAATCTGAATGCCTTTCAAAATGATCTTACCGTCCTTGCGCAATAAAATCGAACTGGCGCCGCACTCCAACAGAATCTCGTCGGCCGCATGAATTACCACTCGACGTCCGTCCACTCTTGCCTCGAGCGAGCGGGCGGCCGGTGCATTTTGCTCGCCGCAACCGGTGGCGGACTCAGTTTTGAAGGATTTTACTTCCTTTGATAACAACGTTGCCGTCGCCTTTGACATTAATTTTGTTTCCATTGATCGTGACGTCTCCGTTCTTCTTCATGATCAGCTCTGCAGACCCAACCTTGATATTCAACTCGTCATCCGCGACAAGTTGTATCTTCTGAGCTTGAAGCATGTACTCTTTCGTGACTTGTTCGGTGTGCTTACCCTGAACGGTTTCCGTCATATCCTTGCTGATCTGGAGCGATCGTCCTCCGGAAACAGTTTCCGATAAGTTCCTGCCCACAGTGAGATCTTTATTGCCGCCGATGGCCTCTGTCTTGAGTCCGCCGATGGCTTCGGTTTTAGCACCTCCGACTGTTTCTGCCAGCGCACCTCCGGCGGAAATGGCGATTGCACCTCCGACGGTGAGTTCCATAGCACCGCCAATGTTTTCGGCATAGTTAATGAGGACGGACTCGGTGAGCGTTGTGCCTACTGTGATGGTCATGGCGCCTGAGATCTTCTCGCTGTGGCTGCCGGACACCTGAATAGCCTTGTCGCGTATCACAGATTCTGTTTTGTCGCGGCCGACTGTCAGAATCCTGTCGCGCGCGACGTACTCGGTCTTGTCGTTGCCGATGGAAATAGATTCGTCATGACCGACGCTCTCGGTTCGATTATGATCGATTTGGATCGTCTCGTCGTGTCCAACTTGTTCGGTACGATCGTGGCCGACATTGACACGCTCATCGTGTTCGACTTTTTTCTGCTGATCGTACTGGGCATGAATATTGATGAGTTCAGTTCCCTTCGTGTCGTTGAGAGAGATCTCATTATAGCCGCCGCCGCCCTTGGTGCTATTCGATTTGACTCCGCTGATTACGGCGCCACCGGGAAGGCCGAAAGGTGGCATCTGGCCGGCGTTGTAGACGCGGCCTACGATGATGGGCTGGTCGGGATTGCCTTCGAGAAAATCTACTATGACCTCCTGGCCGATTCGCGGTGTGGCGAGGGAACCCCAGCCTTGGCCGGCCCAGGGATGTGAGACGCGCACCCAGCAGGAACTGTTTTCGTTCTTCTTGCCTAAACGATCCCAGTAGAACTGGACCTTCACGCGGCCGTAGTTATCGGTGTAGATCTCTTCGCCCGCCGGACCGACTACCAGGGCCGTCTGGCAGCCCTGTACAAAAGCGTGGGGGGTGACACGCGGCGGACGATACTGGGCGGAAGCCGGAATGCATTCGAAGGCGTTGCTATACGTGAACTCGCCGCCCTGCGCGGCTCCTACTTCGTAGCTGGCGCCGCGCGTGGCGGTGTGCCTGAGGGCAGTGATCAGATAACTTTGGTTCCAGTCGCTGCGGTAATGATTCTCTAATGTGAACTGAAAACCACTGACAAAATTGCGGCAGGTGCTGGAACCCCGGCTCACTGCGGCCGGCGTGGCCTGTTCTTGCAGGCGGATGCGCGCCAGATCGTCTCCTTGCGAGCGCACGCTGTATTCCCCAGGGTAATCGTAAATTTCGTAAGAGTTCCTGCCATTAACAGTTACCGCCAGGCTGGTGGAGGGCGTCTCAAAATTATAGTCTGTCTGGGACCACGTGCCTGTGCGGAATTCTTCGTGGTAGTGCCACTCTGTGATGAGGTCCTCCTGGTAAGTGGCTCCCGGGCCGTAGAAACTAATGCTGGCACTCGGCTGATTCGGGCAGGGCTGATGGCCGGCCGGATCGTCCGTCAGAATCAGCGTGTGTTTGCCATCCTCGTGATGGAAGTAGTAACAGATTCCTTCCTCTTCCATTAAGCGTGAAACGAAGTTAAAGGAGGTTTCGCGGTACTGCACACAGTAATCGCGCGGCGCGTAAGAGCCGTACAAGCGCAACTCGAAATCGTGGTACCCCAGGCCGGTGAAAACCTCTTGAATGATATCGGGAACTTTCTGATTCTGAAAGATGCGGCAATCGGCGGTTTGCGTAAGGAACCAGAGCCAGGGGACCATTTCGGCGTGATAGGCAGTCAGGTGGCGCTCCTGCGGTCCTTGCGAGAAGCGGCTGATGAAACCATCCCAGTAGCGCTGGCTGCCATCGGCAGTGACAATCTGTAGGGTGACGTTCGTTCCGATAACATCCTGAAAATTGATCGAGTCATTCTGAGAGAGCAGGTCGAGATCGAAGTGAAAGGGCCGCGAGATGCCTTCGGAACCGATGAAACCGCGTAACAGCAAGGCATCCTTGCCGAGCTGTGTGGAAATGGCGATGCGGTGGGTTGCCTGAGTAGGAGTCATCAGTTCACCCATCGAAAGACGGCATCGGCGGCAGGGGCTTCAAATTCCGCCGTTTTGAGCCAGCCGATCCAACCGAGGCGCGGAGCGCTCGGCCCGTCGTCAGTCAGGCGGGCGTAAGGAACATCTTCGGCCCGCAACAGGACTTGTACTTCAAATGCCATGGCTTGTTCGACGAGCCAGATGGTAAGTTCCGCCAGCTTCGCCATAGCCGAACCATCGGGGAGAAATTCCAAAAACCGTTCCAATGAGAGCGGGCCCAAGCGGATGCGGAAGAGGCTCTGCTGATTCCAAATGGCATCACCGGCAAATGCGGCTTCACCGAGCTGGTTGCGCGACGATTCGGGTGCGAGGTAACAGAGGTCCGCGTCTTCGAGTGGGTACCAGTCACCCACGTTCTGTTCGATGGCAACCGGCAGTGCGAAATAATCCCGCAGAATGCCGCGCAGAGAAGCAGCAGAAACGGGCCGCTGGGCAACCAGCCCGGCATACAGTAGAAGGGCCTCATCCTGAATACGCATCCGGCCGCGC
Source organism: Bryobacteraceae bacterium (assembly GCA_030041985.1). Lineage (GTDB taxonomy): Bacteria > Acidobacteriota > Terriglobia > Bryobacterales > Bryobacteraceae > PSRJ01. The sequence continues at coordinate 8,790 of JASIAM010000353.1, read as the reverse complement.
AGACCTTCGGTCCCCATGCCAATGAGATCGAACAGATATTGAGTGAAGGGGTCGGGCCGTTGATCGCGAACTGCCGCGAGCTCGTACAGGACTGGAGGTGAATGTTTTTCCCAGGCGCGATAGAACAGTGACATCAGACGGTGCTGGAACAGGTCAAAGAAGGCCGCGAGAGTGGTATCCCGGGCCGCCCGGCGCGCAACCATCCACTCGGTGTAGCAGAGCGGGAGAACGCCTTGCGTGCCGGTGAGCCCGAAGAAGGCCACAGTCATCCGCACGGGATCGTCCGCATCGGGAGCGCGCTCGACGGCATGCACGGCGCTCGCGGGAAATGCCATCGAAAGGCGCGCTTCCTTTACGTCCGGCGTGCTCCCCAATTGACCAAACCGGACGAATTCCTCCTGCGGCCGGGCAGTAGACCCCACCGGCTTGCGATGCGCGAACAGGCGCGCAAGCAGGCGCACAGCCTGGAAGAAATCGAATTCGAAGCCGCGCGCGAATAGCGCTTCTTCCCAGGATCCGGAGCGGAACGGACCGCGAGAGCGGACCACGGCCAGTTGCCGCCAATCCGCGCTTGGTGGCTCTAGAGCACGAACTGTTCGCCCGCTAGCGGGGGCCACTGTTTGAGCACTCCTTTCCTGGTTCTGGCAGTCACGCGGCTGAAGGAATTGACCGCGCTGTAGAGTCCGAAAAAGCGCTGCAGCACACAGGCGAGCAGAAATACGCCTGCGCCCACAAACTGCTCTTCATCGAACTCCACTGTGACATCAGTTCCGCGGCAGAAGGTCACTCCGGTCTCCGAGAGCACGCGGCTGACTGAGGAGCGGCTGGTGACATCGGTAATGCCCGCGATCTGACTGCGAATGACGGGGTCACCCGAAAAATCATAGAGGCGCAGAATTTCCTGCAAAGCAGTCCGACCATTTTCGACGATCGAAAGATGGTTCAGAGAGAGATGCGAAATGAGACGCCATTGAAGGCCGCGGCGCGTGGGCGGGCGGACAGCCGGCGTGGGCTTGCGCAGAAAACGCGCGCGGGCAAGGGCCACCTGCTCCGACTCGATCTCCCCGAATTCGCCGGAAATTTTCAGGCGCGCTGCCTGATCACGATTCGTACAGGTAACTCGAAGAGTCAGTATCTCGACCGGCGGCACGGCCGGGCGGGAATCCAGATCGACCAGCGAAAGGTACACATCCGTGCCGTCGTCATTCTTGCGGAAGGAAGGCCGCCGGTGAGTGTGCCAGAAATGGCGCTGCGCTTCTTCGGCGCCATGGCGGAGCGAATAGAAAGGTTGAAACTCCTGGACTTCGCCCAAGTAATTGGGAGAGGCGACGCGATCCACTGAATAGACTTCGGTGTGCAACTGACGGTGCTGGTCGGGGATTATGGGGTACTCGGCCTTGGTTTGTGTGAGGCGGATCGGCTCGGCGATGCGCTCGAACAGGTTGACCACGGGAGTGCATCCGAGTTGAAAGGTATCGATGCCGACAGATTGTTCGAGCGCGACGAGCCGGTGCGGTTGCTCGGGCTTTTTTAGAAAGATTGCGATTTCAAAGCTGGAACCAAAGCCGTTCCAGGACAGGAGATCGAGGCCCTTCAAGTCGGCAAAGAAAAATTTCTCGGGAAAAGTAAAATACTCCTGCAGGAGTCTGTAACCCAGAAAGCTGCGGTCGGAATAAGGCAGAGTGCCTTCCGCCGCCGTGAAACCCACCTGTTCGAGACTGCTCGCGGGAAGCACGGCCAGCGCAGAGCCTTCCCGAACCGGCAAGGCTCGGATAGAGACGCTCAAGGCATTCAGAAACAAAAATTCATACAGAGTGTGGACCGCCGAACTCTCGCCGTTGAGGTAGAAGCGCAGGGTATCGAGGGGCAGTTGTTCGAGCCGGATCCCACCCAGGCACTCGATGCCAATGCGAATGAGCGCGGCCGCATCGGCGGGGACATTCGGAATAGCGAACCGGTTGACCGGCGAAACCGAAGCGTACATGACCCGCAAAGGCCAGAGAGTGACCGGGTAGCACGTGCGGAACGAGCAAACATAACCGTTCTGCGGCTTGCTATGAATGGGAGTTGCGGCCGGAACCAGCGTTGACTCCGGCACGCTCTGCGAGGGATCGAGCTGGAATTGCACGATGGCCTGCGAAGGGATGGGCCTGAGATAGTGAGGGTACAAAACCTCGAGGAGTGCTTCGGTGATTTCCGGGAACTCGTCATCAATCTTGTGGTGGACCCGGCCGGCCAGCAGCGCGAACGCTTCAATCAGCCGCTCCACGTGGGGATCCTCGCAGGAATCCGGTTGCAGGAGAAGCCGGCCCGCGACCTTGGGATATTTATCCGCGAATTCCGCAGCCATCTGGCGGATGAACTTCAATTCCCGTTCGTAGTAGGGCAGCAATTCCTGTCTCATGCCCCTCCCGAAACAGCCACACGGCGCGAATCGCGGTGCACGGTCGCGTCGAAAACTACGGGATCGCCGGACTCGGTTCGGAGATTAGCGGAAATTTCGAAGCGCAACAGCAGCCGCTGCGCGTCAGCCTCCGCAACTGATACAGTGACTCGCTCGAGGCGTGGCTCGAACTGACGTACGGCGCGCTCTATCGAGAGACGCAATTGCTCCTGCTCAGTCCCTTTCTTCAGGCTATGGGAAGTGAAGTCGATGACGCCGAAGGCAAGAAGCGAATTGGCCGCCTCCGCATAACCGGGATCGAAATCCTGCGCCGCGCGCCGGGTGTTGAGCAACGCCGTCAAGTCGCGGCACAAACCGGCACGGAACTCGCGTATCTGCTCGCCATCACTCACCGGCAGTTCGGGGAGCGATTCCGGATCGAGATCAATCAAACGATCAAGCAGGGAAGGGATCACTTCCCTGCTGAGATAATCGGCGGCCATTGGGCGTAATCCTCGTTATGCCTCCCCACAGTCGAGCGCCTGCCAGGGGTCGAGCCGGCAGAGCCGCTCATAGAGTTTTTGCGCCTTGTCATGGTCGTCCGAGTCATCGGTCTGCTTGTAAAGCTTGTACAGGCGCGTCCAGACGCTGGAGATCAATTCCGACGATTCCCAGGCATCCAACTGATGTTTGTCGATCTGCTCGGCCAATTCCTCCAAAATGGAGCGAGCGAGGCGCGGGCGCTGGCTGGCCAGGCAAGCCTCGGCGAGCAGAAGCCTGCGCTGAAAGCGGTTGCGGCCGGTGGTTTCCCGGGCAGCGAGTTGCACCATCCGTGCCAGACCCTTATCCACCTGGCCGGAACGGATAAGTTGTTCGGCTTCGTCCCAGGAAGAGCCGCTGGGAGAAGCGGGCTGTTCGGGCAGAGAAAGCGGAAATCGCATGGTTACCGGGTTGCCTGTTTCCGGCCCGGGGCCGTTGCCAGTTGCCACTGCAGTGGCTGCCGGGGCGATTGGCTCCGCAGCGCGTTTCTTTTCGAGAATCCTGCCGATCTCGGTGCCAATCTCCTGCAACGCTCTCCGGCAATCTCCAAGCTGCGGCGCCGCATCGCCGAATTTTTCATCGATGATTTTTTCGAGTTGCCGGAATTCCAGGAAGGTCTGCTCAAACCCCGAGCTGAACTCTTCGTACGCGGCGCGCGGCGTAGCTTTGAGGGCAGCCTCGAAAGCATCGAGCGAAATTCGGCCCTCCGCTATAGCGGCCTCATATACTTTTTTCTTGGCCTCGTCGATTTCGCCGTCCGGCAAGCGCCAGGCGGCTTCCGATCCAACGCGCCGGGCATCCAGGAGGTTGTTGTAACTATAGTCATCATCACCATCGGCGCGCGCGGTGATGGGAAGCGCCGTAATTACGTCCACCAGCTTGTTGTTGAGCCAATCGAACGGGCCCGCGCGGTCTTCAGGCCCGTCCTCCATAGAAGGAAACAAACCATCATCCCAGTAGCGAACCATCAATTCGCGCACCACTCGCAGGCCGGAACGAAAACCGGGGAAGCCGTGCAGCCGCATGTTGGCTTCGGTGAGCCAAAGAGCCAGTTGCAAATCCTTCGAGCGGTCCCTCAGTGCGGCACTGGCCAGTTCTGAGACGGTGCGCCAGTCAGAGGATTTACGGTCCTTTTTGACCCACTTACCGGCGTCGAGGTCGTCATCGGCGCGCCGCGCTTCCTTGATCCGGTCCCACTCGGGAGTCCAGCGTAAGTCCAACCCCGCCGGACGGTCGGGGGAAATCGGATCAAGGATGTCGTCGCTCAACAGAAGCTCGGCAGGCATAGGCTAGGGCGGATCGGAAAGACAGCGGTATTAGGAAGCGCCGGCGCCTTTAGCCAGATTGATCTTAGTGGCTACTGTGCCTTTGGCGGCTCCGGTGTCATCCTGCTTGGTGTACTCCCACTGCATGGTCGTGTAGTCCATGGCATAAGTGTCCACAGGGAAGTTAATGGTGCCCTGGGGATCGGCGTTTGTACTGGTACCATGCAGTGTGACGTTGGTCATGGTGTAGCGCATGTATACCATGGGTGACTTGCCGGTCGGCCTGGTCAACTCGATAATGACTTTAGCGATATGAGTGCCGTTGTGCAGGGCCTCATAGAGTTTCGGCGAGGCGCAATCCTGGCGCATGGTAATTGAGAATGGATCATGAACAACTTCGCTCTCGTACCCGCCGCCTTCGTTGCTGCGCGTAGCCTGAGCCGGCTGTGACATACCATGACTGAAGCCGATAATTTCACTCCAGTCCTTATGCTTGTCGTCGGTACTGCCTCCCTTGATATCACCCCAACTGATGAACCCACTGATCGGCATAAAATCCTCCGTGCTAGTTAGTCACTCGCATCCACCCTTATGGCCGGATGTAGCTACGCCTCTGTCTTGCAACTAATGTTGCGCTTCCATTTGCATGATTCGCAGTTCTAAGCCTTGGGAGCCGGTAACTTGGCCACCAGGCGCAGCGAAACCGCCAATTCTTCCAGTTGGAAATGCGGCCGCAAGAACGCCACAGCCGTATAGGCTCCGGGCTTGCCGGGAATCTCAGAGACCTCGATGCGCGCTTCGCGGAGCGGGAACTTAGCCTTCATCTCCTGAGACGCCATGTCATCCAGCAGGACGTAATGCGTAATCCAGCGATTCAGAAAGCTCTCACATTGCTCCCGCGACATGAAGCTGCCGATTTTGTCGCGCATCATCACCTTGATGAAATGGGCAAAGCGCGAGCAGGCGAGTATGTACTGGAGTTGTGTCGAGAGGCGCGAATTGGCGTTGGCATCGTCGTCAAGATAAAGCTGCGGCTTCTGCGTGGATTGCGCGGCCATGAAAACGGCGGTGTCTGTGCCCTTGTAGTAGCACAGTGGGATGAAGCCCAGTTTGGACAATTCGTTTTCGCGGCGGTCCGTAATCGCGATCTCAGTCGGGCACTTGGTGGCGATGTCGCCATCGTCAGTGGTGAACGTGTGTGCCGGCAGCCCTTCTACGAGGCCGCCGCCTTCTACGCCGCGGATGGCGGCGCACCACTCATGGCGGGCGAAGGCATCCGTGAGACGCGCGGCGAAGGCATAAGCGGCGTTGCCCCACAGATACTTGGAATGATCGCGCCCGTCCACACCCTCTTCGTAATCGAACTCTTCCACCGGAACGGTGTCTTTGCCATAGGGGAGACGCATCAGCACGTGAGGCATGCAAAGACCGACGTAGCGGGAGTCATCGCTTTTGCGGAACATGTTCCATTTCAGATATGCCTCGTTATCGAAAATCTTTTCGAGGTCACGAGGCCCCGACAGTTCCGTAAAGGCATCGAAGTTGAACATAGCCGGTGTAGCGGCGGCAATAAAAGGCGCGTGCGACGTCGAAGCGACGCCCGACATCTTTTCGAGCAACGCGACATCCTGCGGGTGACGGCCAAACTCGTAATCTCCGAGCAAGACACCAAATGGCGCGCCACCGAGGGTGCCGTATTCCTCTTCGTAAATTTTCTTGAAGAGCTGGCTTTGGTCAAATTCGACGGCCTTGTCAAGGTCCTTGAAAATGTCCGTCTTGCTGATGTTCAGGAGCTTAATTTTGAGAGTGGTCGAGGTTTCCGTTTGCTGCACAAAGTAGTGCAATCCACGCCAGGAACCTTCGAGCTTCTGCAGCGGCTCGGCATGCATCACTTCGTTCAACTGCCGGGAAATCAGGGCATCGAGTTCGGCGATCCGGGAATTGATCATCGCCTCGGTATCTTTCGATACCGTCATTTGGCCCGCCATCACGTCTTGAACAAGATCTTTCAGCCACTGCTTGCCACTGGTCCGTTCTTCGGCGCTTTGGCCGATGCGGCCTTCCTCGGCAATGCGGTCGAGCAGACTGCGGCTCTCGACGGCGGTTTCCACGGCGCTCTGTTGTTCCGGCGCCTTTTGCGTCTCCGTAGCCATGCTAGCTCTCCTTCTCCTCGGGCATCTGGATACCCGCTTCCGCGCCGGCCTGACGCAATAAGTCGTGACTCTGGATCACTTCCTGCAAAAGGCTATCGAGCTTCTCATTACCAATGAGGCTGCTGCGGAGGTTTGCCAGGCTGTTGCGCAAGTCGAGTAGTTTGCGCAGCGGAGTGACCTGCTGGGCAATTTTGGCGGGCTGAAAATCGTCCATGCTCTCAAAACGCAACTCGACGTTCAGCTTGGTATCGTCCTCGCTCAGGCGATTCGGCACCTTGAACGCCAGACGCGGGCCGATTTTCTTCATGACATCGTTGACGTTGTCGCGATCGATGGCCACGAACTTCCGCTTAGCAATGGGCGGCAGCGGTTTGTCCGGCATTCCGGACAGATCGGCCATTACGCCCACTACGAACGGCAGTTCCTTCTTCTCAATGGCATCGCCGACCTGCACATCGTAAGTGATCTGTACCCGAGGTGGCCGGACACGGCCCACTTTCTTCTGTAAGCTTTCCTTTGGCATGTTGTTAAATTCTCCCCAATCCCGTTACCAAGCCTTCCGGTCTTTTGTCAACGACAAAGGCCCATAGTGTGAGTGAGTCTAGCACCATTTACCAACCGAGTAAATGGCCAATAGTACCGTCCTGTCGCCTTCCCTGGTGCGGACTGACACCGGCCTTATTTCCTCCTCGCACTTACAGGTGACACATCTCCGGCGGCCGTTTCACACCGGCGTTTCATTACTGTACCGCTACGCTCGGGCACTGCAACCCGGCCCAGAATTTGGGATTAAACACATCCACCCCGCCCGGGAATGCCACTATTTCCAACTCCACGGGGGCGGGCTGAATCAACTCCTTCCGTCCCACGCCGCCGCTTCCGTATTTCCACTCTACGACTTTGGCGCCGAGTTCTCGGGGTTCCGCATCACCCAGAATCCGAAAGATTCCCCAAATTCCAGGCCGTGAGGCGAATGGGAACGTGGGACCGGCGGTCTTCAGCCGCGCCACTGCCCCGGGATTGGCGGTTCCGGGCGGCGCAGGCCACGGGAACTGCTTCTGCAGGCCGGTAGTCCACGGGTACGACTTTCCGTCGATTTCCAGTTCCAGGATCGTGTCTTTGAAGCTGGGGTCCAACTTGGGCCGCAGAGTGTAGCTAAGCTGCGGCTGCGCCGCTCCTCCGGGATAGAACACGTCTGCCGCGGCTTGCGCGCGGTTCAGAAACGCCAGCAGTTCGGGGGTCACCTGCGGCTTCTTGGACGGGTCTTTCGCCTGCCACTGAGAACCTTGCTTGGCCACAAAATCCGCCAGCGACTGCTGCTGATATTTCCATAGAGCGCCGCTCGCAGGCTGCATAAAGGCTGCCAACTCGTCGAGACTCACATCCTCATTGGAAGCGGACTGAAACGGATACTTGCGGAAAGTGTTGCGCTCGCTGTTGCAGAAGGCCCGCAAGTCGCTGTTCACCTTTTGCGCGCCCGCTTTTTCGAGATCGTGAATGATGAACGGGTTGGCCAAGCGGATCGGCTCCTCGAGCAGCGCTTCTACGGTGGTATCCAGCCCGCCCACACCAGTGGGCGTAAATCCCTTGGCGATCTGGCGGACCGTATCCATGGCCTTTTCGTAATTCTGGCTGGCCGCCTGGTGCACGGCGGGGTCGGGCGTCCTTCCCCCTTGCGCAATGTCCTGCATCGAATGGCGCAATTGCTGCAGCGCGTCAATGTAAGCGGCGTTCTTATCGACTACCCAGGTCTCACTTCCGGGAGGCTCCACCCAGTGCACCGGCTGAAAGGAGCGTGTGATATCCGACGGGGTGCTCGGACCAACTTCTGCCGATTCGGAAGTGCCGGTTGCGGCTTTGGCGTCCGCCTGGACTTTTTTCAAAGATCCGAATACCTTGTCCAAGCCCTTCTGGACCACGTTGGTTTCCGCCGGAGCGGCGCCGGCTGCGGGAAAATTGGTCTCATTGGCGGTCAGCGCCAGAACGGCAAGTAGAGGAGATTTATGATCTGCCAGAATCTCCAATTTGCGGGCGGCGTCTTCCGGACCGCTATATTTGAGCACCGCAAAGCCAGTTACAAATTTTCGCCAGCGCTGGATGTAGTCGGTGATAAACAGACGCTCGACTGCGCTGGTAGTTTCGGCCTTTTGCTCGAGGGAGCTCACGACCCCGGCCGACTCACCCACCACGCAGGCATCGCCCAGAATGCTGGAATTGCCTTCCTTGGCGGCTTTTTCGAAATACGTCCAGCCCTCTTTGGAAAATGCGGCGCTTACCTCACCCGATCCGCTCAAAACCTGCGTATAATTCGGTGCCAGATCACGCAGGCTGCTCCCCTTGGGCACTTGTTTTTCCGCACTCGCCAGAAGGTTGGCATAAAACCGGTCGACTCCCTTGATTTTCTGCAGATACTGGCGCGCCCGATCGCGCGCTTCTACATCCTCGGGTA
>JASIAM010000352.1 GCA_030041985.1 Bryobacteraceae bacterium | reverse complement strand
CCCACGAATCCGCCGGAGATGTAGGGCACACCGCAGTGGAAAGCCACTACCAGGAGCACGGCAATCGCGCGCAGTCCTTCGATGTCCGGCCGGAAAGTAGAGGTTTTATACGCGCTCATCAGCATTCACCGGCGTCACCGTTTCCCGGGCGAACAACCACTCGGCATCGCTCGCCAGAATCCTTGCGATCCGCGAGCGCACTTCCGAATCGGGCTCGCGGAACCCGTTGACAATCTTGCTGAGCAGAGTCTCGTGGATACCCAAGAGCAGCGCCAGGCGGTTCTGCCGCATCCCGCTTTTCCACAATTGCAGTTTCAGATTCGGATACATCGCGCGATTGAACAAAGCTCCGCCCTTTTAGTCACACAATTACCAATAAACCTTCTGTTATCAGAAGCTTACTGCTGGCCTAGCAGGTCTCCGTCCTGTTCCGGGAACCATTTGGGAACGCAATTCATTACCACGCCGATCAGCCGCTCTTTCGAGATGGCCTCGAACGCTTCCGCCGCCATATGGCGCTTGGTATGGTCCGGCCGCAGTACCAGCAGCGTCCCATCACAAACCGCTTGAATCAGCTGGTAGTCGGCCACCGCGCGGACCGGCGGCGAATCCAGAATCACGTATTCAAATAACTGCCGAAGCCGCGTCGCCAGATCCTTCCAGCGCGCGGAGTCCAGCAATTCACTGGGGTTAGAGGCCGGGCTGCCGGCTTGCAAAATATATAAATGAGGAAACTGTGCCGCCCGAATGACGGCTCGCTCCAGACTGGCGTAACCTTCGAGCAGCTCCCCGAGACCGGCTGCAGCGGAAAGGCCCAGTTGCTTATGCACCGAGCTGTGGCGGAAATCGGCATCCACCAACAAAACATCACCTTCCGTTTTCAGGGAGAGCGAAGCGGCAAGATTGATCGCCGTAACCGTTCTTCCGTCGCCCGCTCCCGCGCTCGCGACTACCAGCATGGATGGCTGCTTGGGATGTTGCGTGATGCGCGTCCGGGCGATGCGATACTGCTCGGCTGCCTCCTGGTGTGATCCATTAAGCCGCGATCCATCGAAAGGCAGTAGCGGCGATTGCGGGCCAATCTGCAGCCGTTCCGTGCGAATCGCTTCTTGCACCGGTGATTCCGGGCGATCACTCTCCGGTCCCGGCCGCCGCAGCTTGGCCTTGGCGTGCTCCAGTTCTTCGATCAGCGCAGCGAACGCTGGCGATGGGACTTCCCCGTGCCGCGTGGAAACGCTTCCGGCATCTTTTCTGGCAAGTGCGTTCAGGATTTTGCTCATAGGCCAGGCGCCCAGCCGATTCTTGCCGCCAGCCTGCCCCACCAGCCCGGGATCTCCGCTGGCATGCGCAGCGGAGTACTTCGCTCGAATTTCGGAGTGGCCGCCGGGCGCCGCGGTCCGACGCCCAGTTCTTCGGCGGCGCGGTTCACATGATCCGCGCCCACAATTCGGGTCCCCTGCCCGAAAGCCTGAAGTAAGGCGTTGTCGGCAATGGTGTTGATCAGCCGCGGAATGCCTTCGGAAAGTTGTCCGATGGCCGCGATCGCATCGCCCGAAAATGGCAGACTCTCTCCAGCCCCGGCTTGCTCCCAACGGTGACGCATGTAGTCGCAAATTTCCTCATTTGCCAGGGGACCGAGCGCGAGGCGCAGGGCGATACGCTGCTTGAATTGTTTTAAGTCCGGCCGGTCCAGCAGCGTCAGAAGCTCGCTTTGCCCCACTAACACGATCTGCAGCAGCTTGTTATCGGCGAATTCGATATTGCTGAGCAGCCGTATCTCTTCAAGCACCTCATGATTCAATTTGTGGGCTTCGTCCACCACGAGTACGGCAATCGATCCCTGATCGTGCGTTTCCAGAAGAAATTTTTGCAATGTCCAGATGCGCTGCGCTTTGCTGGCGGGAATCTCCGGGATGCCAAAATCGAGCAACGCCGCTTCGAGAAACTCGGCTGTGGATAGCGTGGGATTGAGGACTACGCTCGAGATGATCGCGTTCTCATCGCTTTCGAGCACCTTCCGCACGAGGGTAGATTTACCGGTTCCGGCCGGACCTGTCAGAACGGCAAATCCCTTCCGCTCCGCGATGGCATAGGCCAATCCCGCCAAGGCCTCCCGATGCTGCCCGGTGAGGAACAACATGCCCGGGTCCGGGGTCGCCTGGAACGGCTCTTTGGTTAAACCGAAAGCTTGCTTGTAAATACTCACTCGGCCACCGCCCTGGAAGGAACGATGTTGGGGAGGCGCGCCAACACGGGGATGTGCGGAGCCAGCTCCCATTGGCCGAGCAATTTCCCCTGTTTCAGCTCCATTCCGATACCCGCCACCAGACCCGCGAGGAGGCTCAGGAGACCCCCGAGCGCGTAAAACAGCGGCTTCTTCGGCCCTTGCGGTTTTTCGGGCACCGGAGCTGGATTGAGCAGAATGAATCGTTCCGGGCTTTGCGCGTGCTCCAGATCGGTAGCCATCTCCGCGGCGAGTTTCTTGTCCAGCAAATTCCGGTAGTTCGTCTTCGAAATCTCGTAGTCGCGGGAGACTTGCGCCATTTCCTGTTCGCGCAAGGGGAGGCGGTTGATCTTCTCCGAGTTGTCCGTCATCTCGGAGGTGATGCGGGCCTGCTCCTGCGTCCGGAACTCTATCTCTTTTTGGGCAACCCCGATCTGCATTTTCAAGGAGGCCAGGCGCTCGCTTGATTCCGCGCCGCCCCACTTCTTTGCCGGTGGCCCCGCGTTCAGCGGAGTGCGTGGCGGAGCCGTGGCGGGATGAGCGGCCTCAGCCGCTTTTGCGGAAACCAGTTCGGCTTCCAATCGTTTCACATCCGGATAATTCGGACCGTAGCGGGAGGTGAGGACATGCAATTGCTCCTCTAACTGCTCCGACTGCTTCGGCGGACGAGTGCCGTCCAAGCCTACCGCCGGTGCGGCGGCGGTTTCTATGGCTCGATCGGGCGCCGCTGCGGCCGCTTCGAGGCTGGCTTCCGTACTCGCCAGGTTGCTCTCCAGCATGGCCTTCGATTCCTCCGCGCGGTTCAGGGCATCGCGGTTGGTTTCGAGCTCGACTTCGAGGCGACCCAGAGTGGAAACAAGGGCCCCTTGCTGTTCGGGAAGCTCGCCGTTGTACTTGAGCTTGAACTGGCTTACCGCCGCCTCCAGTTGATCGAGGCGTGCTTTCGATTCGGCCAGTTGCCGGTCGATAAATTCCGAAGTGCCCTCAGCCTGAGTTTCACGCGTCGTCAAATCCCCTTCGATATAGAGGTTGGCAATCCGGTTGGCCACCTGGGCCACGATTTTCGGGTCCCTCCCCTGATAAGAAACGCGGAAGGCGCCGGGCTTATTGCTCCAGGTCCGGTCCATCTGGATGGAGATATCGTGCCGCATCCGTTCGAGCGCGTCTTCGGGGAACATACTTTTGCGCTCGTTGCGGTAAAGATCGAAATCGGAAATGATCTTTCCCAGCCGGCTCGTGCTGAGAATCTGCTCGCTGAGGGTGGCGATGCGATCCTGCAACTCCGTGTTCACGGTGGACGGAACAAACTTCTCGGAAATTTTTTGCGAATCAATGAGCACGAGCGCCTCGGACACGTAAACCGGAGGCATCCGGCGGACGACAATGACGCTGAGCACGCATCCCGCGAGAGCGATACTGGCAATCACCAGTTTCTTCTTCCAGATCATGCGGGCTATGGAGAGCGGCTGGAAGACGGGATTCAGCGCGCCTGCCCCCAACCGTGCTCCTGGTTTTTCGACCTGGAAGGCTGTCAACATTTTGTTGTCAACTCGATGGCCAACCTAAGGGCAACCGGCGGGCCAAATGCTGAAAGCCAATGACAGCAGGGTTTTCAGCGAGTATCGCCTGGGAAGCTTCCGTAGCTGTCCTCAGCGGTTGCGTGGAATCCCAAAAATTGGGGAGGGAACAAATGGTACGCGGGATTTCGACAGGTGAAGCCAGATGCCGCACTATGGAACATGGCCGTTAAAGTTCGCGATCTCATCAAACTGTTGGAAAGCTCGGGATGGCGGCACGTCCGAACCTCAGGCGATCATCGAATCTTTCGAAACGCCGACGGCCGGATTACCGTTGTATCGGGAAAATTGGGAGCGGACGTTCGACCCGGCACCTATCGCGCTGTATTGCGGCAAACTGGTATCAAGGAGCCGGAACAATGATACGGAAGTATTCCCTGGTGATTGAGGGCGGCGAAGGCGGCTATAGTGGCTATGTGCCGGAGCTGCCGACTATTCTCGTTACTGGGAGCAGCATCGAGGAACTGACCTCCAATGCGAAAGAGGCTGTACTCCTGTATTTCGAGACCCTGAATCCGGATCGCTCCCCGACCTCTACTATCCATGAGATCGAGGTCGAACTTCCGGCTTAAAACGGACATTTGAGAGAAGGGCAGAGGGACGGGCAGGCCGCCTCATATGCCGGTGGTCCGAAGCCGAGGCAGCGCAGGTTCCGCACAGGCCGTATTGGATGTGCAATACCTCCCGAGCCACGTTCCGGGCAGAAGGCACTCGGTCCTGGCATTTGGACTTCACCCGGTTGAGCCCCTTTGCGGGGAAGGGATGGTTCGAGCGGATGTTGGAGGGTTTCACCTTGCGGACGCGGTGCCGCCATTAACTGGGCCTATGCTTTGCGCGTTTTGCGACGGATGGTGATGGCGGCAGCGAGCAGCACACTGCCCAGCAGCACGGCACTGGACGGCTCAACGCTGGCTGGCGCGTGAAAACCGTAGAGCGCGAGCAAACTTACGGTGGAAAGGATGCCTACCTGCTTCTTCATGCCGGCGGTAAGGGCACGCCGGAGGCCAACCCGCATATTATATATATTAAGGCTCTTATATCCTTATTAGTCCCAGCGTGATCCCAAATTCTGGCATCCGGGACGATTTTTGGGGGCACTATCGGGCGCCAAAGCCGGTGAGAACGATGCGCACCGTTTTGAGCATAATGACGAGATCGAAAAACAGCGACATGTTTTTCAAATAGAAAAGATCGTATTCGAGCTTCCGGGCCGTATCTTCGACGCCTGCGCCATAGCGGTACTGCACTTGCGCCCAGCCGGTGAGGCCGGGGCGGACGCTATGCCGCTCGTCGTAATAGGAAATCACCTGGCGCAACTGTTCCACGAACACGGGGCGCTCCGGCCGCGGGCCGACGAAGCTCATCTCGCCGCGAATTACGTTGACGAACTGCGGCAGCTCGTCCAGACGGTACTTGCGGATGAACCGTCCGGCGCGGGTCACGCGCGGGTCGTTCTCAACAGCCCATTGGACGCCGCTCAGGGCCTCGGCATCGGTGCGCATGGAGCGGAATTTCAGCACTTGGAAGGTGCGTCCCGCGAGGCCCACACGAGCCTGACGGTAAATCACCGGACCTTTCGAATCCAACCGGATGGCCGCGGCCAGC
>JASIAM010000038.1 GCA_030041985.1 Bryobacteraceae bacterium | reverse complement strand
CGTAACGCCAGCGCGACCGCTGCGGGCGCCAGCATCTCGTACCGGTCTGCGATCAACAAGAGCAGGTCCGGCCGCACGTGGCCAAGGTAATCGGCCAATCCTAAGGCCGCCACGCCAATCGTCTTAGCCATGCCGATATCGCTGTCGGAGCTGAGCAGGCACTCGATGCGGGCATCGATAGGGAATCCGTCCTTTTCGATCTGTCCGATACTGGAACCAAACTCGGGCGAGAGATGCGGCCCCAGTGCAATCACCTTGAGATCGATCTCCGGGTGAGCAGCTAAATCGCGCAGCGGCCAGTACAAATGGTTGTAATCGGCTCGCGACGTAGTCACAGCGGCGATCGTGCGTCTCAAGAACCGGTCCTCAATTCCGCCATGCGGTACTCCGGAACCGCCGCGTGCAGCGCCTTCACCAATCCTGGAAAATCGCGGTTCGCTACACATGCGGCAAGCTGCGCGATCATCGCGGCCAGTTCCGCGGGTATCAGCGCTGGTGTCTGGATCACCTCCACCGAGGCCTCGATTGTTCCTTCCCTGATCTCAGAGGCGAAAAGCAAGTCTTCGGCCAGCTTCTCTCCGGGACGTAAGCCGGTAAACCGGAGAGGAATCTGCTGGCCGTGTTTCGGTGCGCATTCGTCAATCAGAAACCGGGCCAGATCGGCAATAGAGACGGGTTCGCCCATCGGCGGCAAAAGGACTCTGCCCGCGCAATCGCTGGCGCCCGCCGCGAGTATGCTCTCAGTCACCTCGTGGAGAGTAAGAAAGCGGCGCACAGCGCCGGGGTGAGTCACTGTGACAGGACCGCCCGCTGCGATTTGCCGCAAAAAGACCGGCACCACGCTGCCGCTCGATCCGATCACGTTCGCCAACCGAATCGCGTTCATCCGCGTGCAGGAACTGCTCAGCGAAACTACCGCCAGCTCGCTAATCCGCTTGCTAACGCCGAGCATGCCGCAGGGATTGACCGCTTTATCAGTTGAGATCAGGACAAGTTTGGGCGTCCCGTGGCGCAAGGCGGCCTGAGCCAGCACGTAGGTTCCGATGGCGTTATTCCGCACGGCCGCAAACGGATTCTTCTCGAGCAGCGGAACGTGCTTAAACGCCGCCGCATGGTAGATAATGCTGGGCCGGAAATCTGCGAGAATGCCGTCAAGCAGTTCCGGATCGCCGCAGCCTCCCAGAATCGGCTCGTACGCCACGCGCGGGTATGCGCTCTGCAGTTGCTGCAGCAGTTCGAACAATGCCGGCTCCGACGATTCCAACAGCACCAGCCGGGAAGGCCTTGCAGAGGCCGCAGCCAGGACCAGCGCCGACCCGATCGACCCGCCGGCGCCCGTGACCAGGACACACTTGCCCGTGTGTCTCTCGGCGAACCGGCAGTGGACTGCGGCAGGCGCCTGCGTCAGAAAACGGTTCCAGTCATAGCTTGCGGAAGCGGACATCGAATCGAGGATAGTTTCATCATATCTTCCGGCTCACACCTGCATTTGTTAAGTGACTCCGGCGCCTGGATCACTGCGCTACGATCAATTGGAGTCTGCCTCTGATTACCACGGAGCCGAGGTCCAAACCGAATAAGCGGCGAGTCAGGCGCTCGCATTCACGACGGACCTTGGCAAGGTCCATTGGATTCCTCCTTGCGCTGGCGGCCATCGCCGGGGCGGCTCTAGTCATGGTGCAGGCCGAATACACAGTCACGCTGCGATCGCCGATAAAGATTGGATTCCGTTGGCCGATCCTATTCGTGCCCAGAACCTCGCAAGACGAGACGAGCCAGGCCCAGGCTGACCAATTCGGGCGCCGCCTTACGGCCTATCAGCAATACGCGTGCAATAAATTCGGCCCCGCGTGCCGCATTGCGCTCGCGGTCCAGCGAGCAGAAAACCCGCGCGGCGACTGCGAAGTCTATCATTACAACTCCGACGGTACGCTCGATTGGGGTTACTTCCAGATCAACACAGTCCACTTAAAGCGGGCCGGAGTGAACCTGCGTGGCCTGCTGGACTGCCGGGCGAATATCGACTTCGCCTATCAACTCTATTCCGAGCGAGGCTTCGAGCCATGGACAACGTTTAGAAGTGGCGAGTACCGGCGATTTCTGCGAAACTTCTGATCCGCGGGAGCCGGCAAATGGGGACGCGCTTCCGCCAGTCCTGCTTCAAGGCCGGAACGACGATGGCACCGGATTGCGATCCGGAAATTGCCGCTGATGCCAGTACGGGTAGGGTATCTGCGACTGACTTGCTTCATCCAAACGAGCGACTTGCCCGGCGTTCAGGGCAAAGCTCACGGCGGCCAAGTTGTCGCGCAGTTGTGTTTCATTGCGTGCGCCGATGATTACGGTAGAGACCGTCGGCTTCCGCAGCAGCCAGTTCAACGCCAATTGGGGCACGCTCTTTCCCGTTTCCGCAGAGAGCGAATCCAGCGCGTCCACGACTCTGTAAAGCAAATCTTCGGCAACAGGAGGACCTTGCTGAGCGGTCTTGTGAAGCCGGCTGATCTGCGGCAAGGGCTGGCCGCGCCGAATCTTTCCCGTTAGGCGTCCCCACCCCAAAGGGCTCCACACCAGCGCGCCAACCCCCTCCGCCAGCGCCTGGGGCATCAACTCCCACTCATAGTCACGGCCCACCAGCGAGTAGTAGACCTGGTGACCGACATACCGTGCCCATCCATAGCGCTCGCTGATGGCCAGCGATTTTTGCAGGTGCCAACCGGAGAAGTTCGATGCCGCAATGTACCGAATCTTGCCCTGCCGGACGGCCTGATCCAGCGTGGAAAGCGTCTCGTCTATCGGCGTCAAAGCGTCAAACCCGTGCATATGGTAAACGTCGATGTAATCCGTTTTCAGGCGCCGTAAACTTCCCTCGATTTGCGCCGTCAGGTGATGCCGCGACGAACCCACGTTGTTGGGCCCATCGCCAAAAGGAAATGTTCCCTTGGTGGAGATCAGGACGGTCTCACGCGGCAGTCTTCGAAGTGTTTCACCGAGGATTTCCTCCGAGAGACCTTGCGAGTAGATATCGGCAGTGTCAAAGAAATTGACTCCCGCCTCCATGCAGATATCGATTAGACGAGTGGCTTCTTCGACATCGGTTTCCCCCCACGCACGGAAGAACTCGTTGCTTCCGCCGAAGGTCCCTGCGCCGAAGCACAAAACCGGCACTTGGAGGCCGCTATTTCCCAACTGTCGAAATTCCATGTTGATTGGACACGCGCCACGCGATTTGGTCGCAAACATTGAGGCGCAAGGATTGAAACATTAGTGAAAGGCCGGCGGGACAGCCATCGAATCGGCTCGGGCCGGTTCCGTTTGCCCGCCTAACTCATCCAGCAGTGTAGTAGGCAGGAAGGTTCGGCTTGGTATCGCGCAGGATTTCCAGAACGGCGCGTCGCGTATCGGGCGACAGGCGGGCGTAGGTGGGGCTAGTGTCTTTGCCCGTAAGGATGTCGTAGAGCCGCTGATAGACACGGTCCTTTACCATTGCAGGCATGGCGTCGAAGGCCTGGCTGTAGATCATGTACGAGAGCGGATATTTGAACATGCGCGTCTGGAGATCGAAATCGCGCAATGAGCGCCCTTTCTTGTCACGCGGCCCGCGCTCGGGAAAAGTCTTCGTAAAAGTGGAGACGCCGGTGATGGGATCGTAGAGCTGTCTCTCATCGGCGAAGAGCATGTACGTGACCATGTCCTCGATCTCTCCGTTGATACGCTCCCGCCCCGCGTCATCCAGCTTGCCATCGTGCTGGGCTATGCGCACGTCCCAACCGATGCGCGTCATCAAGTTGGTCATGCGGGTCTGGTGTTCGAGCGTCATCAAAGCAACCACGTCGCTGGTGGGCGCAAGATAGCGTGACGTGTCGAATTTTCTGTCCAGGCTGGTGAGATTTTGGGTGCCTTGTGTTTCGAGGAGTTGCGGCTGGGAAGGATCGTGCGCTACCGCGTTGCCCATGTGATGCTCGGAGCCGGTATTGCCGGTCACATACCAGCCGCCCCATCGCTTGTCTAAGGGACTACGGTCGTCGGTGATCATGGCGCTGCCGCGGAATGCGGGCATTCCGTCGGGTCCCGGATACACGGAGGTTACCAGGACTCCGGGCACACCCAGAGTGCCGAGTCCCTGGTGGCACTGCAAACACGCGTCGCGCCGGGCGAAAATGGGCTTATCAGTCTTCTCTACGTCCAGAGTGTAGAAGTTTACACCCTGCTTGGGATCGAGCGCCGCCAATTCGAGCACATCGCCGTCCTGCACGGAACCGACTGCCACGTCGTCGTCGAAATACAGGGCGCGCGGCGCGCGGGGAGAGATTTTTGCGGCTTGAAAGCTGGTCTTGGAGAAGACGAGAATCTGCGAATCGGTATTCAACCCGAATTGCTTCAGCAGCGCGGGCAAATATCCCCAGCGGGGATCGTAGTCCAGCTTCACCTCCCCGCTTTCGACACGCTTGGCAAGGTGCGCTACGGCATCATCGGGCGGTTGCTGCGCGTATTGGATAGCAGGGTGGCCGTTGGGAAGGATTGCGATATCTTCGATGTGGGCGGCCAAGGCCCATGTGGCTCCCAGCAGAATAGCCAAGCCGGTCGCCAGAACGGACGTGGTTCTGTGCTGCATCTTGTTTGTTTTGTATCATAATTACGGCGGGCAAGCTATAGCTAGTGTGAGCCAGGGGCTTCTGTTATCGTGTAAAGCATGATCACACGGCAGGAAACGCTGGATATGTTCCAGTCCGACGACCTGATCGGCCTGGGCATGGAGGCTGATGCGGTTCGGCGTAAGTGGCACCCCGAAGGTATTGTCACTTACATCATTGACCGCAACATCAACTACACCAACTTCTGCACCGAGTATTGCACCTTCTGCGCGTTCTATAGGCCCTTGGGCCATGCGGAAGGCTACATCCTGCCGCAGGACGTGATCTTCCAAAAGATCCAGGAGACTTTGGATCTGGGCGGCACGGGCGTCCTGATGCAAGGCGGGCTGCACCCCGATCTCAAGATCGAATGGTACGAGGACCTGTTCCGCAACATCAAACAGCGATTCCCGATTCATCTGCACTGCCTTTCGGCGCCGGAGGTGACCAACATCGCCCAGGTGAGCGGGCTGAGCCTGCGCGACACCATCGCGCGGCTGCGGGACGCCGGTCTCGACTCGATCCCGGGCGGGGGCGCTGAGATTCTGGATGATGCCGTGCGCCATCGAATCAGCCGGCTCAAGTGCAGCGTTCAAGAGTGGGTGGACGTGCACCGCACCGCGCATCAGCTCGGCATGCGCACTACCGCGACCATGATGTTCGGATGCGGTGAAACATTGGAGCAACGCATCAATCACCTGGAATTGGTGCGCAATCTACAAGAGGAAACAGGCGGTTTCACGGCCTTTATTCCGTGGCCTTTCCAGCGAGAAAATACTTCTCTTGGCCACTTCATCAAGGAAGAGGCCACGGCGGTGGAGTACCTGCAAATGCTGGCGATCTCGCGCATTTATCTGGATAATATCGAGCACATCCAGTCATCATGGGTTACGCCCGGGCTGAAGACTTGCCAAATGGGCCTGCGCTTCGGCGGCAATGATGTGGGAAGCATCATGATCGAGGAAAACGTAGTTTCCGCGGCGGGCACACACCACCGGGCAAGCGAAGAGGAGTTGCGGCGATTGATCCGCGATGCCGGCTTCATTCCCAAACAGCGGGATACGCTGTACCGGACCTATTTTTTGAATTGAATTGATGCCCGGCGGGGGCCTGCGCGCAGGGCCGCCGAGCTCTGCGGACGGCCGGACGGTTGGGATTCCATGGCCGCCCGGAGAATCCGGTTGATGCGCGTCTGATAGCCTTTACCCATGGACTTCAGCCAATCCAGGACATCGCTGTCGAGGCGGATAGTAAGTTGCCGTTTTGTGGAGGGCCAAGCTACAGTTGCCTTCTTAAAGAATTCGGTGCCCAGGGGTGGTATATCCGAGTAGTCGATATCGGAATCGTTCATCCGGTCAAGGCGTGTTAGATCGCTCTTGATAGATTTTCTGCTCACGTCGATTCGCCTTCCTCATGGAGATGATGCGGGTTGCGTCGGCACGTGCGGTGTGGGCCACGATCACCACTCGTTCCGCCAGTAAGCCCAGAGTAATAAGCCGCTCCTCTCCATAATCGAAGCGGTCGTCCACGAAGGTGACACACGGACCCGCGAACACGGCTTCGGCGTCTGCAAAATCGAGACCGTGCTTGGCGAAGTTGTGCTTGCTTTTCTGCGGGTCCCATTCGTATCTCAATTTCCAGTGTAATTCTTTTTGTAGTTACAAGCGGGCGGCGCGAATACGTGGCAGATGTGGATTTACATGCTTCTTCCCACTGCCGGCGCGATCATGCGCAACTGACTCATCAGTTCCTCGAATTGTTCGGGGCGCAACGACTGGGCGCCGTCGCTGAGGGCGTGATCCGGGTCGGGGTGCACTTCGATAAGCAAGCCATCGGCGCCTGCGGCGACGGCGGCGCGCGCCATGGGCGCCACTTTGTCCCGCCTCCCGGTGCCATGCGAAGGGTCGGCCACAATGGGCAGATGGGAAAGCTTCTGGACTACCGGGATGGCGGAGATATCCATGGTGTTGCGGGTGTAGGTTTCGAACGTGCGGATGCCGCGCTCACAGAGGATCACATCGTAGTTGCCGCCGGCGAGAATATACTCCGCCGAGAGGAGCAACTCTTCGATAGTGGCGGAGATGCCGCGTTTTAGCAGCACCGGTTTGCGCTGTTTGCCCACCTCGCGCAGCAGAGTGTAATTCTGCATGTTGCGCGCGCCGATTTGCAGAATATCGGTGTACGCCGCCACCAGCGGGATTTGCGTTTGATCCATCACTTCGCTCACTACCAGCAGACCGTGGCGATCGGCTGCTTCGCGCAGCAGGCGCAG
>JASIAM010000351.1 GCA_030041985.1 Bryobacteraceae bacterium | reverse complement strand
CCATGCCGCGAAGTGTCCCTTCCACCTCACGCAGGTAGCGAAGCTTTTCACCAAGCGTCATATCGCAATCTGCAATTACTCTATTGCAAATTGCGATGAATGTCAATAGGGATGTTAAAGGGAGCGCCGGGCGGAATGCGGAGAGCAGCGCCGAGATGCGGTGGGCCGGGGATCGGCAGGTTGCGCCGCGCCGCATTCGGCCACGCAGGGCTAGGCCTAACCCTCTTTGGAGATGGTGGAAACAGAAAGCTACGTTTCGGATGTGATATTATTTGGCGCAATGGCACTTGAGGCAGAATCTGTCCGGGAGCAGATCTCCCGTATTGTCCAGAACAAGAACCTCCGCCTGTCGGAGGGGCAGTGCCGTCTTCTATCCTATCTGGCCGAAAAATCGCTGGCTGGTGAGGCCGACGATCTTAAGGAATACGTCGTGGGTGTGGATGCTTTCGGCAAACCCCCCTCCTATGATCCGCGGCAGGAGTCGGTCGTGCGAACTCAGGTAGCCCGGCTACGCCAGAAACTAGCGGATTACTATCGCACCGAAGGAACGGCGGATCGCATTTTCGTCGATCTGCCTAAGGGTGCTTTCAAGGTTAACTTTGAGGAGCGGCCGCTCCCGTCCCAAGCGCCAAAGGCCGAGCCCCCCGTGGCCCGTTGGCGTCTCCGGGAGACTCTGCTGGCTGCCTCGCTGGCTCTTGTGCTAGCTGGAGGTGCCATTTACTTTTCGATCCGTCCCGTGCGCGCCGAGAGGACGCTCCCCGGAGGCATCGCGTTGACGCCGGAACTGCAGCAATTGTGGAGCCCGATCCTGAGTTCCATTCGGCCACTAGTCGTTTGCATTGCGACACCACAGGGTGGCTCCTCTGCTGCCGGAACCGCGAGCGGCGCTTTCCTGTTGGGACAGTTTCTCGCCCCCCGCAGAGAGCACGTGTTGCTGACCCGCGGTGACCTTTTGTCTCTGCCGGAAATCATGATGGACAACGTCGTGTTCATCGGTCCCTCATCCGGCAACCGCCAACTGGAGGCCGTGCCGATAGACCGTCAAATTGCTCTCGAGCCGGAAGGTGTTCGTAACTTGAATCCCCGGCCGGGCGAACCTGCTTTTCTGCCCGAGAGAATCTCACACAATCCGGCAGACGCAGACGAAAGCTTAGCGCTCATCAGCCATACTCCCGGGATTAACGGCAATGGCGAGATTATTTCTCTCTCAGGCAACCAGGTTTCGAGCGTCATGGCTGCAGTCCAGGTGTTGACCGATCCGACGCTCGCGCGAACGCTCGTTTCGAAGATAAAGAACGCCAGTGGCGAAGTGCCCCGGTATTACCAGGTAGTGTTTAAAGTAAAGTCGATGGACGAAATGCCAGTTGAGATTTCGTATATGTTTCATCGGGATCTGGCCGGTCCCAAGCTGGCAAGCAACGCCGGCAAACCGTAGTTATGATGCGTTGCCTGATTGCCCTTGCGGGTTGCGTTGTTTTGTCACTGCCCGCAGCAGCCCATCATTCATTCGCCGCCGAGTTCGACGGAACCAAACGTGTCTTCTTCGAGGGTGTGGTCACCAGAATTGATTGGACCAACCCCCACACGTATTTTTTCCTAAATGTCACGGGAAGCGACGGACGCACCGTCAATTGGGCTTTCGAAACGGCAGGCCCAAACTTGTTATCGCACCGGGGCTGGAAGCGGGATTCCCTCAAGGTTGGGGATCGCGTAAAGGTCGAAGCATATCCGGCTTGGGATGGAGCCAAAATCGCATCGGCGCGAACAGTGGTGCTGGCAAACGGCCAGAAACTATCGGCTGGCTCCGCGGGCGACAATAGCCCTCAGCCGTAAAGTTCTTCGTCCACCTTATTTCACATCGTCCACTGGAAGATCTTCCGGCTTTCCGTCTACGAACATTTTCGCAGAATCGTAGAATCCGGCGGTCGTTAAATGGATCTGGACTTCCTTGTCGCCCATGTTTTCCCAGAACCAGCCATGAATCCCCGTGGTGGGTGCGGTAAAAGAGCCGTACGAATGATTGTCGCCCGGCTTGTCGTTTAGTTCGTAGCTCTCGAAATAATCCGGATTTGGTTTCTGGTCGGGTTCGCCATGGAATTCGAAGCTAACGACACCGTTCGCTTTCCACTCATACACCATACCAGCGCCTTTCTGCATGTGATACTTGATTTCGACTCCTTCCTTCGGACCTAACACGAGGTCCTCGGAATCCACTTTGTACAGGCTGGTTTGTGCTGTATACACGGAATTGCCCTGTACTGGTTTAGGCGCTGCCCCCTTAGGAGGCGGATCGCTTGCTACGGCTTTGGAAATCCCCGTCAATCCAAGAGCGGCTCCGGTTTTGAGCGGATCGATGCCATACTCGGCGGGCAAAACCACCGTGAAAAGGAGGAGAACCGCCACTGCCAACGCGATTCCCGTGGCCTTGAGAATCTTCTCTTTTGACGGCGCTCCGACTACCGATGAGTCCTTTTGTTCGATCATGATTCCCTCTCGAATTACGCACTCACCAGGTAGCCGGTGACCTGGTAGCCCACCAGAATAAATCCCACTATCATCAGGACGGTATTGGTTGCAAACGCGTAGCGGAGAAAACCCTTCTGCGTCCTCCAGAAGCTCAGCGCAATGAGGACCGCAGTGAGAGCCAGCACTTGCCCGATTTCGACCCCAACATTGAAGCTCACGATATTAGCTAACAGCCCGTTCTTGGATAACGCCAACTCCTGGAGTTTGGTCGCCAGACCAAAGCCATGGAACAGCCCGAATATCAGAACTGCCAATTTCGTATTCGGTTCAAATCCGAGGAACCGGCGGAAACCGTCCATGTTGTCGAACGCCTTGTAGACGACGGACGCGCCAATAATGGCATCAATGAGGAACGAGTTTGCGTGGATTCCGCCTAAAACACCGGCCAGCAATGTAATGCTGTGTCCGAGAGTGAACAGACTGACATAAGTAACGATGTCCTTGAGACGGTAAAGAAAGAAGATGACGCCCACAAGGAATGCCAGATGATCGTACCCGGTGACCATATGTTTGGCGCCAAGATACAGGAATGCGGCAACGGCGGCGCCATGGCTCGATTGAACAAATGCGGCGTCCCGCTTGGAAACATTATGCGCGCTGGCGGCGGTTGGGAACATAAGTCCCAAGACAAGTAAAAGGAGTAGGATCGACGCTAAACCTTGTCGAGGCATATTTCTCGGCAGTCTACCACGAGACCTGTTAAAGTCCTCACTAGGGCGGTCGATTTCCGGGTCAACAGCCGGTTCGTGACATGCCAGTGACCTGTTAAAGACCGCCGCCATGCCCGGCCGGGCAAACGGTGCGGGGGCGCATCTGGTAGACTTTACAAGGAATGCGTTGTCTGGCTGCGCTACCGGCATGTGTAGGACTGCTGACGGCTTTTATGATGGCGCCGTTCCAGCATGTGCACACGGGAACCGGTGCGGATCACGGCCACACCGGGC
>JASIAM010000350.1 GCA_030041985.1 Bryobacteraceae bacterium | reverse complement strand
CCGTAAAGGTTGGCCTGGGAAAGCTGGTTGCCCATCCAGTTATCATCGAGGCCTACGTTGGCGACGCCGGCGAAGCCCGAAACCAGCGATTTCACCGGACCGTTGCCCATGTTGAAATCGAGGGTTTCCTTCCACATCGGCACGAGGTACACGAGATGCCGCGCCTGGCCCATGTACTCCTGGGTAATTTGCAGCTCGATGGCTTCCCTGGTTTTGGGCAGTGAGCCGAAGAGCGGCGAGGCCGGCTCGCGCACTTGGAAATCGATAGGGCCGTTCTTGATTTGCACCAGCACGTTGTCGTCGAACTGGCCGTCGAGGGAGTGAAAGTTGTCATAGGCGGCGCGTGCGCGATCGTTCTTCAGGTTGCGCCAGTCGGCATTGTGATCGTAGACAAAGCCGCGATAGAAAACCAGGCCATGATGCGGTTTGACGGCGCGCGCGAGCACGTTGGCGGCATCGGCGTGCGTGCGATGATATGCCGATGGTCCCACGCGCCCTTCCGAATCGGCCTTGAGCACGAAACCACCGAAATCGGGAATGGATTTGTAAATTTCGCCGGCTTTCTGTTTCCACCAGGCGGCCACGCGTGGATCGAGTGGATCGAAAGAATCGAGTCCGCCAAGAGATTTGGGGCTGCCGAAATCCACCGACAGCGCTACCTGCACACCCCAGGGGCGGAAAGCGAGCGACACCCAGGCCAACTGCTTGATAAAGTCGGATGCCAAAAAGCGAGGATTGGCGTTTACGTTGGTGAGCGAGCAACCGTTGATGCCGAGCGAAGCCAACAGGCGCGCATAGTCACTGACGCGGGTCAGATCGGCACGGGCCTGGCCGTTGTCCCAAAAAATGGACCGGCCGCCGTAACCGCGTTCAATCGAGCCATCCAGGTTGTCCCACTGATTTACCCAGCGCACGGCTTTGGACGGCGTTTGCCTCTCATCGAGGGTGCGCACCGGTTCACCCAAGGCGATCTTCCGCAACAGGGCGAATGTCCCGTAGAGCACTCCGCGATCGTTGGCCGCAGTGACCACCAGGTAGCGGGCGCTGTTGGCGGTTACGGTTCTCAGCCAGAAGCCATCGATTGGCAGGTTGGCGCCGAGACCGAATTGCGGAGCCGCTTTGTTCAGGTCAGACAGCGTGCCCAACACGATCGCGCTCTCGCCGGGCAACTTACTCGCCACACGCGGCGTGCGGGTGAGCATCCCGCGAGTGCCGCGGATCAATTCCTGCCGGGCGCTTTGGATCAACAGGGAATCACCGAGCGGTACGACTACCGCAGGGAGGGTCTCCCGGTATTGCCGTGCCGCGGTCTCGTCTAGGGGCGCGTACCGCAGCCAGGCTGCGGCGCCGGTTTCGGCATGCAGAACCAGGACGGAGAAAAATGCAAGAACGAACCCAATTTTCACGAGTTCACCCCTGAGGCCAGGTATCCGCCATCGACCGAGATGCATTGGCCCGTGAGGAAACTGGCTGCCGGGGAAGCCAGAAGAACCGCAGCGCCCACCAGTTCCCGCGGATCGCCGAAGCGGCCCATGGGCGTCCGCATGAGGATCTGCTCCCCGCGCGGGGTACCCTGCAAAAACTGGCTGTTCAAGGCTGTGGGAAACACGCCCGGCGCAATGGCGTTGACGCAGATTCCCTCGCGCGCCCACTCGCAAGCGAGGCTGCGGGTGAGCGAAAGCAAGGCTGACTTAGAGGCGCAATACGCGGCCACTTCGTGAAAAGCCAGAAACGAACCCAATGACACTATGTTGATCACGCGTCCGGAGCCGCTCTGCCGTAGAGGTTCGTGAAAGACCTGGCAGGCTCGCACGGCCCCCTGGAGATTGGTATTCATCAGGCAGGACCATTGGTCATCAGTGGTGGTGTTCGTGGGCTGTTTCAGAGTGACTCCCGCCGCATACACCAGGACATCAATGTGGGCGAAACGCTTCAGCACCGCGTCGCGCAGGTACTCGATCGATTCGCGGCTGGCTGCATCTACCTTTTCTGCGAGCGTCCGGCCTCCGGCCGCTTCGATTTCCCGGCAGACCTCATCCACATAGTTTTGGCGGCGGCCGCTCGGCACTACCGCCGCGCCGTGTTCCGCGAGGCCGAGGGCCAACGCGCGTCCGATCCCGGAGGTTCCCCCGATGATCACGACAACGCGGCCGGTGATATCAAGGCAACTGGACATATTTAGCGCTCCACTCCCTTACGGTCGTGACTCAGAAAAACTTCGTGGCTCGGAAATCTTTCAGAGCCGCGGCGGTGAGGGAGCGGTCGCGGCGGCTTCCGAGTTAGGCACACGGAGCGCCAGGCGGAAGCCCGGCGGCGGGGCAGAAGCCCCGGCCCCGCTGGCTGCCACCCATTCTGAACAGTTGCTTTCGACATGAGACTAATAGGGGATGCGTACCGGACGGCCGTCTTTCGGATCGGCCCAGCGGTCGTTGGGAACCAAGGGAGTCCAACCCGGGCGGCCGGGGTCCTGGTCATAGGGATAGTTGCCCAGCCGGCGGTACAGTTCGGCGTATTGGCCCAACTTCTCGCGATTTAGTTTGACCCCCAAACCAGGTCTGTCCGGAACGCGAATCGCGCCGTTTTCGTACTGCATCGGTCCGCCTTCAATGATATCGTCCGTCAGATGATGGTAGTGGGCATCGGCGGCGAAAGAGAGATTGGGCAGCACCGCGCCCAGGTGCAGCATGGTGGCGAGTTGAATGCCGAGTTCGCCCGAAGAATGAACGGCAACGCCTAGTTGAAATGTCTCGCAGACGGCTGCCGCCTTGATGCAGGCGCGGATGCCGCCCCAGAATGTCGTATCGAGCAGGATGACGTCCACGGCGGTATCGCGCGCGTTGGTGGCGAGTTGTTCGAAATTGACCACCACTGTGTTGGTAGCGAGTGGAATCCGCACCATTTGGCGGGTACGGCGCATCCCGTTGAGGCCGAACACCGGGTCTTCCAGGTAGTCGTTGCGGAGGCCTTCGATCGCCTGCCCGAAGCGGATGGCCTGCTCGGTAGACCAAACGGCGTTGGGATCAAAACGGAGGGAGTCTTCCGGGAATGCTGTTGCCAGCGCCCGGTAAGCCTCCAGTTCGTAGTCCGGGGCGAAAACGCCGCCTTTCAGCTTATGCGTCCGGAATCCGCAGCGGCGCTTGAGGGCGCACGTGTACTCCACCAGTTGCTCGATGGTGCGGACCTCGCCGGCGCCGGTTCGCGGATCCGCATAGCGGAAGAAACAATAGGAGGCAAACGGTACCCGATCGCGCAGCCGCCCGCCTAAAATTTCGGAGACCGGAACTCCCCAGGCCTGGCCTAGAATATCGAGGCAGGCAAACTCCAGGGCCGCCAACACCTGCGTGCGGTTGTTGTACAGGGAAGCAGTGGGATTGGCGATCAGGAAGCGCATCTCTTCAATACGCGCCGGATCGCGGCCCACCAGGTAGGATTTCATGGAGCGAAAAACTGCTTCCGCGGATTCACCGCCTCCGCCCATTTCGCCGAGGCCGATCAGGCCGTCATCCGTTTCCACTTCCACGATGGTCCGCACGAACCGGCCCCAGTGACAGCCGTTGGCATGCCGCAGCGGAGCTTCGAGCGGGACGGTGACCGTGGTGGCCCGGATATCCCGGATCTCCATAATTTAGTTTCAGAGTACAACAATTGCTGGCAAGCACCGACTCACCGCCGAGGCCCAGAGAACGTTGAGGAAAATCGTCCTTAAATTTCTCTGCGCCTCTGCGGTTAGGTGGCATTACGCAGAAACGCAGTGCGTCTGGGAAGCGGAGTGCGATTCGTCCTTATCCATCGGTCTATGTGAAGAACTGGACTACGCGCGACGGCTTGTCGAACAGGGGCACTCTGCGGCGCACGCCAGTGCAGTCGGTGCAGTCGGTTAAGATGCCTCTATGCGCCTGCCGCATTTCTTCTTTGCACGCCAGAAGTTTGCCGATCACGGAATTCCTGATGTTGCCGCGGAAGTCCGAAGGCAGTTGTGCGGCTCTTGCTTATCTTCCCGCCTGAATGTGGGATCCCGCGTCGCGATTGGTGTGGGCAGCCGCGGAATCCGGAACATCGGGGTGATTGTTCGGGAGACCGTCGCCTACTGGAAGTCGCAGCAGATGCGGCCATTCGTCTTTCCCGCGATGGGGAGCCATGGCGCTGCGACGGCCGAAGGACAGGCGGAAATCCTGGCGCGGTTTGGGATTACAGAAGCTACAGCAGGATGTCCCGTGGTGAGTTGCCTCGATGTGGCGCCGCTCGGATGCACGGCCGAAGGCATCGAGGTGTTTGTCGATCGCGCGGCGTACGAAAGCGATGGGATCATGCTGGTGGGGCGGATCAAGCGGCACACCGATTTTACAGGGGCCATTGAAAGCGGTCTGGTAAAGATGACCGCCATTGGGCTGGGCAAGTTTGCCGGAGCGCAGCAGTACCACGCGCATGCCTACCGCCTCGGATTGGAACAGGTGATCGTGAGCGTAGCCAGGCATGTGCTGGCCTCCGGGAAGATTTTGGGTGGTCTGGCAATTCTGGAAGATGCCTATCACAACACCGCCAAACTGGAGCCCATTCCCGCTGAAGTGATGGAGTGTCGCGAAAGAGAAAACCTGGCGCTGGCCAACTCGTGGATGGGCCACCTTCCGGCCGATCTCGACGTGCTGATCGTCGACGAGATGGGCAAAGAAATTAGCGGAACCGGGATGGACACCAAAGTCATCAACCGGAGCGTGCACGCGCACTATAACCCGTTCCCGGATGCACCGCGGATCGGCCGCGTTTTCGTAAGGGATCTGAGCGAGTTTTCGTCAAACAACGGGATCGGGATCGGCCTCGCCGATGTCACGACGGATCGGCTCATAAACCGCATCGACTGGGTTTCGACGCGGCGGAATGCCCTCACCTCCACCAGTCTTGCCGATATTCGCATACCGATGCACTTCGCCACCGACCGGGAATGCCTGGAGGCGATAGCGCCAACAGTCGGAAAAATGGATCCGGCAGACGTCACCTTCGGCTGGATCCGCAACACGCAGGAACTGAGTGAACTGCTTCTCAGCGAGAATTTGCGGCAGGAGGTTAGCGGGAATCCGCTGATCGAGGCAGGGAGCGATGCGTGCGAATTGCCCTTTGGTGAGGACGGTAACCTGGTCAGCCCGTTTTAGATGCCGGCGCTCCTGGTAATTGCGGACGATCTGACGGGCGCGCTCGAAGCCGGCGCGAAATTCGCAGGCCGGGGCATCGCGGCGTTAGTGACAACGCAGCCACGGGAGACAGCGGATTATCCCGTGCTGGTGATCGACACGGAGAGCCGCCACCTACCCCAAGAGCAAGCGTACCGCGCCGTAGCGGCTGTGGCTTGCGCCGATTTCCCTCTTATTTACAAGAAGACGGACTCTGCGCTGCGGGGCAATATTGGGCCGGAATTGCGGGCCATTGCGAAGGCCTGTCCCGATCACGCGATCACGTACATTCCGGCGTACCCGGCTATGGGACGCACCGTCAAGAACGGCTGCTTGCTGGTGGATGGCGTGCCAATACACGAGACCTCCTTTGCAGATGACCCCCGTAACCCGGTGCGGAACAGCTCGATTTGCTCTGTGCTGGCCGGCGATTTCCGCGGCTCAATCTGTGAAGGCGAAACAGACACGGAGATCGCGCGGGCAGTTGCCGCTGCGCTGACGGCTTCGTCTCGTTGTATTCTGGCTGGTCCGGCGTCAGTAGCTGCGGAACTGGCAACGCAACTGTCGATGCCGCGTAGCGCACCGCACCCGTGGCCGCGGGTGCGCACTTGCGTGATCATTAATGGAAGCCTGCACGGAGCTTCGGCCCGGCAAATTCGTTTCGCCGAGCAGAACGGCTGCGTGTCCAGTGGATGCGAGGCTGCGTGGCGCATCGTTCCTACGCCGCTTCCGGCCGATTTTCGATTGGAGACAGGCGATGCGGTTATGGTATTTGGTGGCGACACGGCGCTGTCTGTGGTTCAGTCACTCGGCGAACCACCGCTGAAGCCAATAGGCGAAATCATGGAAGGAGTGCCGGTCTCTCGCGTCGGCGGGCGAGATCTGGTTTTGATCACTAAGGCCGGATCATTTGGCGACGAACGGCTAATCTGTGAGGTGAAGCGAAAACTCGATGCCTGTAAGTGAGGCGGTTTATGGGATAACGGCGGGGGACGCCAGCGGAATCGGTCCGGAGATTCTGTTGAAGGCCTGGAAGTCGGGACAACTGCGTCACCACGTGGTCGTCTACGGAGATGCCGCCGCTCTCCGATATTACGACGGGGCGCTCGGCGCCGAAGTGCCTTTCCATTGCGTCGGCTCGCTCTCGGAATGGGAACCGGGAAAGCTAAACGTGATCGATCTGGCGCTGCTCCGGGAAAGCGAAATTACTCCCGGCCGAATCAATGCCGCAGCGGGACGCGCGGCGCGCGAGTATGTAGTCGCCGCTACCAAAGCTGCTCTGGCCGGGTCCATTCGCGCGATCGTCACTCTGCCGATGAACAAAGAGGCGACCCGGCTTTCCGATCCCAAATTTACGGGGCACACCGAGCTGATTGGGGAATTGTGTGGAGTCTCCGATGTCACCATTATGTTGGCTTCCGAGCAGTTGATCGTGACTCATGTCACTACGCATATGTCCCTGCAGAATGCGATCCGTTGCGTGACCCGGGAGCGGGTTGCAACCATTCTGCGGCTCACCAGCGATGCGGTGCGGCGCCTGAAACCGAATCCGCGGATTGCGGTAGCCGGATTGAACCCGCATGCCGGGGAACATGGTCTCTTCGGCGAAGAAGAAATTCGCGAAATCATCCCGGCAGTGGAGTGGGCGCGGCAGCAAGGTATGCCTGTCGAAGGACCCTATCCGCCAGATACGGTGTTCTATGCGGCGGTGCGCAAGAAGCAGTTCGACGCGGTGGTCTGCATGTATCACGACCAGGGGCATATTCCGCTAAAGCTGCTCGACTTTGAGGGTGGCGTCAACGTGACGCTGGGGCTCCCGATTATTCGCACCTCCGTGGACCACGGCACCGCTTTCGATATTGCCGGCAAGGGAGTAGCATCGTTTGGCGGCTTGATCCAGGCTCTGGAGTTCGCTGTCAGGTTGTCGGAAGGCCGTCCGAACGCTTCAGTTCCCCCAGAATGAGCCAATACGGAAGAATTCCCACCACGACCAGCAGAGCTGCCAACAGAAAGCCGGGCACGTACGAGCCGGTCCGGCTGATCAGAATTCCCGTTAAGAGCGGTGCCAGAATGCCCCCCAAATTGCCCGCCAGGTTTTGCATTCCGGACCAAGCTGCGATCTCGCTCACGGGAGCGCAGGCTTGCACCATAGCGATGGAGTTTCCGGTGGACAGACCGACGAAACAGGCGCCGACGATTAGAGCAATGGCGGCCTCACCGCTCGAAACAAATACGGCGGGGATGAGCAGTAAGCCGGTGAGGAAGCCGGTGGTCACGACGGTTTTCCGAGCTCGGGTTTCCGTCCAACCGCGGCGCATCAAGCGGTCCGCGATCCCGCCGCCGAGTATCTCGGACACGCCGAAAGCGAGAAATGGCAGAGCGGAATAGAACCCCGCGCGCATCATCGTGAGGTGCCGTGCTTGAACTAAGTAATCCGGAAGCCAGGTCAGCAGCAGATATAGAAAATAGTCAAAGCAGAAAAAGCCGAGACAAATTCCCAGCAGGTTACGGTTGAACGTCGGGAGGCGAACCGCCGTTTTGGGCGCTGCTGCCTGATCCCAGTGATCTCTGCCGCGAACGACATACAGCCACGGGAGAAGCCAAACCAGGGAACCGTAACCGACAACCACAAACATCATCCGCCAACCGAAGGCGACGATCAATGAAGGCACGATCACACCGCCCACGGCAAATCCCAAGCGTGTTCCCGAATTGAACAGGCCGCTGGGCAAGCCGCGGGATTTGGGCGGGAACAGCAGGTACACCATCTTCGTGCCGCCGGGAAAGTAAACCGCCTCACCAACACCCAGCACAACACGCAGCGCGACAAACGTGGCCAGGCTACCTACGAATCCGGTAAAGCCGCAGGCCAGCGACCAGAGAGCGAACATACCGGCGTAAACCCAGCGAATGGGAAACCGGTCTACACAGATTCCCGCGGGGACCTGCATAAACGCGTAGGACCAGAAGAAAGCAGAGAGTAGTAGCCCCTTTCCGGTGGCATCGAGATGGAGGTCGACGCCGATCACGGGCAGGGCGAGCGACAGGCTGGCGCGGTCGAGGTAATTGATGAGGGACGCCGCGAACAGGAGCGACACCACCGCCCATCGCCGGCTGGTGGCGGCATCTGCGGTCGAGACTCTCACCGGAACTGCCATGTTGGCAAGCGTCGATCGAATCCATGCTACCGTCTCCGTGGCGTTTGCGCCATTCGGCGGATCCGAGCAGCACGGCACCGGCGTACGGCTACAACGCCGGTCCCTCCTTGCGCCTCGTCCGCGCCGTGTGCTATCCCTAAACAGTTCTGAGGTTCTCGCCGGCTTAGTTCCGGCGGGTGAAAAGGGAAGCGGGTGAGATTCCCGCACGGTCGCGCCACTGTGAGCAGCGAGTGGTCCGGCAACCAGAGCCACTGTTCTTCGGAATGGGAAGGCCGCCGGATTGCGATGACCTGTGAGTCAGGAGACCTGCCTCGGGATAGGCGGCTGGGAGGCGCGTCACCTCGTCCAAACACCACATCCCGCGGATTGTGGTCGCCGGCACCCATAGCGGCGCTGGGACGACCACCGTTGACTTGGACGCGTTACTCGCAGTTGCGCGCGATCGCAGTCCTGCTCTCGCTCTTGGCCAATTGCCTGTAAACCAACCACCCGTCTACCAGATGATCTTTTCCGAGATTTCTAAAATGCGCTCAAAACGATTGCCCTATTTCCTGCTGCTCGCTCTCGCGCCGTCACTGGTTCGGGCCGCTTCTCTCGAAGGTACAGTCACTGACCCGCAATCCAAACCTGTGCCCGGCGCCGCCATCCTTGTCACCTCCACCACGAACGGCCTCCGCTGGAACGCTGTCAGCAGCGATTCCGGTTCGTGGCATATCGACAATCTTCCTGCCGGCGATTACCTGCTCCGTGCCGGCGCTCCCGGGTTCGCCACTTTTCTACCCGATCCATTCCACCTCGATGCGTCCGCTTCCAAAAGCGAAATCATCGTCCTCCAGGTTGCAGGGTCGCGCGAAGAGATCATCGTCACCGCATCCAGCACGCCGCAAACTCCGCTCGAAACCTCCAAATCCGTATCGGTGGTCGATGCAGCAGAGATTGAGCAGCGCGACACCTTTGATTTGGGCAGCGCGCTCGATCTCACCGCCGGCTTGCATTTCCAGCAACTCGGAGGTCCGGGCGCATACTCGGAAATTCAGTTGCGCGGCCTCCGCCCCGAAGATACCGCCGTGCTGGTGGATGGCTTCCGCCTCCGCGACGCCTCGGCCACCCAAGCCGATGCCTCCGGCCTCATGGAGGACCTCCTCACTACCGACGCCAGCCAGATCGAAGTTCTTCGTGGCTCCGGCTCCTCGCTCTACGGCACCAACGCTATCGGTGGCGTAGTCAACGTGATCACCGATGAGGGCGGCGGCCGCACGCGCGGCAATATCCTTCTCGAAGGCGGCTCGCTCGGCATGACTCGCATCCATGCGCAGATCGCCGGCGGCCGGCGTGGCGACACCATCCCTTTCAGCCTCGGTGTTTCGCAGCTCTACGTTGCCAATGGCGTCGGCGGCGACCTCCCCTATCGCAACACCAGCGCGCAGGGCAGCATCGGCTTTCATCTCTCCCCTACTACTCATCTGTTCGCGCGCTTCTACGGCGCCAACGCTTTCGGCAAACTCGCTTCGAGCCCGGATGTCCTCGGCAACCCTTCCGGCTTCGGCATCGTTCCCGCCGTCCCGAATGTGACCTTCCTGCCCGCGCCGGATAATCCTGATTACACCCGCGCTGCCCGCTTCTTGACCGGCGCGATTCGTCTCACCGGCCAGCCTGCCTCCGCGCTCAGCTATTCCGTCAGCTATCAAGCCGTAGCCGATAGCCGCCGTTACGGCGATGGCCCGGCCGGCATCGGCTATCAGCCGCCCGGCAGCACCCGCTCTTTGTATGACGGGCGCATCCAGACGGTCAACGCCCACGCCGACTACCGCCTCGGCCGCCACAACCTCCTCACTGCTGGTTACGAATTCGAAACCGAAAATTACGCCAACGATAACGTTGAGTTCTACGATCTCGCCGCTAATTCCGCCACCAATGTCACCGAGCGCAGCAACGCTGTCTACGCGCAAGATCAGATCCGCCTGCTTGATGACCGCCTGCAGATCTCGGCCGGCTTCCGCGCTCAGTTTTTTGCGCTCGATACTCCGCAGTTCCTACCCGCTGCCTCCGCGCCCTACCAGGGAATCGCCTTCACGGCTCCCACTCCCGCCTACACCGGCGACGGCTCGATTGCTTACTTCTTCCGTGGCGCAGGCGATCAGAACAGCACGAAGCTCCGCGCGCACATTGGCCGCGGCTACCGCGCGCCCTCCTTGTACGAACGCTTCGGCACCGGCTTCGACCCCATCTTTGGCTACTCCATCTACGGCGACCCTCTTCTCAAACCCGAACACATGCTCAGCGCCGATGCGGGCCTCGATCAAAGCTTCGCCCAGGGCCGCGCCAAAATCTCAGCGGCGTATTTCTATACGTGGCTCGAAAACGTGATTACCTTTGACACCACCGGCCTGATCAACCCCGCCACCGACCCGTTCGGGCGTTCCATCGGCTATATCAACACCCGCGGCGGCATCTCCCGCGGGGTGGAACTCGCCGCTTCGTTCGCGCCGGTACGCGCTCTGACCCTCACCAGCGCTTACACCTATGTGAATGCGATCGAGCGCACCCCCATCGTGGGCGATACACTCCAGACTTTCGTAATACCGCCTCATCAATTCTCGATACTGGCCACCGGCCGCCTGACGCCGCGCATCCTACTCACCGCCGAAACGCTACTTTCCAGCGATTACCTCGCACCCATCTACGGTTCCACCATCACCCAGGTCTTCCGCTTCAATGGGCTGCGCCGCGTTGACCTGGGAGCGAGCTACCGCCTTCCTTTATCCGAATTCCGCGCCATCCGCTTCTTTTTGCGCACTGAGAATCTGCTCAACCAGGCCTATTACGAAAGCGGTTTCCTCACTCCCGGCCGCACCGGGAAGGCAGGCGTGCAATTCGAATTTTAAACAGCGCGTGCGCTATTGCAAGTCGAAATCGGCGGTTCGGTGCGCCAATTGATTGGAGGCGTCCTGGGCGGCCAGTTCGAGAGTGTAGGCGCCTGGAGTGAGCTTGTCTACCGGTATCCGTTCCGCGGTGCGGATCACCGGGCTGCCGGTGGCTTTGGGAAGATCCAGGCGCATCAGGCCGGTGTCTTC
Source organism: Bryobacteraceae bacterium (assembly GCA_030041985.1). Classification (GTDB taxonomy): domain Bacteria; phylum Acidobacteriota; class Terriglobia; order Bryobacterales; family Bryobacteraceae; genus PSRJ01. The sequence continues at coordinate 15,430 of JASIAM010000350.1, read as the reverse complement.
TTTGACTTCGCCGGATTTCCGGTCCAGAACGCGCATGCGAATACCCACCACAGGAAGATTGGCGGCATCGGCAGCCGCCAGCAGCGGCTCGTAGATTTCCATGTAGAAAAGGGCCGGATCGCCTTTGTGGAACTGGCTGGTGCCGCTGGGAATGACTTCCACATTGCCGGCGATGAGGGGAATTTTGTCTTCGATCAGTGCAGCATCGAGACCTGTGCCCGCATTGGCCACGCTGATATATTGCTTGCTGAGCGCCAGGCTGCTGATAGCGAGCTGGCTCTCATCATATTTATCTACGGCCAGCGGCATCTCGACTTTGCCGAAACTGTTTCCGCCGGAACTGAAGACTACTTTCAAATTGTAGCTGCCTGGGGCCACATCGAACTGGTTCTCATAATGCAGAGGCTTTTGCTTGAACTCGTCGACTTGCTTTTTATCGGCCAGATCGAGCTTTAGAATATCGCTGAAACGCGCGCCCACTGCGCCATCGGGCGTGGATGCGATGCCCAGGACATTGATGTCCGCATGAAATTTGCCTTTCACTTTCTCGAATTTGAGCGGCTCGGAAGCTATTTCGAGAGTGACGTTGACGCGGGCAATGCCGGGGGCAGTGTAGAAATAAGGAAGCTGCATGGTAGCGGGGATGGAGCCGGCTTGAGTTGCGGCGATGTGAGTTTCCAGATCCTTTTCGACGGGATCGCCGGCCAGCATGTCGTGGGATTTGGCATTGCAATAGCCGGTGCGCGAGCGGACGTTGATGCCGCTGCGATCGATCTTCACGCGGAGGACGTGACAACTACCCTCGGCGGAATCGGGCGGGGTGTAGCCAACAATGTAGTATTGATTCTGCTCCTGGCCGATTTTGTCCAGGCCGCCGAGCAAGTCGTTGGTGTCGTGGATGACGAAGCCGCCGGTGCCCTCAGCGAGCATGAAGAGAACCTGCTGGTTGGTAGTCACATCGGGCGGGAATTTCGGCAGGAGATCGCGGGATTGATTGTAGGGATTCATCTGCCGGGGGAGGGCGGCGCCGCCAGCGGGCGCAGCGCCACGGCCTGTATTTCCCGAGGTCCCGGGATTTCCGGCTGTCGGAGAGGCGCCGCGGTTGCCAGCTCCTCCACCAGCCCCGCGGCCACCGCCTGCAGTGCCGGCGCCGCCTGACGTGCCGCCTTCTGTGCCACCTGAGGGCGTTGCGCCGAGGCCGCCGCGTTGAAAGCCGAAAGAGAGATCAGCGGGTGAGAGCGGCGAACCAACTGGACCCAGATTAGCTGGCGAAAGCGTTTGCGCCAGCAAGCGGAACAGCGAGGCTCGCGGACGGCCCACCGGAGCAGTCAGATTCGGAGTCACGAGGCCGCGAATATCGATGGGATAGATAGCCACATTGGAGCGATTGCAGACATCCAGGGTCGCTGTCACCTCCGAAGTCAGTTCCGCCGTGAGAGGCATGCCGCCACTCAGCAGCACGAGGATTTTGCGTCCCGGAATGGCAGCGAGATTCTTGGCCAGCGAGCGCAAAGTGAGGATGAGATCATAAGCACCGAAGCTGGCCATAGCCTGATTCAACTGGACAGGCCCGCCCGAGGAAGCGCCCGCATTGGGAGCCACGGCTGAGGTTTTGATGCCGGAGACCGCCTGCTTCAGCCGGTCCTTATCGTCGGTGAAATTCTGAGCGATCTGCAAGGCGCCGCCGAAGTTGACGATGGCGATCATGCGGTTGGGGCCGGCATTGGAGTCGATAAATTTGGCCGCTGCGTCCCGGGCATGGGCCTGATCGCCGGGGCCGATGGTGGAGTTATCGAAGAACAAAACCAGGTAATGTTTCTGATTGCTGGCAGGTGATGCGGGATCAGCCTCGAAAGAGAAGCTCTTGATGGCTTGCTCCTTATTATCCTCGAAGACTTTGAAATCCTTGGCAGTGAGGTCGCGGACGTAATCACCCTTTTTGTCGGTGACCACGGAATCCACCAGCACCAGGCGGGTTTCGGTCTGAATGACGACCCCCGACTGCTGCTGGGCGCGCGCCGGAGCGCTTCCGACATATAGACATGCCGCGATCACCCACAAGCAGTTCTTCTTCATGACCACACCTCCCTAAGGGATCTGCACAGCCCCGTTGCGAGCTGCCATGATTTGGCCTTCGGCATCTCTGACGACAAGACGCAGGACATAGCTGCCAGACGTCAGGTCAAAGGTGCTTCGGATATTGATTCCGGATGCGGGTAGCTTAGCCATCGTCTCATCGCGCAACCGCAGTTCCACCGTTTTCTCAGTTCCCCGAATGAAATTTCCATTGCGATCAAAAACACCGGATACAATCGTAAGCTTGTCATTATTGCGATCGCCCACCTTGCGGTAATGAAGATTGCGAATATCCACGCGGGCGAGGACCGAGAGGGTAGCATTGATGTCACTCGATTTGAAGAACTGGAGATTGAGATCGACGGGGATATCGCGCAGCTCTTCGCGCGAGAACACGGCTTCGCGAATCTCGTCCTTCGCCTGCTCTTCCGGATCGATGGCATGCTTGGGCGCGGAATAACCACGGCGCGCCTGCAGGGAGAGGCCAGCGGGGCTTTTGAGGGTTACTTTGAGCGCATGAAAACTGCCGTCGAATTTCAGATTTTGCGGCGAGAATCCAAGGACGTAAATGAATTCGGGCTGCGTGGCGAGGCGTTTCAACCCCTCACCCAGATCGTTATTGTTATGGAAGAAAGTGCCGCCTGTCCCCCCCGCCAGTTCTGCCATAACATCTTCGTTATCCAGCGCGCTATCCCGCTCATACTGTGACGTCACTGTAGTGATGCCTGGTCCAAAGCTTGGCCGCTGGCTGGCGTCGGATTCCGGACCGGAAACATACAGGCCACGGGCATCGAGCGAACTGATGGTGACATTGGCGCGGATGGCGCGGTCTGTTAACTGAGTCTCATCGACGCGGTGATCGATTATCAGATGAAATCCCGATGAAACCAGAATAAGGTTGCGGCTTCCGGGCATGACAGAAAGGCGCTGGACAACGTCCCGCAGCACGTTGATAGCAAGGCGCGTTTCGTGGTCGCCCACCGAGAGCGCTGAAAGTGCCACGCTGTGAGCCATGCTCTGGGCCTGCTGCTGCGCCTGCTGCAGTTGTTGTTGAGTGGCATTGGATGGCGGTGGGTAGCAGGCCAACGCTTCCGCGGTCGCGGCCGCCGTGGCTTGCTGGTTGTCCTGGTTGACGATCAGATCCGCCATGTAATACGTGATGCTGGGACAATCGTTGGCTGTGGTTCCGGCGCTGGTCCACGGCTGGATATGGTTGAGCGCTTCGCGAAGCTTGTCGCGATCATCTGTGAAATCGAGGGTAGTGCGGCCGGAGGTGGTGAAGATGGCGAAGCGGCTGGCCGCATCGAGCGAATTGGCCAGGTAGCGCGTGGCCGCCTGCCGCCCCTGTTCGAGATCGCCAATGCGCAAATGCACGTCATCAAAAACGAAGGCGACAAAGTGCGCGGCAATAGCTGGCGGAGGCGAACCCGCGGCGGGCGCATCCGGCGGGAGCACAAGGTTATCGGGATTGCCATCAGGGACGGCGGAAATCATCGGCGTTGTGGGAGTTTCGACGGAGAACCTGGTAATGACCTGGGGCTTGTTGCGGTCGAAGAGCAGAAAGTCGTCCTTCTGGAGGTTGCCGATCGCTTTGCCCGCGCGGTCACGCACCACCACGGGAACGAGCACGAGATTGACACCGGTGGTGAAGGTAGCCGGGGCGTCGTGTGTAGTGACTTCGGCTTGTGTCTGGGCGGCAGGGGCGGTGGGCGCTGCGGGCGCGGGAGGGTTCGCCGGTTGCGGCTGGGGATAGGCCCGCAGAACGAGCACCAGGAGCGCGGTGGCAGCGCGCACAAACTGAGAGATCCGAATCATGTTCCTGTGCCGGACCCGGTTACTGCATGGTACAGAGTGCCGGTACACAAGTCAACCTGCAGAAACTGGAGATCCGGCCGGATCTCGAACAGGCGCGAAGCGATCGCAGTGCTCGAAGCGGAGCACTAAGGAACCGTCAGAAGCGCTGTCCGGGCGGTTCGGGCTGGTTGGGATTGCCGCGGTTTTGATCGAGAGTCACAGTGAGCGGCATTTCGTGCTTATCGCGGACTATGGTCACTGTCACGGTCTGATTATTGCCGGAGCGATCGGAACGTAACTGAGCGGTGATGTCGCGCGTGCTGCGGACCGTGTTCCCATTAATTTTGGTGATGACATCACCGGCCTTCAGCCCCGCTTTTTCCGCTGGAGTATCGCGAAGCACCTGCTTAACCAGCACTCCGTCCTTAACCCCGAAGAAATCGGCGAACTGGCGTTCGTTACCCAGAGATTCACCCTCGATGCCCAGCATGGCGCTTTGCCCCGGCCATTGAAACTGGGGAATATTGATCGGCGGCAGATTGGGCAATTGCGGGAAAGCAAACGGGGCGTTAGGAGTATCGAACCCACCGTCTTGCGGCCGCTCCTCTATAGTGGCCGTGATATCCTGATTCGCTCCATTGCGCCAGACGACCAGCTTCACCGCGTGGCCGACAGGCGTTTCCCGTATCATGCGAGCCAATTGCTGGTAGCCTTCGACTCGCGTTCCGTTGTATTCCAGCACCACATCGCCTTGTTTAATGCCGGCACGCGAGGCGGGGCTGTTATCGATCACGTAGGTCACTTCAGCTCCGCGAACCTCTTTGAGGTTCAGGGTCTTGGCCCGGTCGGGAGTCACGTCTTGCACACCGATGCCCAGGTAGGTCGTTCCGGGGTTTTGTGCGTTGTACACTCTCGCCCGTGAGGTTTGGGAAAATGCCGGAACCGTGGCAAAAGCCATGGCAGCCAGGAGGGGGATTATATAAGTTCTTCGTAACTTCATATAGCAGCTTTCAGCTATCAGCTTTCAGCTTCCAAACATCTTTCATAGCTGATGGCTGATCGCTGAGAGCTGATAGCTTGTGCTTCATTGTTTTCTAATAAAGATCGTGCCACCCGCGCCGGCGATGCGCAACACGGGACCGCCGCCATTCACCGGCCCTTCCGCCAAAACTTGCATGCCGAACGTGCGCTGCGCGATGGCGGGAAAATCAGAAACCACGCGGCCCCGGTCCGTTTCCGCGCGGATGGTTACACCAAGATTAGACGGGATGAGTACAGTAACGTCACCATTGCCGGTTTCGAGAAAGGAATCGCGGAATTGCGCTCCAGCGAGCAAGCTGGCAATGATGCTGCCCACAGCAGTGGTCACCCGCATAGGGCCTGTGATGTTACTCACACGCACGCCGCCGCTGCCGGATTGGCAGCGCACGGCCGCTGCCGCGCCGATTTGCACCGGACCGCCCATTTCCTGAATGGTTACGGTGCCTCCGGCTTTGCCAATGATAATGGACCCGCCGCCGGTACTGGCCGTGACGGAACCAACGGCATTGTTCACATGAATGGCTCCCCCGGCAGTCTCCACGCCCACGTCCCCGCCGGCACTACCAACATCCACATACCCGCCGGCGGTCCGCAATTCCGCATCGCCCCGCACGGTTTTTACGGTAATGTAGCCTCCGGCGGTGCCGGCCTGCAGATCCCCATCCACTTCGCCCACGCGAATGTTGCCTCCCTCGGTGGACAAACTGCAGTCGCCACGGATGCGGTCGCACTTCAAGTCGCCTCCGCCTGTTTTGACGTCCAGGTCGCCGTCTAAACTATCAGCTTCCACCGCACCTCCCGCGCTACGAATGACGGCCAATTTCAGGCGCGGCGCTTTGATGGTGAGATTCGTAGTGATGACGCCTCCGGGCGCCATCAGAACGGTGCGGCCGTTAGCGGAGATGGCGCGCAGGTTGTAGCGGCTGAGGATACGCCGGGCATCATCCTCGGTGCGGGCTTCGACACTGAATTTGGCGCTATAAGAAACGTCCTTGCCGGTAGAGCCTTCCACGCGCACCGGCCCCTGGGAATTGACATTGACCAAGAGCCGGGCCGCAGCCGGAGCGCTGCCGGTTACGGTCATCACCCATCGGTTCCCCTCGCGCGCAAGGCTTTGGCCGAGCAGGATTGCAGGGAAAAGGGCGAGGGGCGCCCAACTAAAATGTGCCAATGGACGCATTCATTTCCTTGAGTACTTGTTCCGATTTCATGCGCACGTAGTTGTTGTCTTCCTTCTGCATCAGGTCTTGAAGGACGCCCACAGTGGAATCGTCGCGGTGCTCCACCAGCAGATCCACCACCTGCATGCGAATGGCGGGATTGTCATCAGCCAGAAGCACCTGGGCCAGCACCTTGCGCACGTCCTGATCGCCGGCGAGCGGTTTTAACCCTTCGAGGGCGGCAAGGCGGACGCCGGGATTGGGATCGTGGGCGACGGCGTTGAGAAGCGCATCACGAACCTGTGAAGACTCGGTGCGGTCTTTCAGTATGCGCAGAGATTCCAGCCGCGCCGCGGGGTTGCCGTCATGAATCGCAGCCAGTAACAATTGCTGGATGTGCTGATCGTCCATGCTGCCGCTGACCACGCGGGGGCGTGTTTCATCGAGCGAGATCTGCACGCGGCCGGAACCATCCGCTTGTACCGTGCGGACCATGGGGAAGACCGAAGCATCGGTGGTAGCGGAAGTTCGCATAGTCACGCGGGCGGCGATGAAGCCCAAAGCGACTAGGGCGGCAGCGCCCGCGGGAACACGCAACCGCTCGAGGCCGGAAAAACTCTCGGCCAGAGCGGCGAGAAAGAGCCGCCACGGACCAGGACGCTGTGCAGGTCGCGGTTGCCGGCGAATGGCGCGGGCCTGGGGGGCGATGGCGGTGACATCCGCGGCTGTTATGGCAGCCATCAGATCTTCCCGGCAGTCATCGAGAAAGGCTATGGAAGGCTCGGCCTGGCGCCCGGCCAATGCGGCTGCGAGCGCCCTCTGGCGCTCCATTTCGCGTGCGCACGCGGGACAGGAGTGCAGGTGCTCCTCCAGTTGGTCTTCATCCGGCGGGGCCAGTTCGCCGTAGAAATAGAGCGGGATCAGATGGAGAACGGAATCGCAATTCATAGAAAATCCCCCAATTCGGCGCGCATTTTCTGCGTGGCCCGGAAGAGACAATTCTTGGCCGCTTCCTCGGTAGTTCCCAAAATATCGCCGATATTGCGCAGGCGGAGGCCCTCGTAGTGGCGCATTTCGAACACCATGCGCTCGCGGGGCGTGAGGCCGCCCAGGGCGCTTTCGATGCGCTCGCGCAATTGGCGGTTCCACAGGGTGCGCTCCGGATCGGCATGGGCCGATTCTTCTTCCAGGCTTGCCATGCGGTCTACGGGCCCTTCCGCGGTTTCGACCACTGATGGTTCTTCCTTGCGTACCTTGCGCTTACGGAGGTGATCCAGACAAATATTGGTCACGATCCGGTAGAGCCAGGTGTGGAAGCTGCAGTCGAAACGGAAGGTGTTGAGGTTACGATACACGCGCAAAAAAGCCTCCTGATAGACGTCCCTGGCCTCCTCGGGCGAGCGCAAGAGGTTCATGGCAAGCCGAAGCACACTTTGGTCATAAGTGCGGACCAAGGTCTCGAAGGCGCCCTGATCGCCCTTTTGGGCGGCCCGAATTAGTGAATCGATCTGCGGACTCAATCGGGCGCCTACCGCTTCGGCTGTATGAGAAGCCATAAGTTGCGCCCGTTAGGGCGTTAACCGGAATCGCGTGCCCAAACTAATGGACGCGGCGATTGGGAAAAGGTAACGGGCGGGGGCGGGTTGCGTATACTCGGCTTATGATCCATGAGATTCTGCCGGTCGGCATGCTGCAATGCAATTGCTCGGTGTTTGGCGATGAAGAGAGCCGGGAGGGGCTGGTGGTCGATCCCGGGGATGACGTTGCGCGGGTGCTCGAAATCGTGCGGCGGCATGGCCTTACGGTGAAGGCCATCGTGATCACGCACGCCCATATCGACCATATAGGCGGCGCAAAGAAGCTGCAGCAGGCGACGGGCGCGCCGGTATATATGAACCCCAATGACAGCGAGTTGCAGAAGATGCTGGATGTGCAGGCGGCGTGGCTGGGGATGCAGGCCCCGGAGCCCGTGGCGATCGATGTGCCCGCCAAGGACGGGGACCGGCTGGTGGTGGGGACGGCTGCATTTCACGTGCTGCATACGCCCGGCCACACGCAAGGGAGCATCAGCCTGTGGATTCCGTCGGAAGGCAAACTGGTGGCGGGCGATACGCTGTTTCGCGACAGCATTGGAAGGACGGATCTGCCCGGCGGCGACGGCCGTCAGATTCTGCGGTCGATCCACGATAAGCTTCTGCCGCTGCCGGCGGAAACCGTGGTCATACCGGGGCATGGGCCGAGCACAACCATCGGGCGGGAGAAGGAGTTTAATCCGTTTTTGTAAGCTCCTAGGCCGCTCGCGCCGCCACATGCCAGGCGGCTTCGTAACCCCGCACGAGGTGAACGATCATGCGGTCGAAGAACTGGCCGAGGCGATGTTCCGTCTCCTCTTCGGCGTACAAGCCGAGCCAGTCGCGCGCGATTCCCTGTTCTTCAATGAACTCAATCAGGTTGTCCTTGAACACGCATAAAGCATGGACGGTTTCGTGGAGCGGGATGGCTTGCTCGAAGCGGAGTTTTCCAATCTCTTCCTGTTTTCTGATGAGTTCCTCGGCGTCGCGCACGAGCCAATCGCCGAGATGCTCCAGAATGATTTGAACCCGCTCTCGCAATTCCGCTTCCGGCAACAGGCGGACGCTCGGCAGCTCCGGCTGGCGGCGAATATCACGAAGGATCCGGTCACCAATCTCCCGGTGATGAGTTTCAATAAGGCGAATCAACCTGGCGGAAAGCATACTCTAGCCTCCGAAATTATCTTAGCGCCATTTAAAATACGTGGCCAGTGCGGATACGAACGTGTGCCGAATCGCGTTTAAAGGCACACTGGCACGGCGGCTGCGCAACGTTTTGCTGTTATGCCCGAGAGACGAACCACTCAAAGAGCGCGGCGGGATGCCCGGGAAGGGAAAGCACCAAGCACCCAGGCGGGAGAATACGTCCGCGAGGAAATGGAGCACATCCGGCAAGGGAAACATGGCGCCCGCTCCACCAAGCAGGCAATCGCGATCGGGCTTTCCAAGGCCCGGCGCGCGGGAGTTCCGCTACAGCCGCCGAAGGAAGGCACGACTTCGAAACGCACGCGCAGCCAGGCCAAGCGCGATCTTACGAAAGGGCAGAGCGGGGCTCGCAAGAAGAGGCCTTCGGCCAAACGCTCGCGCGCAGTGCGGGGAGCATTGAAGCGCGAAGGCCGAAGCGCGGCTTCCCGGCAGGCGCTCTCGCGGCACGCGCGCACCGCAGCCCGGCAACGCAAGAGGCGGGGCACGGTGACCTCGTCTAAGCGCTCCGCAGCGCGGCGCAAGGCCAGCCATTAAGAAGGGGGCAAGCGTTTGGTTGTAGCTCTGGCCGCCCTCTAGGCTTCAGCCGTGAGGTCAGTTTTTCACGGACAAGAGCACGGTGGCGCGGTGCTTCCGTTCCGCTTCCCAGTTGCGGACGGTATGCCACGTCATCTTCATCGCTTCACCTGTGCGCCAGACCAGGTTGTCTCGCAGAAAGTGGTTGCGGGCTGTGAGAGTAAATCGCCGGACCACGCGTGTCGCCAGCGGCGGCTCGGCTTCTTCATTGGCCTCATCCTGAGCGAGCACCGAGCTGGCCACGGGAAGTTCCCGGGGGTGGGCGCACGAATTCAGCAGGACCACGGCCACTCGCGAATCCGTTTCCAGGCCTCTGCGCAATTCGGCTTCCTCCGTTTCACTGTCCGGCCGGCGGACGCGCAACACCTGGTCCACGCATCCGGTAGATTCCAGCTCGCGAACGACTTTGTCGCGCTCCAGGTCCACATCCGTTTGAATACGATGCGTAAAGCCAAAGGGGCGGTGGGCTGAAAACGTAGCGGCCAAGTCCTGTGTGGCTGCCGCGGCCCACACGTCGTGCCCTTGCCACTCCTCATTCCGCATCCAGATGCGCATGTGATCGCGCTTATCGAAAGTGTTCAGACTCCGTTGCACACGCAAGTCCGGCGGGGCGCCATCGAGCAGCAGGGTGCGCATGGGAGCGTCGGCGTAGCTCGTATTCTCGGCAATGGCTCGTACGGCTTCGAAACCTGTGCGGAAGTTGTTGGGTTGGGAACCAATCCAGCCGGCTGCATGAAAAGCATGCTCGAGGCCGGCCAGCGAGCCGAGAAACAGCAGATTGACTGGATCGATCGGTTGCGGCTGGCGCTTGGAATAGCTCCAGGCCGGCAGTTCGGCCACCAACTCTTCCCAAGCCGCTTCGTCTTCCGGCGCAGGCAATGTCTGCGCGCAGGCAGATGGATGCCCCAGTCCTTCGGGGAAGGTCACTTGGAGCGCCAGCTCGGTTCCCACGCCATAATCGAATTCGGGCTCCGGAAAGCGGAACAACCAGGACTCCACTGCCAGCGATGGAATGATCAGCGCCGGATGCGCATGCGCCGCGAAAAACAGGTGCGAGCTGAAGCGGCTGGAAAGCGTATCGGTGGCGCGGATGCCGTGAATCACGCCGCGGCGGTCCACGCGCTCGCGGGCATTATCCACCGCGGTCAGCCGCGCTTCGATGGGATAGCTCCGGCCATCCGCGAAGAGAAGCTGCTGCATCTGGAATTCGAGCGAGGCGGTTTCATGGGCTAGACCCAGGCCGACCGCGTGAACCCGCTCGATCACGCCCTGCAATCGGGTTTGTGATTCCAGAGGCCCGGAATCAAAGCACACCGGAGTGGAAATTACGGCCTCAACTTCGTCGCCCACCTTCGAGCGATACGAAGACAGCGGTGTGAGAAGCTGTGCCGTGATGGCCATGGCATTGGAAGAAGGTTCGGGGGCGAGCGGGGCAGCCACCGCAGCGGTGCCCGCCAGAAGGGAAACAAGCAGAAGGAGGGTTAACATTCCGGCGCGTAAGGAACGAGTATACTCGAAAACCATGCCTCTCCATTTGCAGGTATAGGTACTAGGGTACGATTGTGTTGATGAGGGTAGAATTGGCGTTCGGCAAAACGGGCCTTGCGGTACAGTTGCCGGAAAGGTTTCGCTACCACATTTTGGAAGCCCGCTCGGCCAAGCCTTTGGCCGATTCGCGGCTTGCCATTGAATCTGCCTTGCGCGCCCCCGTAGGAACTCCTTCGCTGGAGGAAATGGCGCGCGGCAGGCGCACGGCCGCTATTTCGATCTGCGACATCACGCGTCCGGCGCCCAATCCACAAACCCTGCCGCCTGTTCTGAGCGCGCTCCACCGCGGCGGCATCGAGACGGAAGACATCACCATTCTCATCGCCACCGGGCTTCACCGGGCGGCCAGCGACGCCGAAATCCGGCAAATTTGCGGGCCGGAGATTGCCGCGAAATATCGCGTGGTGAACCACGACGCGCGGCAGTTCGAGCAGCACCGTTTCCTCGGCACGACGGCTGCGGGCACTCCCGTCTACATTGATCAGCGGTTTGTGGCGGCCGATCTGCACATCACTTTGGGCTTCATTGAGCCGCACCTGATGCTGGGTTTTTCGGGTGGACGCAAGTTGATCGCCCCTGGTTTGGCCGCGCAGGAGACCATTAAGGTGCTGCACAGCCCCAAGTTCATGCGCGACGGCCGGGCGGTGGAAGGGTCCACGGAGGACAACCCGCTGCACCACGAGTTGCTGGAAATTGCCCGCATGGCGCGGCACGATTTCATCCTGGATGTGGCTTTGGCGCGCGACCGCTCCATCGCGGGCGTCTTCGCGGGCGAGGCGCGGCAGGCACATCGCCAGGGGGTGGAATTCGTTTCCCGCACCCTGCTCGAAACGCTGGAAGCGCCTGTGGACGCGGCCATTACTTCGGGCGCCGGCTATCCGCTCGATTTGACGTTTTATCAGGCAGTCAAAGGAATTACGGCCGCGGCACATATCGTTAAGCCTGGCGGGCGCATTTTGGTAATGGCCGCCTGCGAAGAAGGCGCGGGCGCGCCGGAATTCCGCCAAATGCTGCTGACGGGCACGAGCGACGCCCGGTTCCTGGAACAGATCGCCGCGGCCCCCGTGGTGGTAGACCAGTGGCAACTGGAAAAACTGGCGCTGGTAACAACGGATAAGCAACTCTTATATTACGTGCCCGGATTGCCCGCAGAATATCATGCAAAACTTTGGGGGCGTTCCTTTTCCACCCCCCAAGCCGCCGTGGAGGCGACGCTCGAAGGTTTGCCGGCCGGCGCGCGGGTGGCTGTGATTCCCGATGGCCCCTATGTGCTGGCAAATTGCCGCGAGGCAGCCGCTCCGGCCCTGCAACCGGAGGCGGCGATTCGCTAAGGGCCATGCCGCTCACTCCGGAAATCGTCGGCAAATTACATGAGGCTACCGGAGCGCGGAACGTAATTACCGCCTCGGAGGAGTTGCGCACCTATGAATGCGATGCCCTCACCGCCTACCGGGCGGTGCCGGGCGCGGTGGTTTTGCCGGCCACCACCGAAGAGGTGCAGGCGGTGGCGCGCATCTGCTATCAAGCCCACATTCCGTTCGTGGCCCGCGGCTCTGGAACGGGACTGAGCGGCGGAGCCATGCCCGTGCCCGAGGGTGTCGTCATCTGCCTCGCGCGCATGAATCGCATTCTGGAGATCGATTTTCCGAATGCGCGCGTGGTGGTGGAGCCGGGCGTGATCAATCTGGAAGTAACCGGACGCGTTGCCCCTGCCAATTATTTCTACGCACCCGATCCCTCCTCGCAATCCGTCTGTAGTATCGGGGGCAATGTGGCGGAAAATTCGGGAGGCGCCCATTGCCTCAAATACGGGTTCACCACCACTCACGTGCTGGCGCTGGAGGTGGTGCTGCCGGATGGGACGCTGATGCATCTGGGCAAGAAAACCCTGGACGCGCTGGGCTACGATTTACCCGGTGTTTTCGTAGGCTCGGAGGGCACCTTGGGCGTCGCCACCAAAATCACTTTGCGGATTGTGAAACGCCCGGAATCCGTGCAGACCCTGCTCGCCGCATTTCATTCCACCACGGAAGCGGGCGCGGCCGTAAGCGGGATCATTGCGGCAGGCATGCTTCCCGCGGCCATCGAAATGATGGATCATTTGTCGATTCTGGCAGCGGAAGCCGCGGTGCACGCCCACTATCCCGATTGCGGCGGCCTGCTGCTGGTAGAAATGGATGGTCCCCAGGCGGAAGTGTGCGCGCTGATGGAGCACATCCAGGAGATTTGCCGCAGCCAGGGAGCCTGGGAGATCCGCCTGGCCCAGAGCGAGACGGAACGTGCACTGGTGTGGAAGGGCCGCAAGGCCGCGTTCGCCGCTCTGGGGAGGATTTCACCCAACTACATCGTGCAGGATGGTGTAATCCCCCGCACCCGGTTGCCGCAGGTTCTAACCAGAATCGGGGAGTTGAGCACCGAGGCCGGATTGCGCGTGGCCAACGTGTTCCATGCGGGCGACGGCAACCTGCATCCCATGGTGCTGTACGATCGCCGCATCGCCGGGCAGGAAAAATCGGCCATCGCGCTTTCCGAAAGGATTCTGGAATTGTGCATCGAGGCGGGAGGGTCGATTACGGGGGAGCATGGCGTGGGAGAAGAGAAAAAACACATGATGTCGAAAATGTTCGCCGAGCCGGACCTGGCCACCATGCAGCGCGTGCGCTGCGCCTTCGATCCCCAGCAGATCGCTAACCCCGCCAAAGTCTTTCCGCGCCCGCGCCTGTGCGGCGAGAAGCTAGGCGAATACACACCGCACCCTCTGGAACTGGCGGGCGTGGCCGAGCGCTTCTAACGTCATGTTTCCAATCACTATTTACAATCGGTGGCTGTCAGTGAGGCATGGTGGGGCCGGGGCTTCCGCCCCGCCGCCGGCCTTCTGGCCGGTGTCCGGTTGTAAGAAATCGATAGGGCTGGGGCACTAGATGACCCACCAAGGAACAGAAACGCTGCGCGACGTGCGAGTGGTGGAGCCGGAGAGTGAGGAAGAGCTGAGCACGGCGCTGCGCTGCGCAGATCGGGACGGGCTGGCTGTAATCCCGCGAGGCAGCGGCACAAAACTGGAGTGGGGAAACCCGCCGGCGCGCGCCGATTTGATCCTGTCCACCGTGCGATTGAACCGCATCATCGAGCACGTCTGGGCCGATTTGACGGTGACCGCCGAAGCCGGCTGTATCGTCGCCGATCTGCAGCGTGTCCTGACCCCGCACGGGCAGCGGTTGGCCATCGATCCTTTGTGGCCGGAAAGCGCTACTATCGGTGGGATTCTGGCGACTAATGACAGCGGCGCCTGGCGCCTCAGGTATGGCGGATTGCGCGATTTGATTATCGGAGTCACGCTGGTGCTGGCCGATGGCACCATCGCGCGGGGTGGCGGAAAAGTGGTCAAGAACGTGGCGGGGTACGATTTGCCCAAACTCGCCACCGGGTCGCTGGGCACGCTTGGCGTGATTACGCAAGCCGTTTTCCGCCTGCACCCCCTGCCGCGAAAAACGCGGACTCTGACGCTTGCGCCCGGCGGCATGGCCGAAGCGCAGGCGCTTTTGCTGGCCATCCAAGACACTAATTTGGCGCACATCGCTCTGCAGCTTCGCTGCGGCGCGCACCGCGATCCCGAAATGGATATTCTGCTCGAAGGAACCGAAGAAGGGATCGAAGCGCAGACCGCGCGCCTTACCTCATTGGCTGCGCCGGCGCGGGTAGCAGAAGGTCCAACCAATGTATGGGGCGCGCGGCAGGAAATTGCCAATCATGACGCCGTAGCGAAATTCAGCGTGCTGCCTTCGAAAATTGCCGATACGATTGGCGCTATTGCGGCTGCCGGCGATCCGGAATGGCGCGCCGTGGTGCAGGCCACGGGCATTGGATGGATTTCGGCGGACGCTGCGCTTTCCCGCCTGCGCGCCCGGATCGAAAGCGAGGGCGGAACCCTGACTGTGTTGCGCCAGAGCCCCGGAGCGGCCGCCATCGATGCCTGGGGGGACCCTGGCGACACGCTGCCGCTGCTGCGGACAATCAAACAGCGCTTCGATCCTAAGAACACTTTGAATCCGGGCCGCTTCGTGGGGGGGATCTGATGGAAACTAAGACTTCGTTTGATGCGCATCATCCCCCACCGCCCGAATTGATCAATCAGTGCGTGCATTGCGGCTTCTGTCTGCCCGCCTGTCCCACCTACGTGCTGTGGAAGTCGGAAATGGATTCGCCGCGCGGCCGCATTTACCTGATGAAAATAGCGAGCGAAGACGGAGTGCCGCTCACGCCGGAGTGGGTTTCGCACATCGACAGTTGCCTGGGTTGCGTAAGCTGCATGACGGCGTGCCCCTCCGGTGTGGATTACGGAAAGCTGATCGAAGCCACGCGCGCGCAGGTGGAACGGCTGTACCACAGGGCACCCGCCGACCGGCTGCATCGCGCCCTGCTGTTTCATCTCTTCCCCAGGCCCGAGCGGCTGGGATGGTTGCG
>JASIAM010000349.1 GCA_030041985.1 Bryobacteraceae bacterium | reverse complement strand
AAAGTATTTCCGGAGAGCGAGATTTACCGTATCGATCATTACCTTGGCAAGGAGACGGTGCAGAACATCTTGGCATTCCGCTTCGGCAACGGGATCTTTGAGCCGGTGTGGAATCGCCGGTACGTGAATCACATTCAGATCACCGCCGCGGAATCGATCGGCGTGGAAGGGCGCGGCGGCTATTACCAGGAAGCCGGCGCACTCGCCGATATGATCCAGAACCATTTGCTGCAGGTAATGGCTACGATCGCCATGGAGCCGAGCGCCAACTTCCACGCAGATGCGGTACGCGATGAGCGTTCGAAGCTGCTGCGAGCGATTCGGGCGATGACCCCGGAGCAGGTGGCGCAGAATACCGTGGCAGGCCAGTACGGTGCGGCGCGCGTGGGCGGCAAAGATCTTCCCGGTTTCCGCCAGGAGCCGGGGGTTGATCCGCACTCGCGCACGGACACTTTCGCGGCCGTCGCCTTGTTAGTGGATAACTGGCGGTGGGCGGGGGTGCCTTTTTACCTGCGGACCGGCAAGCGTCTTCCCAAGCGCGTTACCGAGATCTCGATACAATTCAACTCGCCGCCGCTGGCGATTTTCGATGGGCAGGAGGCGGAGATGACGCCCAACCTGCTCATCGTGCGCGTGCAACCGGAAGAGGGCATTTCGCTGAAGTTCGTTTCCAAGCGGCCCGGGCGCGGCATGAATCTGCGGCCCGTATCCATGGATTTCAATTACGGCTCGAGCTTTGGCGAGCGCTCCCCTTCGGCTTACGAAACGCTGCTGCTCGATGCATTGATTGGGGACGCAACTCTATATACGCGGCAGGACATGGTGGAAGCGAGTTGGGCCGTGGTCGAGCCGATCCAGACCGCGTGGCGAGCCAGCGCGAGCGATCCGCCGATTTATCCGGCGGGGAGTTGGGGACCCGCGGAAGCCGATGCCATGTTGGCGCGGCGCGGGCATGTGTGGAGACAACCGTAGGAGCCTGATGAGATGAGTACGAGTCTCGCGCCCGATCATATTTTAAAAGAGGTCTCCCAAATGTGGGCGAGCCTCGGCAAACAGGGTTCGGCCGCTGAGCACGCGGAGGCCGGTGTCCTGCGGGCTTGCACGCTTACGCTGGTCGTGCTGGCGGCGCCCGGCGACGACCCCGCGGCGCTCGGCGAAACCTTGGCGGCGCTCATGCCCGGCCATCCGGCACGAACCATTGTGATTCGGCCGGAAAGCGGGGGGCAGCCTTCGGCGGCAGTGACCGTGCAATGCTGGATGCCCTTTGGCCAACGCCGGCAAATCTGCTGCGAGCAAATCGAAATTACGGCCGCGGAAAATCATCTGGATGACGTGGTATCGATCCTGGGCCCGATTGCTGCAGCAGACCTGCCGCTGATTCTCTGGTGCCGGGGCAATGTCGCAATAGAGACGCCCTCCTTCAGCCGCCTCGCATCGCTGGCCACTCGCGTGATCGTGGACAGCGCGCAATGGCCCGATCCGAAAAGCGCGATCATACTGCTGTCCGGCCAGGCGCGCACTTTGCGCATAGGCGACCTTTCCTGGACACGTTTGACACGATGGCGGGAAATGCTCTCCCAGGTTTTCGAAAACCGGCAATGTGCCGAACACATTCCGGAGATCGCACGAGTACGCGTACTTTACGGTGGTGCGAGACCTTCGGTGGCGGCGTATTACATGGCTGCCTGGGTGGCCGGCTCTCTCGAGCTTGCGGGTGCGCACGCGGAACTGGAGATGGATGCCGATGAACGGACCGATGTGCAAGAGTTGCAAGCGGTCGAGTTGAGCGATCACAGTTTCACTGTGAACTTGAGCCGGCTTCGGGAAACGCTGGTCACTGCGGCCAATGGGGTATCGCGCTGTATCCGTCTACCGCTGGCAAAGGATCACCTGCTCATGAGCGAGGAACTCGATATGGTGCACGCCGACACGGTCTTTGAAAGGACGCTGGCCACGGCTTCGCGGCTCTGGAAGCAAGCGTGAAAAGGATTCCCCAATCACCCGCCAATCCCACCACCCACGACGGCCATTCGCATTCCACTGATTTTCGCCCAAATCTGCGCGTACGTGGTCCGGGTGACTTCTCCAGGCTTTACTGTTATAGCTTATAACAGTAAAATGCTCAGCGCCAAGCGCACCCGCAACAAGCCTCTGACATCGCTCGAGCAGTTCTTGATGGAATACGTATGGTCGCATCCCGATTGCACCGCCGAATCGTGCCGTGCCGGCATCGCAGCCCAGCGGGTGCTCACGGATTCGACTATTCGGACGATCCTCCGCAAGCTCGAAGAAAAGGGGTACGCGACTCATAAGGTCGAGGGACGGGCCTTTGTTTATCGGGCGGCAGAGACCAAGCGCAATGTAGCGGTCAGGGCGGCCGAGCAACTGATCGATCTCTTTTGCAACGGCTCATTGTTGTAAACGCTATTCTCTATCGTGATCAAAATCACAACGGATCGCGTTTTGCTACTATCGCCTCAGGGGGCGAAAAATTACATGAAGTTGGCAGGTTTGTTTCTTTTGAGTGTGGCCTCTTTACTCGCACAGGAGCCCAATCCGACACAATCGCAAGGAGCGCTGACGCCGAATCAAACCGGGCAACCAACCCCGATTTTTCGGGTTACGGTAGTTTCGCGAACGACCAAAGCCATCAACTATCACCACCGTACCGGCACCACGCATATCGATTTCCGGGGCACCGAGTTGATGCCGCCCGCGCGCGGCGAGGCCAGCGTCAATAGCCAACTGGGTTCGACTAAAATCGAAACTCACCTCGACCACATGACGCCCGCCAGCCAGTTCGGCCCGGAGTACATGACGTACGTTCTGTGGGCGATTACCCCGGAAGGCCGCGCCACGAATTTGGGAGAGGTGGTGCTCGAAGGGAATCACGCCAATCTGCTCTCCACGACGGACCTGCAAAGTTTCGGGCTAATCGTAACGGCGGAACCGTACTTTGCGGTAACGCAGCCGAGCGACGTGGTGGTAGCCGAGAACTTCGTTCGCAATGATACGACCGGCACCATCGAGCAGGTCGACGCCAAGTACGAGTTGCTGCAGCGCGGCCAATACGTGATGAACCGGTCGGCTTACC
>JASIAM010000348.1 GCA_030041985.1 Bryobacteraceae bacterium | reverse complement strand
GGGAATTCATCCCTTCGTTGCGCTCGGCCGCCAGCGCAAAATCGATCATCATGATGGCGTTCTTCTTCACGATGCCGATCAGCAGGATGATGCCGATCATGGCAATGATATCCAGATCGCTCTTAAACAGCACCATTGCCACCAGCGCTCCGACGCCCGCCGAAGGCAGCGTAGAGATAATGGTGAGAGGGTGAATCAGGCTCTCATAGAGCATTCCCAGGACGATGTATACCGCCAGCAAGGCCGTGCCGATGAGGATGGGCTGATTGCGGAGCGAGTCTTGATAGGTGCGCGCCGTGCCGGCAAACTCCCCGGTGAGAGTGGCGGGCATACCCAAATCGATCTCGGCCCTTTTGATGGCGGTTACGGCGTCGCTTAGCGAAACGCCTTCCTGCAGGTTGAAGGAAATCGTAGTTGCCGGGAACTGGCCGTTATGTGGCAGGGAAATGGGCGTGTTCCCTTCGGTGAAATGCGTAAAGGCCGACAGAGGAACATCGGTGCCCTTGGGCGTCTGCACGTAGATGGTGTGCAGGAAATCGGGGCTCTCCCACCACTGCTGCTGTAAGGCCAGAACCACGTGGTACTGATTGATCGACTTGTACATGACCGAGACCTGACGCTGGCCGAAGGCATCGTAAAGAGCCGAGTCAACGGCTTGGGCGGTGAGGCCCAGACGCGACGCGGTGTCGCGGTCAATGACTACGTTGGAGGACAGTCCGGAATTTTGCTGGTCTGAGCTGACATCGGCAATCTCGGGCACCTGCGAGAGCCTGTCGAGGAGCTTGGGTCCCCAGACTGCAAGAGTATCGAAATCCGGACCCTGGAGCGTGTATTGGTATTGGGCGTTACCCTGCCGGCCACCAACGCGCACGTCCTGGGAATTCTGCAGGAACATGGTAGCCCCTGGCACGCCGGAGGTCTCCCGGCGCAACCGGGCGATTACCTGGTCGGAAGTGGATTTGCGAACGCCGGCCGGCTTCAACTGAACGTTGAGCTGGGTCTGATTGCCACCCCATCCGCCGCCGCTGGTGCCGGCCACCATGGTGACGGTTTCGACATCGGGATCGTTGCGGACCTTCTCCTCAAACCACTCCGACTTCTGCAACAAAGCCTGATAGGAGATGTGCTGCTGGCCGACGATGTTGCCCTGGAGACGGCCCGTATCCTGCTGCGGGAAGAAACCTTTGGGCACCTTGATGTACAGGTACACATTCACGCCCAAGGTAACCAGCAAGGTAAGCAGGATGGACGCGGGATGTCTCAATACCGTATCGAGCGCGGAAGCATACGTGGAGAGGATCCAATTGAAGAATTGCTCACTGAGGTTGTAGAAGCGGCCGTGACCGCGTTTCTCCCGCAACAGCCAGGCGCACATCATGGGAGTGACGGTGATCGAAACCACCATAGAGATAACGATGGCAACGGACAGAACCACCGCAAATTCGCGGAACAGACGCCCCACAATACCCGGCATCATCAGGATGGGAATGAAGACCGCCACCAGCGAAATGCTCATCGATAGCACGGTAAAACCAATCTCTTCGGCTCCCTTGAGAGCGGCCTGCATCGGTTTTAAGCCGTGCTCGATGTGCCGTGTAATGTTTTCGACGACCACGATGGCATCGTCAACCACGAAACCGGTAGCAATCGTCAGAGCCATCAGAGAAAGGTTGTCCAGCGTGTAACCGAGCAGGTACATGGCTCCGAAAGTGGCAATGATGGACACGGGGACGGTCACGCTGGGAATAAAGGTCGACCAGCCGTTACGGAGAAAGATAAAGACCACAACAATCACCAGGCCGATGGAAACGATGACGTTGCGCTGGGCATCGCGCATGGATTCCTGGGTGGTGATGGTGCGATCGCTGGCGATCATGAAGCGAACCGTGGGCGGCAACTGAGCATTGAACTGCGGCATCAGCGCTTTAATGCGCGCCACCGTATCGACAATGTTGGCGTTCGGCTGGCGATTGATCTGGATCTGCACCATCGGCTTGCCGTTGACCAGCCCGAAGTTGCGCACATCTTCGTTGCCATCGACGACGCGCCCGAGTTGGGAGAGCCGGACCGGCGCGCCATTGCGGTAAACCACCACCAGGTCTTTGTAATCTTTCGCCGTAAAGATCTGATCGGAGGCGTAGAGCGGAACTTGCTCGCGAGAGTTGGCCAGCGCGCCCTTGGCGCTATTGGCATTGGCCTGCTGCAGAAAGGTTCCGATCTGATCGAGGCCTACGTTGTAATCGGAGAGGGGCTGTGGATTAACTTCGACGCGCACAGCGGGAAGCGAACTGCCACCCACCTGAACCTGTCCCACGCCCTTGACCTGCGATAGTTTTTGCGCGAAGACCGAGGAGGCGATGTCGTACAACTGGGGCCGCGGCACTACATCGGAGTCGAGCGTCAGCAGGAGGATAGGCTGATCGGAAGGATTAAACTTGCGATATTTGGGGAGGCTCGGAAGGTTGGACGGAAGGAATGCTGCCGAGGCGTTGATGGCCGCCTGGACATCGCGCGCGGCGGCATTGATGTCACGGCTCAGATCGAACTGGAGGGTTACCTGAGCACCGCCTACCGAGCTTCTGGAGGTCATTTCCGTGACGCCGGCGATGCGGGTGAACTGCTTTTCAAGGGGAGTGGCTACGGAGGCCGCCATGACCTCGGGGCTGGCGCCTGGCAGTGAGGCCTGCACATTAAGGGTGGGGAAATCGACCTCCGGCAGCGCCGAGACCGGCAACAGCGTGTAGGCGAGCGCGCCGGCCAGGGTGATCGCAATCAGAAACAGCGTGGTGGCTACAGGTCTGCGAATGAAGGGCTCGGATATGCTCATATCGATTCTCCAGCCTTATGTCAGGTTCGGCAGGGGAGAAACTTCCCTGCCCCTTTCGGAAACGCGGGATCGCCCGACCCAGGCGGCGAGGCGTCCGAAAAACAAGTAGATCACAGGAGTGGTAAAGAGCGTAAGCACCTGGCTCACCAGCAGCCCGCCGATAATGCAGATTCCCAGCGGCTGCCGCAGCTCGGAACCCACACCGCTACCGAAAGCCAGAGGAACGGCGCCCAGCAAGGCCGCCATGGTGGTCATCATAATGGGACGGAAGCGCAGGAGACAGGCCTGGTAGATGGCTTCCTCCGGCGTCTTTCCTTCATTGCGTTCGGCTTCGAGCGCGAAATCGATCATCATGATGGCGTTCTTTTTCACGATGCCGATCAGGAGGATGATACCGATCAGGGCAATGACATCCAGGTCCTTGTGAAACAGAACCAGGGCGAGGATGGCGCCGACGCCTGCGGAAGGCAAGGTGGAGAGGATGGTGACGGGATGGATGAAACTCTCATAGAGCATGCCGAGGACGATGTAGACGGTCACCACGGCTGCCAGGATGAGAAGGGATTCGTTAGCGAGCGACGATTCAAATGCATGGGCCGTTCCCTGGAAGCTGGCTTCGATGCTGGCGGGCATGCCTAACTGCTGCGTGATCTGCTTGATATGCTCCACGGCCGCGCCCAGAGACGCTCCCGGGGCCAAATTAAAAGAAAGCGTCGCGACTGGAAACTGGCTTTGGTGGTTAATCGTAATCGGCGATGGAACGGGTGTGGCAGTCACGAACGCCCGAAGCGGGGAGGGCGCCAGGGCCGCGGCCCCAGTGAGTGCACTGTTGGTTCCCGCGAGGGCAATGGTGTTTGCCAAATTGGATGACGCCGATCCGATCGGCACATACATGTACTGCAGAGAAGACTTGTCCTGCTGAAAGCGGGGATCCACTTCGAGGACCACATGGAACTGATTCGTCTGGGTATAAATGGTGGACACCTGCCGCTGGCCGAAGGCATCGTAGAGCGCGTCATCGACGTTTTGGGGGGTGATACCCAGCCTGCCCGCGGTATCACGATCGATATTCACCTGCAGGCCCAAGCCATTATTCTGCTGATCGCTAGCAACGTCGCGCAGTTCCGATAACTGTTTCATGCGATCCACCAGGCGCGGGACCCACTGGTCGAGCAGGGCCTTGTCGGGGGCGTCGAGCGAGTACTGGTATTGCGTCCGGCTGATGCGGTCCTCTACGGTCAAATCCTGAATTGGCTGCATGAAAAGCTGGATGCCGGCAACTTGCTGGACCTTGGCCTCAAGCCGGCGGATCACATCAGTCGCGGAAACACCGGCGCGCTGTTCTAGTGGTTTCAGCGTGATCTGAATACGACCGCTATTCATGGTGGTGTTCACACCATCGGCGCCGATAAAGGAGGTGAGATTCTCTACCGCCGGATCCTGCTTGATAATCCTGGCCAGTTCCTCCTGGCGCTGGGCCATGGCGCTGAAGGATACCGTTTCAGGCGCTTGTGAAATGCCGAGAATCGCGCCGGTGTCCTGCACGGGGAAAAAGCCCTTGGGCACGACGTTGTAAAGGTAAATGGTGAGGACGAGAGTGCCGAGGGCTACGAGGAGGGTCACGGGCTGGTGCCGCAACACCACGCGAACCATCTTTCCGTACTGCTCGATGGTCTTTTCGAAGCACCACTCCGACCATCGATACAAGCGGCCTTGGGAGGATTCCGGGTGGTGCTTCAAAATGCGGGCCGCCATCATGGGCGTAAGAGTGAGGGAGACGAAGGCGGAAAACATGATGGTTACAGCCAGAGTGACGGCAAATTCCCGGAACAGCCGGCCCACAATATCGGCCATAAAGAGCAGGGGAATGAGCACGGCTATGAGCGAAATGGTTAGCGATACGATGGTGAACCCGATCTCACCGGAACCGGTAAGCGCGGCGCGCATGGGTGATTCACCCATTTCGAGATAGCGCGAGATATTTTCGATCATCACGATGGCGTCATCCACCACAAAACCGGTGGAGATGGTAAGCGCCATCAGCGAAAGATTATCCAGGCTGTAGCCGAGCAGATACATTACGCCAAACGTGCCCACCAGGGAGAGGGGGACGGCGATACCCGGGATGACAGTGGCCGACGCGCTGCGCAGGAACAGGAAAATGACCATCACCACCAGAGCGGTGGTGAGCATCAGTTCGAACTCGACATCCGCGACTGAGGCACGAATGGTGACAGTGCGGTCCGAGACGACCTGCACGGCGATACCCTCGGGCAGGGAGGCTTGAATTTGCGGCAACAGTGCCTGAACTGTATCCACGACGGAAATGATATTAGTCCCGGGCTGGCGCTGGATATTCAGAACGATGGCGCGATCGGTATTCACCCACCCGGCAAGTTTGGTGTTTTCCGCGCCATCGATCACCCGCGCCACGTCGGAAATCCGCACCGGCGACCCATTGCGGTAAGCGATGATGATCGGCCCATATTGTGCGCCGGCCGAAAGCTGGTCGTTATCGTTGATCGTCCAGGCTTGGTCGGGGCCGTCGAAGTTGCCCTTTGCCTGGTTCACGTTGGCACTGGAAAGCGCGGTGCGCAGCGTTTCCAGACTCAGGTCGTAGGATGCGAGAGCGCTGGGGTTCGCTTGCACCCGGACAGCCGGACGCTGCCCTCCGCTGATGGTTACCGCGCCTACACCCTTAAGCTGGGAAATTCTCTGCGCCATACGGGTTTCCGCCAGTTCCTCGACTTTTGGCAGCGGCACTGTGCTGGAAGTAATGGCTAGCGTCAGAATTGGCGCATCGGCGGGGTTGATCTTGCTATAGACGGGAGGAACCGGCAGGTTGCTAGGCAGAAAAGTGCTAGCGGCGTTAATCGAGGCTTGCACCTCCTGCTCGGCCACATCAATGCTGAGATCGAGTGTGAACTGGAGCGTGATCAGCGAGCTGCCGAAGGAGCTGATCGAGGTCATCTGCTGGAGACCGGGGACTTGGCCGAGCTGCTTCTCGAGCGGGGCGGTAATGGAAGACGTGACTACCTCGGGGCTCGCGCCCGGGTAGAACGTCTGTATCTGCATGGTCGGATAATCGACCTGCGGCAAGGCCGAAACGGGCAGTTGGCGGAAGGCTACCACACCAACGAGAACCACCCCGGCCATCATGAGTGATGTGGCGACGGGTCTGACGATGAATGTTTGGGAGGGACTCACCGGGGGCCCTTCTGGAAACCACCGCTGCTTTTGCGGAAGTGGCCCTCGCCTTTTTCAAAGGCGCCGCCGCCTTTCTGGAAACCGGTTTCAGCCTTCTGGAAACCGCCTTCGGCTCCGGACGCTGCGCCGGATATGTTCTGGCCCGGCGCTATACCCTGTCCAGGCGGCGGAGGAGCAGTTTCTGGATTGCCTTTGCCCTTTTTGCCACGGCCGCCCCGTCTGCCTCCGCCCGCTGTGGGGTCGTAACCGGGAGGGTTATCCATCTCACCGGCTTTTCGTACGCGGACTACCGCCCCCTCGACCAACCGGTCAGTACCATCGATAACTACGCGATCCGTATCCAAGAGTCCAGAGAGAATCTGGGACGACGTGTCGGTGGTCGCTCCCACTTGAACAGGTTTTAGATGCACCCGCGAGTCATCGTCCACCACATAAACGAAGTTGCCTTGCTGTCCGTTCTGCACCGCTACGTTAGGCACCACCAATTGGTTGGTCAGCGTGTCCACTAGCAGACGAATGTTAACGAATTGCTGCGGAAATAAGGTCAAGTCTTTGTTTTCGAAAACCGACTTTAGCTTCGCCGTGCCAGTAGTATTGTCGATCTGGTTATCCAGGGTCACGAGCTCACCCGATGCCAGTTTTTTGGAATTGTCGCGAGTATAGGCATCGGCCGGAAGATGTTTGCCTGCCCGCAACTTTTCGAGAACCGTCGGAAGGTTGTCCTCAGGGATGGTAAACAACACTGTAATCGGCTGCACTTGCGCGATTACGATCATGCCATTGGCATCGGCGGCATGCACGATATTGCCGGGATCGACCAGGCGCAACCCCACGATGCCCGTAATGGGGGCCGTGATGTTGGCGTAAACCACCTGCAACTTGGCGTTATCGATATTAGCGCGATCTTGCTTGATGGTGGCTTCGTACTGCGCCACCAAGGCGACCTGAGTATCCAGTTGCTGCTTGGGAACCGCGTCCGTCTCCACCAGTTTCTTGTAACGTTGCAGATCGAGGTTGGCGTTATCGAGCAGGGCCTGATCGTGCGCCAAAGTGGCGTTTGCCAGATCGAGCGCGGCTTGATATGGCCGAGGGTCAATCTCGAGGATGGTCTGGTCCTTCTTGACCAGATCGCCTTCGTTGAAATCCACTTTCATCAACTGGCCATCGACACGGGACTTCACCGTGACGGTATAGAACGCAGCTACATTGCCCAGCTCCGTCAGGTAAACCGGGATACTGGACCTACCGACCTTGGTAACCACCACCGGCACGGGACCGATACCACCACCACGGCGGCCGCCGCCGAAACCCCCGCGGCCACCCTGTCCTTTCTCTCTTTGGACAGGCTGTCCGGCGCGCCAGACAGCGTATCCCGCGACGCCCACAACGGCTACCAGGAAGATCACCCAGATCAACCCGCGTTTCTTGGATTTACGTGGCATCACCGGAAGTTGCTGGGGAATATGCACTTCTGGAGCCGGTTCGGTAGGTTTTACAGTCGTCATTCGAATCCCGTTAGAGAGGCAGGGTTACTTCATTAAGACTACTTTTCAGGCCCATAGGTAACACCTTTAGCGGACCGTCGCCATAGCCCTAAAGAGTGACGGGGAAGGGGAAAGATGGTCATTGGGCCTTCAGCGTGCTTGGGCGGCAGCGCGCGTCGTGGACAAAGATGTCTCGCAGAGGGGCGCGCGTCAGCCGTACCGGTTGGCTATCGTTTCGGCTCAACCACCGGCCGGCAGCCTTCAGGTGCGCCCAGAAATCCTGGTTGGCCTGGTTGCCATCCGGGCGGCTGACCCAGATATGTTTGGCATCATAGCGAATGGGAATCGCTCCCGCGGGCGGATCCCAAACGGCCCATCCGCGGTGAACTGAGGTTAAATAGTTCTTCGATTCATCCGTGTAGTTCATGACCCGGGTCCTTTGGTAAGCGGCCAGGATTTGATTGTCGGCTTCGAAACAGTAGTAGTACGTGCTCGCGCCGAAGAAGCAGTCATCGCACAGAAATGCGGCGTGGTCGAGCAACTGCGCCTGGGCCTGCACAATTTGGGTTTGCGCGGGCTGGGGCCCCGCTGCGAAGCAAACCGGCAGCGACAAAAAGGCCGCCACGGCTAGCTTCCCACAGGCAGAGCGCAAATAAGACGTCATTGGGGCAATGTTAACGTGATGGCGAGCACAACGGCAACTATGGTTCGTTTCTGCAGGAAGCATGCGCGATCGATGTCCGTCTCACCTGCGCTGGCCGGGTGGCTCACTCTACAGACACCACAATTAAATCGGTCCCTACAACAACGCCAGTAACCGTGGCGTGAATTCTCTTGCCTGCCAACGTCTTCGCCATCCACTGAGTCTTTATCTTCACATTCTGCGCTCTGAGGTTACCTACGGAATCGAATCGAAGGGTCTGGCCGTCTTCCAAGCGGATTGCGAATGCCGTGGTAGCCGCTGAAACATCGCAGTGTTGATCCTCGTCCGGGACGCGGACCTCTTTTAGCGTTTCACAGGCGGCATCCAAAATTATTCCGTCGTACGTTCGGAGGGCTAACTTTCCCACTTTACTTCGTGGCAACGGCGCCTCAGTCCCTGAGCCCGGATGTTTTGAATCCACGGCGGGAAAAGTCACCGCTGTACTGTTTTGGCCCGGTTTGATACTGGCCGGGATCTCTTTCGCAATCGCCGGCGCGCTAGTGTTACCGGCCAACAAAGCGGGAGACGAAAGCTCGCGCGATGGCGGTTTCTCCACTACTGGGGCAATCGTCGAATCGCGAGAAGGAGGCGCTCCGAGACGTTCCGTCCGATCGGAAGATGCAGCACTCACCGCTTCGGAGTTAGGCCGGGGCACACCTCTAATAGGTAGACTTTCCGCCTTGGGGTTTGGATGTTCTGGAACGTCTGAGGGAGAAAGCAGCGTTGTTTTGTTTTGAGCCAGGTTTATACCAGGTGGGATCTCTTCCACCACCGGCGATGTGACGGTGTCAGTTGTAGTGAAGCGAGCCGGAGGCGAAAATTCCCGCAACTGGGGCTTTTCCATCCCTGGGGAAATCGTCGAGTCGCGAGGCCGGGGCACGGCTTGAACCAGTGGACTGCCGGCCGGGACCGCCTCGCTCGCCTTCAAGCCAGTGGCAAGCGCCATAGCTTCCCCAGAATAGTGGCTGCCGTCGCGATAGATCTCCAGGCGGAACTCGGCCCACCCGCTTGTCGGCGTATACGAAGTATTTCCTGCTTGCAATTGTTGCCGGTTGAGTGGTACGCGCACCTGTCTGTCACCATCCTGCACCGTGAGGAGCCCCGAATATCCTTTGAGAACGGCCGAACTCTGGGGATTCCATTGTACAAAGAGCCGAGCGTCCTTCGGGACAATCTGTAAATCGATTTCACTGCCGGATAACGAAGGATTTTTCTGAGGTTGTGGCCAAAGCCAATTGTGGAGCAGGACGGTCGCCGCGATACCCGCAGCGAAGCTTACCATTACGAACCAATGCTTACCGATCCGCACGAGGCCGCGCCGAGTCCAGGGACGCATGAGGACCTCCAAGATATTAATTGCCGAGTCTACCACACATGTCCCGGAACGTTGACCACAAATCGGCGTCAGTTTAACGCGAGCAGCAGCCTTCAGCACCTTTTCGGAAGCTGGCTATTTTTGCGAACTGGGAGCGTCTTTGTTGCGAGAGGAGCCTGTCCCACCGTGTCGGCGCTTTGTACGAGTCGGACGTTTAACCGGCAATCTCTGGCTGGCGCTCGTTTTGTGGTCCGCGATCCAACAGGGCCGCGCGCAATGGGTCGATGTTCGGCATGGCTTGGTTCAGAGTGACGTCGTTGAGGTTTCGGCGATTTTCCGCCGGGCGACTTCGCGGTCCGCAGAGCTTCCGACGAAATCCGTGAAGGCACACCGCTTTCAGGCCGCTGAACGCTACGTTCATTCCCAGACGGAGATGGCGTTCGCTGCGGTTCGAGCGTGCCCGCGAGGTAAGAACCGCGAAGTCTAGGCACGGTCCCGAAAAAGGCTGAAGTACCTTTCACCCAACAGCCGTAATGGCACTGCGGCCGCGTTCCATTCCCAGCAACTGCGGCAGCACGTTATGGCTGCGCGCCGCAGTAATATGCGCGTAGCGCTAGTGGTCCGCCAGCACCGAAAGCATCACCGTGCCCAAATGTCCTGCTTCGGCGGAGTGTTCCGTCTCGATAGGATAGCGGGCAATCCTCTACCCATCGCTCCCACAGACCGTTGGTCTTCAGAAATTCGAGAAAATCTGCCGCTGGGCCGAAACTCGTGACGTTAGCGTTCGGATCCCAGCGAACGAAAACCTTACCTCCGAACATGTCCACGGCGCTCGGCTCTGTTGTCATCAAGGCTCGTTCGAGAGTCTCGCCCAAGAGGTGAGGGGATGTCGCCGCAGGTTTTGGGGCATGCCTCACCGTATCAGAACCTTACCACTACTTTAATCAGCCAATCGCCGGAATTAGAGTTATGGATTAATATGATTCAGTGGGAGTTCAGGAGGAAGACGTGCATAACGACGGTTTGCATGAGAGTAATTTGAGTAGCATAGCTGTGTTGATCCCAGCCTTGAATCCGTCCTGCACGTTGGAAGACCTCGTTTTGGAACTGTCCTGTTATGGCTTTCTTACAGTTATTGTCGTCAATGATGGGAGTGGGGCGACTTCCAAGCCGGTGTTCGACCGGTTGTTGGCATCTGGCCGCTGCGACGTACTGGAGCACGCCGTAAACCTTGGGAAGGGACGGGCGCTGAAGACTGGGCTAAACCATTTCCTGGTGCATTACCCAGACCACGATGGCGTTATCACAATCGACGCCGACGGACAACACCGGGCCTCCGATGCCGTTGCGATCGCCGAGGG
>JASIAM010000347.1 GCA_030041985.1 Bryobacteraceae bacterium | reverse complement strand
GCGTCCAGTTCCCGCTTTTCTGTGATCTCCTTGATGCCGCGACAGATGGTGCTGCGTGCAATGCCCGTGATCCGCGAAACCAAACTTACGCCGCCACGGCCATATGCCCGCGCCTCAGTAGCCGCAAACCGCCGCAGTCCCTGTTCGTTCAGAACCGGCGACAGACCCTCATAACGCTGCTGAATACCGCGCTCCGTGCCGCCACGATCCGCCACAATTCAACGTTATCACGATACCATTCAATTGAAGCAGTTATTTATGTACAATTCCTTAGGGTCGCCTCGGCAATCCCAATCGATTTGGCCGCCTCTTCGATTGTGGGAAAGTGCAGAAGCGCCGAAATCGCCTGCTCAGTTTTTCTCGGGAGTTTTGATCCGTGGCCCGTTTTGGCATTCATCCGGCATTACCTGCACTCATCCGAACCCAACTTTTCGGCATCGTAACCTCGGCTACGGTGCGGGCACGAGTTGGCGCTGTCTGGCCCCGGTGCCGAATAATCGAGAGGGGCATCGCCCGCAGCGACTCTGCCGGCAAGTGGGACCAATGGATCTCTCCGCACGAGCGGAATAGTCGCCGCCGCTGTCGTACCCGGTATACCAGACAGAGCAGTACCGCCGCCCCATAATCCGCGCGCCCCCAACATTTTTGTCGTCGATGATGCCGCCAACTCTTGTGCCGTAAGCATCGCTCCAGCCCCCAGCGGACCACCCTTACCGAATGCCAGCAGAGGGCCTACGAGTCCACCCGTGGGCCGCGTGATGCGGTCCAAAATGCGCTCGCCTGGGCCAGCTTGGAGGTCCACCAAGCGAGCGCGGTCCCGAACTGGGATCAAGCTCGAAATCTTCTGATCCAAGAGAATACTTTTCGGTGCTGCCTGATGAATCCCGGCGCTCAGTTCGTGGTAAGTATCCTTCCCGATATTGTTGACATCGTTGAGGACATCGGGCTTGAATCGTACATGCTCTTTAGCGAAGCCACGACGCAAATCGAGTGTATCGCGGGCCGCTATCAATTGCGGATACGGCTGCCCGGTGGCAAAGTTCCGCTCCAACGATTCTTCCATCGGGATGAACTGCTGGTGGACTGTAGGCGCGTTCTCTTCACCGCGAGTGCCTTCCCTGCTTGTATGACATTGCGTGCGGGTCTGAGATCTACCAGATGGCCAGCTTGGGAGGTTGCCGTATCCAAATCATTCCCAAGGGAACTGATGCGATTTCGCGCGCTCGCTAAAACAGAAGCCGGGCGGAAGCCGGAAGTTTCCTCGAGGATGGCTTTTCCTGGGTAGCCCCATAAGCGTGGGTCAACCCGCGGATGCCAAGTGACCGTTCAGCCATAGCTGGTGCGGGTAACCGAACAAGCCCCCCAACTACCTTCGATGCCAGAGGACCCGCCGTGGCCCCTGTCACGTCTCCTACTAGCCGCTGCGTATCGGGAGAAGCGCCGAAGCGGTGTGCGGCAATCTCGCCTCCCTTTTGCGCCCCAGCCCCGAGTAGAGCACTCGTCAGCGTAGTAACGGGATTCGCAATCATCTCAGGAGCGAATATGGGAGCCATCGCTTTGCCTGCGCCCTCGATAAGATCGGCTCCACTTTGCGGGAGTGATCGCCCCGAGCTAAAGGCCCGGCCAGCTTGCAATAATCCTTCTCCGGGAAGCGTGATGAGACGCTGCGCGCCGCGCTCAAGTGCATCCCCAGTACTATTTCCCAAACCAAGCGGAAGCGGGGCTTTTGGGATTCCTGGCGGTGTAGCTGGGTCCGGATATAACCTTCCCATGGCTGCTTCGATATCGGCGTCCTTTATCGAATCCGGGAATTCAATTAGCGTTCCATCTGGGGCTTGAATTTGCGGCATGCGCTATTCCAACTTTCCGGTGGCAGGATTGTATTTAGAAACATTTTACACCTATTTTGTTTTGTTAAGAAGAGGATCGACGGCTCAGGCGTAGATATTCCACCTCTTGTTGAGCACGTCCGTACGCGTCCATTTGGTGTCGCCGTCGTAGTCCGCCGTATGCCGATGCTGGAGCATCTCTATAAAGGTGTTGGTGATGCGGTGGAGGTGGCGAAGGACCTCAAGATCGCGTCCGGGTGGGGGATTGGTTTTGAAGTACGCGTTCAATTCATCACGTTTGTTTGTGCACGCTCGCGACATCGAAAGATGATCGAGCATGCGGGCCAGGGTGCCGCGCCTGCTCCAGAAGATCGTTCGGGAACGGCACTCTACTGATGTTCCCAGAATGGTTCTCGTAGCGATGCCTGCTCGGAGTGGCTTCGGAAGTTGAAGTAGGTCTGGATCCCTAGTTCCTCGGCCTTGATCTTATTCAAAACGGTGGCGACGATTTGCCGAGTTGTGTCGCGAAGCCTCATGGGTGCAGCGGCCTCATCGGAAATGACGACGCGAAAGAAAAGGGAGATGTTCCCCTGCACGTCCTCGGCGAAGCTGTACATTATCAACGCCGCCGGCGATGGCGAGGTTGTATTCGATGGAATACAGCGGCGCAACCAAGCAGGAACAACACAGCGTTTTGGTCCATTACGGCTTGTTCGTGAATGTCAGCATTCCAGGCAAGTCCGATCCTCAGCGTTTCTATAAGCCGGACGCCTTCGATTTCCGGCTCAAACCGGATTCCGCCGCTGTGGATAAGGCTGTCCTGCTGCCTTCGATAAATGATGATTTCACTGGCCGTGCGCCGGACCTGGGTGCTTACGAGCGGGACCGTCCAGTACCTCACTACGGCCCGCAGCCGGCGCCGTTTGACTCGCAGAACCTACTTGGCGCCCCCGCCGATAGATAGCAACTCGATTTCGAAAACCAGCGTCGCGCCGCCTGGAATTCCGGGACGCCCTCCATCGCCATACGCAATTTCAGATGGACAGATCAAACGCGACTTCCCGCCCACTTTCATTCTCTGAACGCCCTCCGTCCAGCAACTGATCACGCCATCGAGAGGGAATTCGGCGGGTTCATTCCGGCTGTACGAGCTGTCGAACTCGGTTCCATTGATGAACGTCCCACGATAATTCACTTTCACCGTATCGGTCGGCTTCGGTGAATCGCCGGTGCCGGCCGTCAGCTCCCGGTAAACCAAGCCGGAATCGGTCTTCACCGCACCGGGTTCGGCAGCCGCTTTCTCGGCATACGCCTTTGCGGAAGCCTTTTCCCGCTCCACTACGCGAGTTTGCCGGGTAGTGGCGAGCGCCTGAATCTTTGGTCCCCAGGTATCCAAGTCCACGGCGGGCTTATTGGCTGCGGCGTCGGAAATCGCACGCTTGACGATCTCCAGTTCCGCGGGAGAGAGGTCGAATTGGCCGAGCGATCGATAGATCGAGAGGCCAATGGAGTAGATAGTCTTTTCTTCGTCCGTCATAGATGGCGCCGCAGGAGGCTGAGTGGCCTGGGCCACGAGAATCGCTGGAAAGAGAACCAAAAGGAATCCGCGCATCTCACTAGACTAGCAGCAGAATTACTCCGGTAAAACCGCCAGTCAATCTGCGGCCATTCGCGTTGACTGGATTCACCACCTGTTATAGGCTTTTCGCTAGTGAGCGGAACCAATCATGCAACGGTGTGGCAACGCTGGCTTCGGCAGCCCCAGAAGATCTGGTTGCGGCGCGCCCTTTTTCAAGTGCACCTCTGGAGCGGAATCGGCGTTGGGATCTATATCCTCATGATCAGCGTGACCGGTAGTGTGCTTGTTTATAGCAACGAACTTTACCGGCGTGGGACACTCAAGCCAGTCATTTCCCGGAGTTCCCGGCCGCCATTGTCTGATGCCCAACTCGCCGAGGCGGCCACGCACTTGTATGCAGACTACCAGGTGATCAGAATCAATCGTGCGCGGAATCTCGATCAGGCAGTGGATGTCTGGCTGGGGCAGGGTGACCGGATCAGGAAGCGCCGGCTATTCGATCCTCGGACGGGGCAGGATCTTGGCAATTCGGTTTCCACCGTCATCCGGATTGTGTCAAAGCTGCTTGACCTGCATGACAACCTTTTGGCCGGGCCAATTGGCCGGAAAGTAAACGCTGTAGGCGCACTCGCGGCGATTGCGCTGGCGGTAACCGGCCTGGTCATCTGGTGGCCGGGCATCAAAACATGGCGTCGCAGTCTGACACTCCATCGGGGCGTCGGGTGGAAGCGCTGGATCTGGCATTTGCACAGTATGATCGGCTTCTGGACCATCGGGATCGTGTTGATGTTCGGGCTGAGCGGCGTATATCTCAGTATTCCCGATCCGATCCAGGCCTTCGCCGACCGAATAGACCCGCTCACTCGCGCCAATGCAGGCAGACGCGTCAGTGACGAAGTGATTTATTGGCTCGCCTACTTGCATTTCGGCCGCATCAACGGCATCGGGATTCCTTGCAAAGGCCCTGGGCTGTGCGACCAGGCGACAAAAGCGGTTTGGGCGCTGTTCGGATTGGCCCCAGCGGTGATGTTCGTGACCGGCGCGATCATGTGGTGGAACCGGGTGTTGCATCCAGGGCTGGTACGTCTTCGCAGGCCACGCCGTTCTGATGTTGTGCGTGTGTCAAGATAAAGCGTACTCGTTCACGGTTTCTTTGGTTCTTTCAGGAGGACAAATGCTGCGTACACTTGCCATAGTTATCGGCGGATCATCCATCATCGCCGGAGCGGCGATTCCGGCCCGAGCCCAGGATTTCAGCGGCCGAGCGTCGGCTTTGGTCGACTACTCGAAGGCCGAGGTGGAGCCAACCAAGGACTGCGAGTCACTAGGCAACTTCAAATCGGCGGAGATCGCGCAGATCGCGACGGCGATCGTCCCGGCCAGCGCTGCCGCGCCCGCCCATTGCCGCGTTACGGGGCTGCTCTCTCCCGAGATTGCGTTCGAAGTCAGCTTGCCCGCGAAATGGAATGGCCGTTTCTACATGATTGGCAACGGCGGTCTTGCGGGTGAAGCGATGGACGATGCCAACCGCGCCGCACAACGCAACACAGCCTTGCAACTCGGGTTTGCATTTGCCCAAACGAACACGGGCCACGATGCACGCAAGGAACCGGGTGGAAGCTTTGTCATGAGCAACCCGGAGAAAGCCATCGACTATGCCTACCGCGCCGTACATCTTACAGCGATCACCGCTAAGGACATCACAAAGGCGTACTACGGGAAACCGGTCGATCGCGCCTATTGGAACTCATGCTCCAATGGCGGGCGGCAGGGCTTGATTGAGGCGCAGCGGTTTCCCGACGATTTCGATGGCATCGTGGCCGCCTCGCCTTGGGTAGACCAGACGGGCTTTACGATGGGCGCGATGTGGAATCAGAAAGCCATCAGCGCGGCGGCGCTTACACCAGCCAAATTGGCATTGCTGAGTGAGAAGGTGATGGCGAAGTGCGATGCCATTGACGGACTCAAAGACGGCCTGATCGACGACCCGCGCAAATGCCAATTCGATCCCGCGCGCGACGTGCCTGCCTGCCGCCCGGGTAGCGATGGCGCCAATTGCCTCACCGCCGCGCAAGCAGCGGCTATCGCCAAGGTCTACAGCGGCCCCATCAGCAACAGCAAGCCGCTGTTTCCGGGCTACGAGCCGGGTAGCGAAGCCGTGACATCGGGTCTGTTCGGAGGTGGCATGGGGAGTGGTTGGTTGAACGTGATCGTGACAACGGAGCCAGGGCGAAAGGCCGCGGACTTCAATCTGGCGGAAGGAACGATGCGCTATCTGGTTCTTAAGCCGCCGCAGCCGGAATACGATTATCAGACCTTCGACTTCGATCGCGACGTGCACCTGCTGGACGACTGGGGCAAGCTGGCGGATGCGAAGGACCCGGACCTGTCCAACTTCAAGATGCGCGGCGGCAAGCTGATCATAACCTATGGATGGGCGGACCCGATCCTCGAACCGATGATGGGCGTGAATTATTACGAGCAGGCGGTGGCCAAAAACGGCCCTGACACACCAGAGTTTTTCCGCCTGTTCATGGCCCCTGGCATGGCGCATTGCGGCGGCGGCATCGGCCCGAACCAGCACGATTCTATGACGGCTCTGATCGACTGGGTAGAAAAGGGCAAAGCGCCGGAATCTATGGTCGCCAGCCGTGTAGTAAATAAGCGGGTGGTGCGCACGCGTCCCCTGTGCCCGTACCCGCAGGTGGCACGCTACACGGGTAAGGGCAGCATTGACGACGCTTCCAATTTCCGCTGCGTGGCGCCCTGACGCGGCGCTGCTATTTTTTCTGTTGCGGGC
>JASIAM010000346.1 GCA_030041985.1 Bryobacteraceae bacterium | reverse complement strand
TCCATCGTGTGGATTCTTGTGATCTGTCGAATTGCATGCAAACTAACCGTAGTAAGATTCTGGCTTAACTACTATTGACTATTGACACTCGACTTTTCAGCGGGATATAATCGCCCCACGTTTTTAGTTTGCATGCAAACCAGCAGGGATGCCATGCCTCGGGGGGTTAGTCGAATGAAGTCCGTAAGGGCGAGTCTCAAACTATGGGACGGAGGCGCTGAAGCCGGGGTTTCGTCTGATTCAGGAACGGCTCCGGCCAAGCGGAAAACCGCTTCTCTACTCTTGCCGGCTCACGATCCTATCGCCACCAGCGGCGATCACCGCAGTGCGTTCCAGGTGATTCCGCGTCCCACTCCGAGGCGCGCAGCGGCCGCGAATATCGATTTGAAGCTGCTGGCCATCATCAGCGAACTTCACCGCACACGCAGCGTATCGCAGGCCGCGGAAAACCTGCAGATCAGTCAGTCGACTATCAGCATGAGCTTGGCGAAACTGCGGCGTCACTTCAACGATCCGCTCTTTGTGAGGACATCTTCTGGCATGGAACCCACGACCCACGCGGTAGCGGTACTCACTCTGCTCCGCAAAGCGGAAGGGCTGATTCAATCGGCTTTGGAACACCATGTGGTTTTCGACCCGCTAACTTCGGAGCGTGTTTTCCACGTGTGTTCTACTGACATCGCGCAGTTCACTCTTTTGCCGGCTTTAATGGCGAAACTGAAGCAGGCCGCTCCCGGAATTGAGGTCAATCTGGTGAATATCACAGAATCGGTGCCTGCGTTGTTGGAATCCGGAGAAGTGGATCTGGCAGTTGGATTCATTCCGCCCATGGGAGCGGGATTCTACCAGCAGCGGCTGTTTCGGGACCGCTTCGTTTGCGCGGTGCGCGCAGGTCATCCCAGAATCAAAACCGAGATGACCCTGGAACGGTTCGAAAAAGAGACTCATCTGACAGTAACGGTTTCGGGAACCGGGCATGGCATAGTGGAGCGTGCTCTCGAGACTAGGAAAATCCGGCGTAAGGTCGGAATGCGGGTGCCGAGTTTTCTCGGTCTTGCTCCCATCCTCGCCAACACGGATTTCGTAGCCGTGGTTCCGGAGCAAGTGGGGCGGTTCTATGCCCACGCCGCCGATATCAAGCTATTGCCGCTGCCCTTTACCATTCCGCCCTATTTCATTCTGCAGCATTGGCACGAGCGGTATAACCACGATCCGGCGAATGCCTGGTTTCGGGGAATATTGGCGGAATTGTTCTTGCAGTAAGCAGTTGTCAGTTCTTAGTTTTCAGCCTTTCGGGCGACCTGGCCCTTTTTGACGTCACGTTCTATCAATCGCATTGATAGGTAATATCAAGCTTGCGATATCGACTCTCCGGCCGAGCCCTAATATAATCAACCAAGCTTTCTACGTTAGTCAGCTTCGGGTTACTATCAGGAGGTCTAGAGTGCGGTCTCTGTTCGTGGCATCGGCCCTGTTTCTGACCGGGGTGATGGCGTTTGCACAATCCAATCAGGGTACGATAACCGGAACCATTTCCGATCCGGCAGGCGCAGTCGTTCCCTCCGCTCCGGTCGAAGTCAAAAATCAGGACACGGGCGTGGTGTTCCGGGGCGGCAGTTCTGCGACCGGTAACTATGTCATCTCGGTGCCGGCGGGTACTTATGAAATTACAGTCAATGTTCCGGGATTTAAGAAATTCGTCCTGGAGAACGTTCCGGTAGTTGTCGCCACGGATACGCGCAAGGACATTACGCTCGAGGTCGGGCAAACCAACGAAGTGGTTACGGTTTCGGACACGGAACCATTGCTCAAAACAGAAAGCGGCGAGATGAGCCACACGGTAACGGCCAATGATGCCGATAATCTTCCCGTGCTCACCATCTCGGGCGGTAGTTGGTATGGCAACACCACCATGGGCAACATCCGCAATCCGCTGGCAGTGGCGAGTCTGATTCCCGGTGTGAGCTTCAGCAACGACAATACCCTGGTAGTGAACGGCCTCCCGAGCAATAGCGAGACCATCCGCATCGAAGGCCAGGACTCGACTGGCACCATCTGGAAGGTCTTACAGCAGAACAGCCAGGGCGGCGTGGATGCGATTCAGGAAGTCTCCGTTCAGACCAGCAATTTCTCGGCAGAGTACGGCCAGGTGGGCGGCGGCTATTTCAACTACACCATGAAATCCGGCACCAACCAGATTCACGGCAGCGCCTATGACTACTTTGTGAATACTGTGCTGAATGCGGGCCTGCCGTTCACCAACGCGGATACGATAAATCCGAATGATACGGGTCTCATCCGGAATCCAATCGTCCAAAACGATTATGGATTCACCATCGGCGGCCCTATCAGAATTCCTAAAGTCTACAACGGCACTAACCGAACCTTTTTCTTTTTCAACTTCGAACAGTTCCGCCAAAATCTGACAACCGACAATGGCATTACCACGGTGCCCACCGAGGCATACCGGCAGGGCAACTTCAGCACCGCCGGCTGCTTTTCTTACTCCACAACGGCCAACACCTGTTTGTACAATCCCGGCACATTGGTAAACACGGTCACTGGCCAGCCGGCGGTCGATTCCGCTGGGCAGACAGTGGCCTACGGAGAAATCTTCGACCCTGCCACCACCCGCACAGTAAACGGCTATCAGGTGCGGACACCGTTTCCCAACAACACCATTCCGCTATCGAGAATGGATTCGACGGCACTGGCGCTGCAGAATATGCTCCCCCTGCCGAACGCCCCTGGTATCACCAACAACTACAATATTCCGTCTTACCTCAACTATCAGCACACTACCAACTTCTCCTGGAAACTCGATCACTCGCTCAGCCCTACCATGAAGCTTTCCTGGTACCTGTCGCGTCTGCTCACTGATTCGCCCAATGCGAATGGCTTCCCGGTCACGTACGGGGGCACGACAGCCACCGCCGACACGAACACGACAACCCGTGTCAACTTTGACGACACGATCAAACCCACGCTGCTTTTGCACATCGGCGTTGGTTATTTTCAGTCCTACCAACCGACAATTCCCGCTCCGTTCAACGAAAGCACCATCGGGATAAACGGCTATTTCGACGAAAACCTTTTCCCGACGATTGGAGGACTGACCAACTACATCAGCGGTGGTTGGGGCGCCAACCTGGGCGGCCTGGGCGCTGGGTTCGGCGCATTGATCTGGGAAGAAAAGCCTACGGCGAATACCAACCTGACCTGGGTGCACGGAAACCATATCTTCAAATACGGCGGCGAAATGGAGACCGAAGGATATCCGGAGCACAGCACCTGGCGGGCCAACGGAGATTTCACGTTCTCCAATGCCGAGACTGCCGACCCCTGGACAAACGGCCAGACGCTAAACTTTGCCAACGGCAGCGGCTTTAACTACGCCAGTTTTCTGATTGGTCTTCCGGACAGTTTCTCCATCAGTCCTCTCACACAAACCAAGCTGGGCAACCACTCCATGGGCTTTTATGCACAGGATAGTTGGAAGGTGACGCGGAAGCTCACGGTGGATTACGGTCTGCGCTACGACTTCCAAACCTATCTGCAAGAAGAACACGGGCGCATGCAGGATGCTTCGCTGGTTACTCCCAATCCAACCGTGGGAGGGCTGTTAGGCGCGGGCATTTATGAAGGCTACGGTGGCGGACGCTGCGATTGCTCGTTCTCGCATAATTATCCGTTCGCTTTCGGACCGCGCGTCGGCACAGCCTACCAGATCAATTCGAAGACCGTTCTGCGCGCGGGCGCCGGGATCAGCTATGGACTGGTGCAAACACCGGCGGGGGCTTCTTACAGCACGGCCGATTATTATCAATACAACGCCAGTGGATACGGCATTTCGCCATTGCCGGGCGGACTCTCATCTCCGAACCCGTACCCCAACGTCACGTGGCCGAATTTCAGCGCTGGTAAGTACCCGGTAGAGAACGGTGGCTTGCTGCCGCCCGGAAATCCTTTTCTATTTTTCGATCCCTCCGCGCGGCCTCCAAGAATTCTGCAGTGGAGTATCGGTATCCAGCGGGAGATCAGCAAGGACATCGTGGCCGAGGCGACTTACGTGGGCAATCGCGGTGTTTGGTGGGCCGCTCCGTACATGGACCAGATGACCGCCAATGGAATCACTCCCTCCATTCTCGCGGCCCACGGATTGAGTCTCTCCAATCCGGCGGACCTGGCTTTGCTCACCAGCCAAATTGGCTCTCCGCAAGCCATCGCCGCCGGCTTCGGGCCTCCTTATGCAGGATTTCCGTCGACGGATACGGTCGCCCAGGCCATCCGTCCGATTCCGCAGTGGCTGCAGCCTGACCCCTGGCTTGGTCCTCCGATCGGAAAGACTTGGTATGACTCGCTGCAGACTAAGTTGACTAAGCGATTTTCGCACGGCTTGCAGATGCAGGCTTCCTACGTGTGGTCGAAGGCGGAAGATCTCGGCACCGGCGCGGAGACCGGCTACTATGTTTCCGGCACGCCCCTGGTGAGCGACATCTACAACTATGGCATTAACAAACAGCTCAATCAGTTGACGCGGCCGGACGATTTTCTCATTTCGGGGAGCTACGTCACGCCCAAAATGGCGGCGGACAGCACGGGAAAGAAGCTGCTCTCCCAGGTACTGCGGGATTGGCAGATAGCCTTCCTGATGCGTTACCAAAACGGTGCCCTGATCCAAAGCCCGCCCTCCAGCAACCAGCTCACGACGGAACTGGAGCGCAGCGTTCCGGACTTTCTCAGTGAAGACGAAAACTTCATGAACTATGTGCCCGGCGCAAATCCGCTGGCGGTGAACCCGAATTGCGGCTGCTTCAACCCGCAAACTACGCTGGCCCTAAATCCTAAGGCGTGGGTGGACGCGGCGCCCGGTACCTGGGGTAGCGCAGCTCCGTTCTACAACAACGTCCGATGGCAGCGGCAGCCCGCCGAATCGGCGAGCTTCGGCCGCAATTTCCGGGTGGGCAGGGAAGGCAAGTACAACTTGCAGGTCCGGGCCGAGTTTAAGAACATCTTCAACCGGCTCTTCCTTTCGGCGCCATCCGTTGGTGGAACGACTGGCGTCAACCCATTTACGACTGCGGCGTCTACGGGAGGAGTCAATACTGCCGGCTACGGCTACATAGCTACGCTCGAAGGCGCCGGCGCACAGCCGCGCTCGGGACAGATCGTGGCACGGCTGACGTTCTAACTTAGCTTTCAGCTAAATCAGTCTAGCTGCCCAAGCCTACACCCTTGACACCGAGTCATTCCGGATGGCAATATTGGCAACAACTTGGAAGGACTCCGGTGAGATTTTTCAGAGGGGTTTTGGCGGTTCTGATAGTTGGTGAAGGGTTGCGTGTGGCAACGGGCGCGCAGATTGTGGATGCGGCCAAACGGCTGGATAGGGATGCGATCCGCGCCATGATCGAGGCCAAAGCGGATGTCAATGCTCCCGCGGCCGATGGCACCACCGCGTTGCACTGGGCGGTGCGCGCGAACGATCCGGAAATAACAGGCCTCCTGCTCCGCGCGAAGGCCGATCCTAACGCCGCGGATCGCTACGGAATCACGCCTCTGTACCTGGCGATTCTCAATGAGAATCAGGCGATAATCCGCGCGCTGGTGGAGGGCGGGGCGAATCCGAACCTGGCGGGCGAAGGCGGTGAGACACCGCTGATGACGGCGGCGCGCACCGGTAACACCGGAACCATGCAGACGCTCATGGCGCACGGCGCTGATGTGAATGCCTGCGACCGGCAAACCGCGCAGACCGCTTTGATGTGGGCAGTCCGCGGGAACCATGCGGCGGCGGTGGAACTGCTCGTGGCGCATGGCGCGGAGGTCAACGCGCAAACCAAAATCGGGCCGGAGCCTCCGCGGCGCGCGCCCAATGCCGGCGGGGGGTCGCATGGGTTGGGCATCAACCGTGGCGGCACGCCTCCGCGTGGCACGCTCGATCCGGCGCTCGGAGGGATGAGCGCGTTGCATTATGCGGTGCGTGACGGCCGTTTCGAAATTGCGCGCATACTGGTAGAGGCGCACGCGGACGTGAATCAAT
Source organism: Bryobacteraceae bacterium (assembly GCA_030041985.1). Classification (GTDB taxonomy): domain Bacteria; phylum Acidobacteriota; class Terriglobia; order Bryobacterales; family Bryobacteraceae; genus PSRJ01. The sequence goes on along the minus strand of JASIAM010000346.1, from coordinate 8,842 downwards.
TTGAGGCCAATGGCATCAGCCCGATGCTCTCGGCAATTTCCAACGACCACGTGGAGATCGCGCAGTTTCTGCTCGATCACGGCGCCGACCCGAACCCGGCGGACGCGTGGGGCCGCACCGCGCTGTTTGAAGCGGTCGCGGTTCGCAATCTGGAAGTGAATAAGACGGAGGATAACGGAGTGGACCGGCCGGCCGTGCTGAGCCTCATCCGCGCGCTGCTCGAGCACGGCGCGAATCCGAATGCGCGCACGCTCGAACAATTGCCGACGCGGCGCTGGATTATGCCGGTGAATGATATTTCGTGGGTGGATTTTTCCGGCCAGACGCCCTTTCTGCGGGCGGCGTTGTCGGGCGATGTGACGGTGATGCGCCTGCTTCTGGAGCACGGCGCCAACCCCAACATCGCTACGTATGAGGGAACAACTGCGCTGATGGCCGCCGCGGGGATCAATTGGGCCGAGACGCAAACCTACACGGAATCGAAGGAGCATTCGCTTGAAGCTGTGAAGATGTGCCTGGAACTGGGGGCGGATGTGAATGCCGCCAATTCCATGGGACTCACGGCAGCGATCGGCGCCATCAACCGGGGATCGAACGATATTCTCATGTATCTGGTGGAGCACGGCGCGCGGCTGGATATTAAGGATAAAGAAGGCCGCACCCCGAAGGATTGGGCTGAGGGGGTTTTCCTGGCGACGGTACCGCCGGAGCGGAAGCCGGAGACCATTGCTTTGCTGGAAAAATTAATGGCCACAGATGAACACAGATAAACGCAGATTGAAAACCAGGTTTTTGTCAGTGTTTATCGTATCGCCGCTGGCTTTCGCCGCCACCGCCGGCGCGCAGGACCGCGCCCTCGTCGATCAATATTGCGTTGGCTGCCACAATGAAAAGTTGAAAACGGGCGGCCTGGCGCTCGATAAGATTTCGCTTGATCACCCTGCGGAAAACGCGGAAACGTGGGAGAAGGTGATCCGCAAGGTGCGCGCCGGCATGATGCCGCCCGCAGGCGCACGGCGTCCGGACCGCGCTGCGCTCGACGCATTTACCGAGAAGCTTGCGGCGGAGCTGGACCGCGCGGCTGCGGCGAATCCCAATCCGGGCACCGTGGGGCTGCACCGGCTGAATCGCAGCGAGTACGCCAACGCCATTCGCGACCTGTTGGGACTCGAAATCGATGCGTCCACGCTATTGCCTTCGGACGATTCCAGCGAAGGATTTGACAATATCGCCGACGCGCTGGGCGTTTCGCCGGCGTTGCTGGAGCGCTACGTTTCGGCGGCCACGAAAATCAGCCGCGTTGCCGTGGGGGACCCGGCGATTAGCCCGTCTACCGCTACTTATCGCGTGCCTGGCGACCTGGCACAGAGCGATCACCTGGAGGGCCTGCCTCTCGGAACGCGCGGCGGGTTGCTGGTTCATCACACCTTTCCGCTGGATGCCGAATACACGTTCCACATACGCTCGAGAGTGGGAGGCTTGGGCAATGTGCGGCAGGCGCGCGATGAGGATCTCGAAGTGACCCTCAACGATGCGCGCGTGCAACTGGTGAAGCTCGCGCCTTCGATCGATTTCACGATGCCGGTGAAGGCGGGGCCGCAGACGATTGGCGTGGCGATTGTAAAAAACACAGCGCCTGGCGACGACGATTTGTGGCAGGTTTATTTGAGCACATCGGGCGTGCAGAGCGTGGCGATCGTGGGTCCTGCGAATGGCGCAGGTTCGGGGGATACGCCCAGCCGGCGCAGGATCTTCGTGTGCCAGCCAAGCAGCGCCAGTGAAGAAATTCCCTGTGCGCGCCGGATTCTCTCGACGCTGGCCACGCGCGCGTTTCGCGGCTCCGCCAGCGATGCGGACCTCGAAACCCTGCTGAGCTTCTATCAAACGGGACGCAATAAAGGCGGGTTTGAAAGGGGCATCGAAATGGCCGTGCAGCGCATGCTGGTGGACCCGCGCTTCATCTTCCGCTTCGAGCGGGAGCCAGACAATGTTGCGCCGGGCGCGGTGTACCGGATTACGGATTCGGAACTGGCTTCGCGCCTCTCGTTTTTCCTGTGGAGCAGCATTCCCGATGAGGAGCTTCTCAAGCTTGCCGGTGCGGGGAAGCTGCATGAACCGGCGGTGCTGGAGCAGCAGGCGCGGCGCATGCTCTCGGACGAGCGCGCGGAAGCGCTGGTGAGCAATTTCGCCGGGCAGTGGCTGTATTTGCGCGAAGTGAAGAACGCGCGGCCGCAAACCAAGGATTTCGATGAAAATTTGCGGCAATCGTTCCGGCACGAAACGGAACTGTTCTTCGACAGCATCATACGCGAGGACCGGAGCGTGCTCGACCTGCTTAACGCGGATTACACGTTCGTGGATGAACGCCTGGCGCGGCACTATGGAATTCCGGATGTGTATGGCAGCCAGTTCCGGCGGGTGACGCTGCAGGACGATGCGCGGCGGGGGCTGCTGGGGCAGGGAAGCATCCTGCTGGTTACCTCGGTGGCCAACCGGACTTCACCGGTGGCGCGCGGGAAATGGGTGCTGGAGAATATTCTGGGATCGCCGCCGCCATTGCCGCCGCCTAACGTGCCTTCACTCGATGATGCGGCTGGCGCGAGCGCTCACCGAGAGCCGGCTTCGGTGCGCCAGAAGATGGAGCAGCATCGCTCGAATGCAGTTTGCGCCGCGTGCCACAAAATCATGGACCCGATCGGATTCTCGCTCGAAAATTTCGATCTGACCGGCAAATGGCGCACCATGGATGGGACCGCGCCCATTGACGCTTCGGGGCAAATGGTGGATGGCACGAAACTCGATGGCCCAGCCAGCCTGCGCCAGGCGCTGATGAGCCGATCGGACGTGTTCGTCTCAACCCTTACCGAGAAGTTGCTTACATACGCGGCCGGGCGGGGGCTGAAATACTATGATATGTCGGCGGTGCGCGCGATTACTCGCGATGCCGCTTTGAAAGATTACCGGTTTTCGACGCTGGTTTTAGGTATTGTCAAGAGCCAGCCTTTCCAGATGAGAAAGAAAAAGCTGGAAACAACCACCAGTGCTGCTGTCCGATCCCTGACCCCTGATCCCCGATCCCCAAGGAGTTCTCCATGACCTTTCTCACACGAAAACATTTAGCGCGCCGTACGTTTTTGCGCGGCGCGGGAGTCACGTTGGCGCTGCCGCTGCTCGACTCCATGGTGCCCGCGCAAACCGCGCTGGCGGAGACGGCCGCCGCGCCCAAGAACCGCCTGGGCTGCATCTATGTGCCGCATGGGGCCACGATGTACAAGTGGACTCCGGCGACGGAGGGTAAGGGCTTCGAGTTCACCGAAATTCTCGCGCCGCTCGAAAAATTCCGCGAGCGCGTGTGCGTGGTGAGCAACCTGGCGCATCCGCTCGCGGGAGGGATCAACAGCGATGCCGGCGCCGACCACGCGCGCTCCGCGGCGGTTTTTCTGAGCGGCGCTCATCCCGAAAAGGACCGCGTGCAGGTGGGCATCACGGTGGATCAAATCGCGGCGGAGCGCATCGGGCAGGATACTCCTTTGCCTTCGCTCGAGCTGGCGATTGAAGAGAACGGGTTGAATTGCGGGGCCGGTTATGGGTGCGCGTACACGAACACGATCTCCTGGCGCACGGCCACGCTTCCTCTTCCGATGGAAAACAATCCACAGGTGGTCTTTGAAAAGCTATTCGGGGATGGCAGCAGCGACGAGCAGCGCCGGGAGCGCAAACAGGAAGCTCGTAGCCTGCTCGATTCGGTTCTACACGAGGTGAGCGCGCTGAACAAGGAATTGCCGCAGGCCGATCGCGCACGGCTCAGCGATTACCTGGACGATATTCGCGAAATCGAGCGGCGTATTCAACGCGCCGAAAACCAGGTGCCCGCGGATCTGAAGGTGCCCGATGCGCCGGTGGGCGTTCCCGAAAATATTGAGGAGCACTTCAAGATCATGTTTGATCTTCAGGTGCTGGCCTTCAAAGCCGAAATCACGCGCGTGGCGACCATAATGTACGCGCGCGACACCAGCGGAACGGTGTATCCGCAAAGCGGCGTGCGTGATGGCTTCCATGTGGCCTCGCATCACTCCAATGTGCGCGCCAATATGGATAAGTACGCGCTGATCAATCGCTATCACGTGCAGTTGCTCGCATACTTCCTGGACAAGCTGAAATCCACTCCGGATGGCGATGGCAACCTGCTCGACCACTCGTTGATCCTATACGGCAGCAGTATGAGCAACGGCAACCAGCACGATCACGATCCGCTGCCGGTGCTGGTGGCCGGCGGCGCATCGGGAAGGCTGGATGGCGGACGCCACATAGTCTGTCCGCCGCACACGCACATGTCGAATTTGCTGGTGGCCGTGCTGGATAAGCTGGGGATCCGGCAGGAGAGTTTGGGTGATAGCACGAGGGAGTTGGTGATTTGAAGTTATCAGTTATCAGTTATCAGTTATCAGTTTTCAGCAAACGGCGCTAAAACGCTAGCGCTTGCTCATCGCGCTTTCGCGGCCGTCTGGAGACGGCGCGGGGAGGCCGTTGTCGCCGTTCTGTCTGCCGTTTAACTCTGCGCGCGTTCTTGGCAGGCATTCGGGGTGGCGCTGCTGCAGAAATTCGATCAGCTTTTCCCGCACAAGGCAGCGCAGATCCCAGGCTTTGGAGGAATCGGATGCGCTGGTCAACGCGCGTATCTGTATGGTGTGCTCGGAGGAATCGCTCACCTGGAGCACGCAGACCTGGTGATCCCACAGCGGAGTCGATTCTACGATGCGCCGGAACTCCTGGCGCAGTTCCTCGATAGGGGCCGTGTAGTCGCAGTAAATATAGACGTATGCCAGAAGGTTGGCAGTCTGGCGGGTCCAGTTCTGGAACACGTTTTCGATGAAATAAGAGAGAGGCACGATCAGCCGGCGCAGATCCCACGTGCGCACCACGACGTACGTAGTGAGGATTTCTTCGATCCAGCCCCAGTCACCCTCTACGATCACCACGTCCTCGATGCGGATGGGGGCGGTGAACGCGATCTGCAATCCGGCAACGAGGTTGGAAAGTGTAGACTTCATCGCCATGCCAGCCACCAGTCCGGCAATGCCAGCCGATGCCAGGAGGCTGGTGCCGAGCTGGCGGATTTCCGGGAAGGTCATCAACATCACGCCGGCCGTAATCACGATTACCACCACGGTGAAAATTCTTCGCAGCACCATGGTTTGCGTGCGGATGCGGCGCGCCGCCAGGTTGTCGGCCACTTCCGTGCGATAACGGGCGTAGAGAGTGTCGCTCACTACTTCCGCCATCAAGACAAAGACCCAGGCAATGGCGGCGATCAAGCCGAGTCCCACTACGTGCCGAAGCATTTGCACGAGATCGGAGCGTACCGGCAGGGCCGGAAGCGCGAGCACGATGGCAAGCAGGGGAAGAATCCAACGAGTGGGTCCCTCGGCGTGCCGCGCAAGCGAAGTTTCGACGATACCGCCGGTGCGCCTGGTGACGCTTTTTGCGAAAACAAACACTACGCGGTGAATGATTAACGCCAGGATGACGGAGCCAACCAGAATGCCGGCTGGCCAGATCCATTGCGCCCATTTTGCCCACAACGGTGCCATAGGAGACTGGACGGCAAACTTATGGCCAGATACGCTGGTGCCCTATTCGTGAAGGCGAACCAGTTGTGGCTTGGCAGACATTAGCCCCTGGGCGGGGCGTTGTCTGAGCAGGTACGCTACGCCAGGAGCCTAGACAAAATGTTGGCTGGAGTTAGCGGTAACTGGGCTGCGCTTCGCGAGCCGGACGCGGAGCGGAAACGGGTTTTCCGACGCGCATTTCTTCCCAGTTGTAAGCCAGTTCCTTGCCGCAATCGAGACATGTAACGTAGGTTCCATGCTGCGATACGGCGGGAGCCTGGAAGCCTCCATTCTTACGTACTGGGGTCATGGGAAAAGTCAACCTGCGATGTGAACAGCCGAAGAGGGTGTTCATCAGAGACTCAAACATACAATCGGGCTCCCTTCTATAAAATAGATACCGGAAAGACATCAGAGGTTTCAAGCGGCTAGAGTACTGTTACTAATCGTGTGCGAACGCGGACCAACGTACGAGATTAGGAAGCTGGTTGGATTAATTGCTATTAAGAAAGTTTATTACGAATGGCTTTAGCTATCAATTCGCCATGAAAACGGCCATTTTCGATGAAGATCTCGTTGGTATGCATACCGGCCACGATGACTCCCGCGAGATATACTCCAGTACGTTCACTCTCCAAAGTTTCCGGATTAGTACTAGGACGGCGCGTGTTGGGCTCGAGAGTAATTCCGGCGCTATTGAGAAATTTCCAGTCGGGCTGGTAACCCGTCATGGCAAAGACGAAATCATTGGGTAGGGTAACTTCCCCCGTTGGCGTAAGAATTCGGATGGTATCCATGCCAATCTCGGCAACGGTGGAATGGAAGTAGGCTTTGATTTCTCCACATTTGATTCTATTTTCAATATTGGGTTTGATCCAGTATTTTACGTGGCTGGCGATGCCGGGTCCGCGATGAATCAGGGTGACGCGTGCGCCTGTCCAGAAGAGCTCGAGGGCAGCGATGGCGGCCGAGTTCTTGGCGCCTATTACGGCCACGTCGTGGTTGTAGTACGGATGAGCCTCTTTATAGTAGTGAATGACTTTGGGAAGGTCCTCGCCCGGTATATGCAAAAGATTCGGGACGTCGTAATAACCGGTGGCCAGCACCACTTTGCGGGCGCTGTAAAGGCGGCGGCCGCCCAGGCGATCGATGGTGGGAATCTGAAACGCCATGTCGTGGCCGCCGATTTCTTCCACACGTTCGTACTGCCGGATATCGAGATGGAAATGGCCGGCCACTCTGCGGTAATACTTCAAAGCTTCGGTGCGGTTGGGTTTCTCATTGAGGCTGGTCATGGGAAGATTGCCAATTTCCAGCAGCTCGGGAGTGGTGAAAAACGTCATGTTGGTGGGGTAGTGATATAACGAATTGACGACGCAGCCCTTTTCGATGAGGACGCATTTCAGGCCGCGCTGCTGCAATTCGATCCCGCAAGCCAAGCCGGTCGGCCCGGCGCCGACCACCAGGGCATCAAAGCTTTCCATTGCGGCTCTCAGTCACAAGCGGTTCTCGACATCTTCCTTTAATTGGCGCAAGGCCTGATCGAGCGCTGCCGGATTCTTGCCGCCGCCTTCGGCCATATCGGGGCGGCCGCCCCCTTTGCCGCCTACGGCTTGCGCCAGCGCGCCGGCGATTTTTCCGGCGTGGAACGTGGCAGTGAAATCCTTCTTCACGGCGGCCACGATGGCCACATCGCCATCGGCCACCGAGGCGAGAATCACCACGGGAACTTTGCGATTGCGGAGGGCGTCGGCGATGGCGCGCATCTGCTGGCGGTCGAGGCCGTCCACGCGCTCGACAACAGGACCACCGTTGGCGGGCATGAGGCGCGCGACGATACCGGCGGCCTGCTGATCTTTGAGCTGGTCGCGTTCTCTCGCGAGAGCGCGTTCGCGGGCGAGAAGTTTTTCTACCTGCTCGATTAGCTCCGGTTCCGAGGCTTTGATCAGATCGGCCACGCGGCGAAGGGCACCGGAGGTTTCCTGGAACTGGCGCAGGGCGGCTTCTCCGGTAATGGCTTCGATGCGGCGCACACCGGCGGAAATACTGCTTTCATGGACGATTTTGCAAACGCCGATATCGCCGGTGCGGCGCACGTGGGTGCCACCGCATAACTCGCGGCTGAAACCGGGCACGGTGACCACGCGCACCTGTTCGCCATATTTTTCGCCAAACAAAGCCATGGCGCCGGTGGCGAGCGCATCTTCGAGGGGGAGAATGGCAGTCTCCACTTCAGCGTTGCGCAGGATCTGCTCGTTGGCGAGGCGCTCGACTTCCTCGATTTCGGCGTGATCGAGCGCGGCGTAATGTGTGAAATCGAAGCGAAGCCGCCCGGGTTCGACCACGCTGCCAGCTTGCTTGACATGGGTTCCGAGCACCTGGCGCAAAGCGGCGTGGAGAAGATGAGTCGCCGTGTGGTTGCGGCGGGTGGAATCGCGCACGGGAACGGCCACCACACCGGTGAGAATGTCGCCCACGCGGATGGGGGCGAGAGTGACAATTCCGTGAACCGTTAATCCCGGAACGCCGGCAAAGGCAGTTTCGACATCCGCCACTTTTTCCCCCGACGCGGAATACAGCACACCGCGATCCCCCACCTGGCCGCCGGCTTCCGCATAGAAGGGAGTCTGGTCGAAGATAAGCTCGGCTTTGATACCGGCCGGAACACTATCCACGGGCTGCTTGCCGACCAGCAGGCCGATGACGCGGGAGGTGGATTCGAGATCGGTGTAGCCTAGGAACTTCGTTCGGCCCTGCTCGAGCAGTTTTTGATACGCCGGGATGATCACCCCTTTTTCCGCGCCTTTCCAGCTTGCGCGGGCGCGCTCGCGTTGGCGCTCCATTTCCTGCTCGAAGCCTTCGCGGTCAATGGTCAACGCGCGCTCGCGCGCCATCTCCTCTTGCTCATCGAGGGCGAGGCCGTAGGTGTCGTACAGTTTGAAGGCGACGGAACCGGGAACCACGCTCCCTTCGAGCGAACGGATGGAATCGAGGAACATTTTTTCGGCCACCAGAAAAGTGGTGGCGTAGCGGTGCTCCTCGTCTTTGACGACGCGCGCGACGCGCTGGACGCTCTCTAGCATTTCCGGATAGGGGCCGCTCATCAGTTCGCCCACAAAGCCGGTGATCTGATAGAGGAACGGTTCTTCAATGCCGATCAAACGGGCATGGCGCATGGCGCGCCGCATGATTTTGCGGAGCACATAACCGCGGCCATCATTGGCGGGCAAGAC
>JASIAM010000345.1 GCA_030041985.1 Bryobacteraceae bacterium | reverse complement strand
CCCGATGATGATCGTGAAGCGGGCTTCCAAGCGGGATTTCGACTGCCGATCGAGCGCCTTCTGGCGCAAATCGCTTGCTGACATTTTCAATGGCTCCGTGGGTTGGTTTTGCCAGATCTTTTGGGGGTCCTTCAAGGGGAAATCACTTGGCATGAAGTCCTCCTTCGACGAACCAGCGTCTGAGTATGTTTTTGATCCGGTGAACTTTCATCGCGATGTTCGCCGGCGATAACCCGGTGAGTTCACCGGTCGAACTCGCGTCCATTCCTTCAAGATAGGAAACAATAATTTGACGATCGAGCGGTTTCAGACGCTGGATTAGCATCGAGAGACGATCGAGCGCTTCCGCCTGGGTGGCGGCGCGTTCACCCTGATCATTACCCGGCATGGCTTCGATAGTCTCGATGCTCACCAGCTTGTCCCTGATTCGGCGCTGCCGAATCATGTGCCCCGTGGCTACGTTGTGAGCCACACGGTATACCCAAGTCCTCAGCGAACATCGGCCGTCGAAATGTGCGAAGCTGCGCCAGAGCTGAAAATGAATCTCCTGCAGCAGGTCGCGGCGCACTTCAGCATCAAGCTCATAAGCTCGCGCGAGCCGGTCGAGTGAGGAACCGTAGGTGTCCGCAGCTTGTTCGTACAGGGAATCTTGGTTCACGTCACCTGCCGGTATGGTTCTGGCCCGCGTATATTTAAGGTAGTCGCTGGCCATGAAGTTTTCTAACAGAGCGAATCTTATTTCGGCCTCCATACGATCACGCGCCCCACCGAAATTTCTTCCCATCGCTTTCAGTCACTTACGATCTCCCCTGCCCGCCTCGTCTGTACCTATGAGTCATACTCATACCGGAGGAAGGAGATAAGCGCATGCTTTTGAGCCAAAACCAACGCGCCGAAGGCCATAAGCCCATGCCTGCGAGCGGAAATCAGCCCATGGCCGTGGCGCATCTTAGAACACCAGCCGCAACATGCGTCTCCCACTGCGCACTGGTCCTCCGCAACTTCATGGGACAAAATGCTTTACAGAATGGTAGGAGAAGCACGATATATCCCCTCCACTTTCCGCCTCCGTCATACACTGAATGAATTATGAACCGCACCGCTATCATCAGCGCACTCGCCCTCGTTGCCTGCCTCGCCGCTGCGGGCGAAACGCGCGTCTTTTCCACGCGAGAGTTCTTCTATATAGGTGGCCACTACACCGGCTCGGGTGCAAATCAGGTGATGAGCGGACAAATGTATGTCGAGGTGCTGCGCCCTCAGCGAGTCACTCGCAAGTACCCGCTGCTGTTCCTTCACGGCTTATCGCAGACCGCCACCAATTGGCTCGGCACGCCCGACGGGCGCATGGGTTGGGCCGATTATTTCCTCGGCCAAGGTTATGTTGTCTACCTCGTCGATCAACCCGCGCGCGGCCGCTCCGCTTGGCATCCTTCCGATGGGCCTCTGCAAATCCTCTCCGCCCCCGAGATCGAACGGCGCTTCACCGCCACCGAAGTTGGCGGAACCTGGCCGCAAGCCAAGCTGCATACCCAATGGCCGGGCGAAGGCGCCAAGAAAGGCCAGCGCGGCGACCCCATTTTTGATGCTTTCTATGCCAGCCAGGTCGAAAGCCTCGCCAGCGCCGCCGAAACGCAGACCCGCATGCAGGCGGCGGGATCTCTACTGCTCGATAAAATCGGCGAAGCCATCCTGATTACTCACTCCCAGGCCGGTCCGTTCGGCTGGCTACTGGCAGATAGCCGGCCCAAAGCCGTCAAAGGCATCGTAGCCATCGAACCCGGCGGACCACCCTTTCAAAATGCAGTCGTCAATGACAATCCCAACCGCGCCTGGGGCATCACTGACATCCCTCTTACCTATAACCCTCCGGCCAAAGCGCCCAGTGAGATCGCACGTGTGCGCCAGCCGCATCCCGACGCCCCCAACCTCACTGCATGCTGGCAGCAAACCGATCCACCGCGGCAGTTACCCCACTTGAAAGACATCCCCATCGCTATTGTCACTACCGAATCCTCGCAGCACGCCGTCTACGATCACTGCACTTCCAAGTACCTCCGCCAGGCGGGAGTCGAAAATAACTTCCTGCGCCTCGAAGAGTTAGGAATCCATGGCAATGGCCACATGGTGATGCTCGAAAAAAACAACCTGGAAGTAGCCGCTGCCCTCCAGAAATGGATCGCCGCCCACGTAAAATAGCTGAAAACTGACAACTGAAAACTGATAACTGACAACTGAAAACTTCGTTATGATATCCTTCGCCACACAGGAGGTCGTATGCGCTACGCAATGCTGGCGATGACCATTGCCGTAGGAACACTCTGCGCCCAGACCATGGAACAGGCTACAGCGGGGCGCGCCATTTACATGGCCGAATGTTCCGGCTGCCACGCCACTGATCTGGGCGGCAACGAAGCCCCGCAGCTTGCAGGATCCAATTTTCGCTCTGCGTGGAGCACGCGCACGGCGCGCGAGTTGGTCAGTTATATCCAAACCAGCATGCCGCCCGGAGATCCCGGCTCGCTCGGGGAACAGAATTCCCTCAACCTGGCAGCGTTCATCCTGGCCGCTAATGGAGCGCCACTCGGCCAGGCCCTCAACGCGTCCTCCGCATTCGTGATTCGCTCCGTTGCCACCGGGCGCCCCACCATCGCTCTTCAGGCGAATGGCCAAGCCTCGCAGTCCGCTACCCCCGCCTCATCGGGCCTCAAAGGTCTCACCGTGTCCGGCGAAGTGAAAAATTACGTCCCGGTCACGGACGCGATGCTGCGCAATCCCGATCCCGGCGACTGGCTGATGATCCGCCGCAACTATCAGGCCTGGAGTTACAGCCCCCTCGCCGAGATCAACACCAGCAATGTGAAGCAGCTTCAGCTTGTGTGGGAGTGGGCGATGAACGAATCGGCTGGCGCTAACGAGCCCACGCCCATCGTGCACAACGGAACTATTTTTCTGGCCAACACCGCCAATATCGTGCAGGCATTGGATGCGCGCACGGGCGAGCTGATCTGGGAAAATCGCATCGGCCCGGAGCTTTCGAATGGCCAGGGCGCGATTCGCAGCCTGGCGCTCTATCAGGATAAGGTCTACATCGCCACTACCGACGTGCGCCTTGTGGCCCTCAATGCGCGCACCGGCAAAGTGGAGTGGGAAACGCGTATCGCCGATCCAGCCAAAGGCTACGGCAACACCAGCGGGCCGCTCGTTATTCAGGGCAAAGTACTGCAGGGAATGGGCGGCTGCGACCGTTACAAAGACACGGGCTGCTTCATCAGTGCGTACGACGCGCAGACCGGCAAGCAGCTCTGGAAATTTGAAACCGTGGCGCGCGAAGGCACTCCCGGTGGCGATACCTGGGGCAAGCTTCCCAACCTGCTGCGCGCCGGCGGCGATACCTGGATCACGGGCAGCTACGACCCAGTGCTCGATCTCACTTACTGGGGCGTTGCGCAAGCCAAGCCCTGGATGCGTGCTATCCGCGGCACCAACGACAAAGCCCTGTACACCGCTTCGACGCTGGCGCTGCGGCCCGAAAATGGTTCGCTCGCCTGGTATTTTCAGCACGTGCCCGGTGAATCGCTCGATCTCGATACGGTCTATGAACGCGTGCTGGTCGATTCCGCCGGACAGAGCCTTGTGTTCACCATCGGCAAGGATGGCATTCTATGGAAGCTCGACCGCAAAACCGGCAAGTTCCTCGACTACAAAGAAACCGTCTTTCAGAATGTTTTCGACAGTATAGATAAACGCACCGGAGCCGTGCACTATCGCAACGACATCGTGGAGCAGGAAGCGGAAAAGTGGGTGGACGCCTGCCCCTCTACCGAAGGCGGCCACAACTGGCAGGCCATGAGTTACCACCAGCCCAGCAATCAGCTCATCATTCCCCTGAGCCAGACTTGCATGCAGATGTACGGCCGCAAGACCGACTACAAGGAAGGCTCCGGCGGCACCTCCGCCAACCGGCGCTTCTTCGAGATGCCCGGCACCGGTGGAAAAGTCGGCAAGCTGGCCGCTTACGATGTGAACACCATGAAAGAGACCTGGAAGATTGAGCAGCGCGCGCCTTTCTTAACCGCCGTGCTCTCTACCGCCGGCGGTGTGGCCTTCGTGGGCGATCTCAATCGCGTGTTTCGCGCAGTGGATGTGAAGACCGGCGCGGTGCTGTGGCAAACGCGCCTGGCCACTTCCGTTCAGGGCTTTCCCGTTTCCTTCCGCGTGGGCGGCCGGCAGTACATTGCGGTGACCAGTGGATTGGGCGGCGGAAGCCCACGGCAGGTGCCCGCAGTCGTCGCGGCCGATGTCCATCACCCGGCCAACGGGAATGCGTTATATGTGTTCGCGCTACCGGAAAAATAGGTTACGCGATGCCCGGCTTGCGGGCGCCCACTTTGGTGGCCTGTTCGAACGCATACGCCAACTGCAGAACGCTGAATTCATCGCGATGCCGGCCCACAATCTGCAAACCCACCGGAAGGCCATCCTCCGTAAAACCGCAGGGCACCGAGATCGCGGGATTTTCCAGCGCCGAAATCAGGATGCAGGATTTCATCCACTCGATGTAAGTGGTCATCGGCGTCCCCGCAATCTGTTTGGGGTA
>JASIAM010000344.1 GCA_030041985.1 Bryobacteraceae bacterium | reverse complement strand
ACGATGTATGCAACCCGTTATTGAACTGGATGGCTTGGAGGTTCGTTTCAGCGGGCGGGCCATTCTGAAAAAACTGACGGCCACGCTGAATGGCCGGGCGATCGGGTTGCTGGGTCCGAACGGCGCCGGCAAATCGACGCTGCTCAATACCCTCATGGGCTTTCATAAGCCGTACTCCGGAATCGCGCGGGTGCTGGGCCGCGATGTGCGGCGGGAGGCCCGCGCGGTCCGCGGCCTCATCGGCTACATGCCGGAAAATGACGCCTTCATCGCTTCGATGAGCGGTGTGCGGTTTGTGCGCATGATGGCGGAGCTATCCGGCCTGCCTTCGGAACAGGCGCTGGAGCGGGCGCATGAGGCGTTTTTTTACGTAGGCCTGGGCGAAGTGCGGTATCGCGAGCTGGGGACGTATTCGCTGGGGATGAAGCAGGCGGCGAAGCTGGCGCAGGCCATTGTCCACGGGCCGCAATTGCTGTTCCTCGATGAGCCGACCAACGGCCTTGACCCGCCGGCTCGCGTCCGCATGATCCAACTGATTCAGGAAATCCGCGACCGCGGCGATCTGCGCCTGATTCTTTCGTCGCACTTGTTGCGCGATGTGGAAGAGTGCTGCGACCAGGTGCTCATTTTGAAGGACGGCAACATCGCGGCCTATTGCGATCTGGAAGAAGAGCGGCGCGCCAACCGGCGCTTCCTGGAGCTGGAAACCCGCGGGGAATCGAACGGGTGCTTTCTGGAGGCTTTGGAAAAACTGGGATGCCAGACCGCCGAAGGGGCGCAAGGGCGGATCAAGCTGGTGATGCCCGAAGGCGTTGCCGTGCGCCGCCTGTATGCGCTCGCGGCGGAGCAGAATGTGCAAATCCGCCGCCTGAGCCACAAGCGCGACTCGCTCGAAGACATTTTTCTGAAAGCCATGGAGAGCGGCAATGGCGGTTTATAAGAAGACCTACCGGCCTTATGAGGGCGGGGTAACGGCGGGCTGGAAGCGCTTTCTCACCATCCCGCGCTATGCTCTCGAAGACCTGCAGCGCTCGCGCTTCCTCAACATTTTCTACATCGCCAGTTTCGCGTATCCAGTGATCGCGGCCATCGTCATTTATCTGGAGCACAATCTGGCGGCTTTGCAGGGCCTGAGCGCGGAAAAAATCGCCGCGGTGGTCTCCATAGATTCCGGGTTCTTCATGAGCTTTCTGGGATGGCAGAGCATGCTGGCGCTGTTTCTGGCAGCGTTCATCGGGCCGGGACTGGTTTCACCGGACCTGGCCAACAATGCGCTTTCCTTGTATCTGGCGCGGCCATTTTCGCGGACGGAATACGTGCTCGGCAAGCTGAGTGTGCTGCTGTTGCTGATGTCGCTGATGACTTGGGTTCCCGGGCTGCTGCTGTTTTCGTATCAAGGTTACCTGGAGGGCCAGGGCTGGATGGCGGCGAACGCCCGCATCGCCGCGGGTCTGTTCTTCGGCGCGTGGATTTGGATTCTTCTGCTTTCTCTGCTGGCGCTGGCGCTTTCGGCATGGGTGAAGTGGAAACCGGCGGCCGGGGCGCTGATGTTCGGCATCTTTTTCGTCGCAGCCGGATTCGGGCAGGCGATCAACCAGGTGGAAGACACGAAGTGGGGATTGCTGCTGAGCGTCCCGAGCGTGATTGGAACATTGTGGGTGTGGCTGTTTGAAGGCAATCGCAGCCAAAGCACGGGAGGCGTTTTCTTCCGGCTGGACCGTAGCGCGGTGATACCGGTAGAGGACTGCTGGGCCACGCTGGCGGCACTGTGCCTGATCTGCCTGTATATGCTGGCGCGCAAGATTCGCGGCGCGGAGGTGGTGAAGTGAGTGACGGCCTCATCACCTTCTCCGATGTCTCGCGCTTTTACGGCGAAGCGCTGGGCGTCAATCGCGTGAAGCTGGCGATTCCGCCTGGCATTACCAGCCTGGTGGGTCCCAATGGATCGGGCAAAACCACGCTAATGAACCTGATGTCGGGCTTGATCCGGCCGACGCGCGGCGAGATTCGCGTGCTCGGTGTTAGCCCGGATCGCCCCGAGGAATTGTGCCGGATTTTGGGCTATTGCGCGCAGTTCGACGCTTTTCCGAAAGGCCTCACCGGTTTCCAGTTCATTCATTCTTTCCTGCGTATCCGCGCGATGACTGAGGAGGAGTGCCAGCGGCACACGTGGACCGCGCTCGAAACCGTGAGTATGGCCGATGCCGCGCACCGCTCGCTGGCCGCTTATAGCAAAGGGATGCGGCAGCGCATCAAGCTCGCGCAGGCCATCGCTCACGATCCGCGGGTAATCGTGCTCGATGAACCACTCAACGGACTCGACCCTTTGGCACGAGCCGAAACCATTGAGCTATTCCGCAAATGGGGCGCAGAAGGACGGCATGTGATTGTCTCAAGCCACATCCTGCACGAAGTGGACCGCATCTCCGACCAGGTGATTTTGCTCAGCCAGGGATACGTAGTCGCCGAGGGCCAGATTCAAGGGGTGCGCAGCGAAGTGAAGGACCAGCCGATGCAGATCCTGGTGCGGTGCAACCAGCCGGGGCGGCTGGCGGCGTCGCTGTTTCAACAGGATCACGTGGTGGAGGCTAAAATTCATCCCGATGGCAAAAGCGTTCTGCTGCGCACCACCGATGCCGATCGCTTCTACCTGCTGCTGAATCGCGTGGTGATGGAAGCGGGCCTGGAGGTGGAATCCGTGGCGCCTGCCGATGACGACGTCAATTCGGTTTATCAGTACCTGATCGGCGCGGAAGGGGGCGCGGTATGAACAGCGTGCTGCATCAAATCGCCGCGGTGATCCGGCTGGAGCTGAAGAAAACTTTCTTTACGCGCCGCGGCTGGTGGGTATACATGCTGGCGCTGGCGCCTGTCGGACTTACCTTGTTGCACACGGTGACCATGTCGCGGTTTCAGGCGTACGGGCGGCGCGGCCATTCGCTTTACACGGACACCGAAATCTTCGCGTTTCTGTTTCAGACCTATTTTCTGCGCCTGGGCATTTTTTTTGGCTGCGTAGGCATTTTCTCGAACCTGTTCCGGGCGGAGATGCTGGAGAAAACCTTACATTATTATTTCCTCGCGCCCATTCGCCGCGAGTGGCTGGTAATCGGAAAATATCTCAGCGGATTGCTGGTTGCGGTGGTGGTGTTTGGGGTGAGCGTGGGGCTTTCCATGTATCTCGTAGGGCGGCATCAAGGAGCTGCCTGGAGCAGCTTTTTCAGCAACGGCCCCGGAATGGGGCAGCTTGCCCAATATCTGCTCATCGCACTGCTGGCCTGCATCGGTTACGGCGCCGTCTTCGTGTTTGCGGGGCTATTCGTCCGCAACCCCATGATTCCCGCCGCGGTGGTTTGGGTGTGGGAGAATTTAAACCCGTTTTTGCCCAGCTTTCTGAAGAAGCTCAGCGTGATCTTTTATCTGAAGAGCCTTGCCCCGGTGACTCTTCCCGTCCGCACTCCCACGCCGATCTCGTTTCTGATGGTGGACACGGAACCGGTTCCCGCGCACTACGCAGTGCCGGGGTTGCTGCTGGTGGCGCTTGCCATTCTCATCTACGCGGCCATTGCGGCCAGGCGGGCCGAGATCAGCTATAGCGAATAGGCCACGGCGCGTAGATGACGGCCAGCGCCCAGTTTCCCTTGCGCCGGATTTCACGCGCGCGCGGCAACGCGGCCTGAATCAGGTCCACCTCGTTTGTCTCAAAACCGCTGGCTAGCAAAATACCGCCCGGCCGCAGGCAACCCAGCAAATCGGGAGCAAGTTCGATGATGGCTTCGGGGCTGATGTTGGCCAGAACCAGATCCGCTATTCGAGGCCGCACGGCGTTGGCCGAACCCGCGAAGCACCGTCCGATTCGCCGCCGTGCGATCTCGATTGCGGAAGGGTCGATATCGCACGCGAATACCTTTCCGGCCCCGAGCAGTTCCGCCGCTTCCGCCAGTATTCCGGAGCCTGTACCGATATCGACGACGGTCATGCCCGGTTTCGAGTAGTCTTCCAGCGCTTCGATGGCAAGCTGGGTAGTTTCGTGCACGCCGGTGCCAAACGCCAGGCCAGGGTTTACCATGATGCGAAAACGGCCGGGCGGGGCGGGATCGTCGCGCCATTCCGGAACCAGGAAGAATCGCCGCCCAACTTCCAAGGGCTGGAGCAGGTCGCGCGCGGACTGCACCCAGTCGCGATCTTCTTCGATGCGCGCGATCGCGCCGGGATAGCGCTGCTCTAGAAAATCGCGATCGGCCGTATCTTCGAAAAAGGCGCGCACCGAGTGGTTATCGAGTTCGGAAATGCCCGCGCAGCCCTGTTCCCAGAGCTCGGCGATGAGCAGATCGAGTTGGCCGGGCGGACAGGTAATTTCTAGGGAAAACATAACCCAGTTCGGGCCGCAGATAAACACAGATGAACACGGATGAAAAACAGAGAGTTTTTATCGGTGTTCATCTGTGTTTATCTGCGGCCAACCATGTTTACTTGGATCCTGTAAGGGCCTTGGCGATTGCTTCCAGCCGCAACTGCTCCGGCGCGGCATGAATCTGCGGATCGAGCGGAAACACGGAATCGAGGCGCTTCCGCTCGATCTCGAGATCGCGCGCGGGATCGGAACTGAGCGCCAGGCGCGCCGCCGCCTGGTGGAATGTGTAGTCCAATAGAGCGCGCGCTTCAGCCGGCCCGGCATTGGCCACATATAGCGCCGATGCCAGCGTGAGCAAAGCGCTGCGCTTCATCCAGGTGGGGTCCAGGCGGTCCACGGTATCGAGGTTGGTGTGGATCAGATCGAGAGAAGGCACCGCCAGCGCGATTCCCGGGATGCGGATGTCGTTCGCCTCAAACGCCGTTTCATCGGTGATCGGCTGGTATGCCCAATAGTCGGCGCGGAAGGATTGGTGGCTGCCGCCGGGCGCGATTAGCAAGGGGTCCGGCTCGTGTTCCGCCGGCGCGTAACGTTCCTTCACGTACTCGGTCAGATTCTCGATCAGATCATCGGCATAGCTCGGCAGCCACTCCGGGTTATCGATCACGATGAAATTATTTTCGGCGTTGCGTTCGCCGCCCGCCTGATCCAATACGACAGAAAGCAGTATGTTGCGCGCGTCTGCCGGATGGGCGCGGAACCAGGCTTGCTCGGACTCAATTTCCGTAGTCCACCAGAAGCGAATGGTGCGGTGGGGCTGCGGAATCTTTTTGGTTTCGATGAGCCGATTGAGCGTGCGCACCAATTCGAGCAGAGTGCCATCTCCGGAACCGTTATCGTTAGCGCCGGGGAACTGATGGTCCAGGTGGGCCGCAATTACGATATCCTGCCCGCGCACTGCCCCGGGAATCTCGCCCATCACCATACCAATAGCGCCCGGCGCGGTGCGGCGCGCTTTGGCGCGTATGTGCACGGTGACCGGTCCTCGTTTGAGCAGATCGCGTAGCGCCGCGCCACTATGCGGGCTGATCATCAGGCCGGCAATGTTGCGCGGAACCCGGCCCCAGAGAATGGCATCGGGCGGTGTGCGCCTGCCAAAATATTCGCCGGCCGCATCGGAAATGATCGCGGCTACCCGTTGTCCTCCAAGCCTCCGCGCCGCGATGTCCGGTTCGTCATCCGTAAGCAGCACATTACCGCGGAGGCGGCCGGCTGGGGAGGCCTCAACGAGCTGCGCGGTAACATCAGCATCCGCGCTGAACTGGGCGAGCACGGTTTCAATCCGTTCGCCCGCGGGCGAGACTACGTTCAGTTCCGCTTCTTCGGCATCCCACATGGGCGCAGACTGGGGGAAGCGCTCGATGCGGACATTTTGCAATCCGTACTCACGCGCCCGGCCGGCTACATACTCGGCGGCATCGAAAAAGCCTTGCGAATTGGGGTACCGCGCGTGGGATGTGATGGCCGCGGTCTGTTTCAGAGCATTATCCACCGAGAGTTCGCGCAGGATGGCGCGCAGCAGCGAGTCGGGCACCAGAGGCTCCACTTCAGCCGCGGGCAGCAGCGCCAGCGCGAGAACGGCTATTGCCGCGCCACGCGCGAGATGGCGTGCACCAGCTTGCGATATGGAATTTCGTCCCAGGATTCGAAACTCAGCCATTCTCCATCCCGCCAACTCGAATAATACCAGCGGGCCAGAAGCGCCAGATACTCCTCGCGTTCGCGCACTGTGAGCTTGCGGGCTTCGACAGCAGTGAACACGGTGCGAAGCTGCAGATCCATAGATACCGGGCGGCCCTCGCGCGCTTCGAAGCGGAATCGCTGCGGCGTCTGCCAATAGCCCCCGCGCACAAACCACAGTTCGACCGCCCCGGCAGCCTCCGAGCGCGTAATCGCGACGCCATCGAGCCGCTCCAGGTCGGCGGCCAGCTCGTCGCGCAGCTTCAGCACTTCCTGCACGCGTTCCCAACGCTTGTGCTGGCGCGCAGCCTCTTCGAAATTCATCTCCTCGCTGAGGCGGTCGCGGGAGCGGGCAATGGAATTGGCCATCGACCGCCCGGCGCTGCGCAGGAAGTCGGAAGCACGCTCCACTTCGTGCGCATATTCGGACGGCCCCACGGCCTGCTGGCAAGGGCGCAGGCACATCGCCATCTCGCCGTAAATGCAGCCGGGATGATCAGGCGAAGGCACGAGATCGTCCTGGCAGCGGCGCATTTGAAACAGATCGAGAAACTGGCTTTCGAACTTTTCGGCGGAGGCGCGCGCGCGAAACGGGCCGAAAAATAGCGGCGCTCTGGGGACCGCGGTGCGCGCCAGGTGCGTAGTAAGCTGGCTACGCGGGAATTCGTTGCCCAGCAGAATCTTCACATAGGTTGGCATGCGCAGGCGGGTCTGCTCGAGGTAGGTTTCCGGGAAATGGCGTTTGGCGGTTTCATAATAAACTACGCTCGATTCGAGCCCCGAAGCCGTGAGCTGGTATTCGATGCGTGCCGCGGTATGGCGCAGATTGAGCAGCCGGGAAGGCGTTTGGCGCTCCTTGAGAAGGCGTCGCAGCCTGCGCCGCAGCCGCGCGGTCCGGGAGAGGTAGGGCTGGCCTTCGCGCGGCCAAATGAGAAACACCGCAGACGACTCCGGCAGCGATTCGAGCGCTGCATCGAGAAGCGCGAGGTCGGAAACTTCAAGCGCCGTCATCACCAGCTTCTAGACTAGCCTGGGGAGTTGGAGAGTAGCCACCGTAAAATCTGAATTGCGCAGTGGCAAGCGGTCAGCGATGGGCTTTCAGCTTACCGCGCCTGCTTCAAAAGCTGAAAACTGAGTGCTGAAAGCTCCTAGCTATACAGCCGCAGGTACTCTTCCGGAGTAGCCGGCAGCACCGGGGCGACACCTAGATTCTCCGCGACGTGCTCCGGCCGCCCCATCCCCACCAGGGCCACGGCTATGCCGGGAGTAGAGCGCGTGAATTGAATCGCGCGCTGCGCGTCCGTTGCGAGACCTGGTAACAGTTCCGCCACGGGATTGGGCATCTGGCCGAGTACGCGTGCCTGCATCAGGGTGGCGCTGGCGACGACCACTAAACCCAGCTCCGCAGCTTGCTCCAGCACGCTGCGCGGACGGCCGGTGAACGCTTCCACCATGGCCAGATTGAAGGGAAGCTGAAGGAATCGAAAACGGTGCCCGGCGCCGCCCTCCTCAGCCGCAATTTGGGCTACACGCGCGAGGTCGAGCGAGCCGGGTTTGCGGAATCCATCCCAGGTGGCCGCGCCGAACCAGCGAATCTTCTGCTCCTCGGCCAGCCGCTCGAGCTGCGCGAAGGCGCGGCGCAGGCGATCTTCGAAATCGGTGCGCGGAGTGTAGTCGAGCTGCGTCTCGGGATTGTGCAGATAGAAAACGTCAATTGTGTCTACTCCCATGTTCGCCCGGCTCCGCTCGATTTGGTCCGCCAGAAAGCGCGGCGCTATCGAGTGCATGCCCCCGGCCACATCCTTGCGGTCGAGGAACTCGGGAACCGCTCCCGGCGTCAGGAATCCGGCTTTGGTGGCCACTACGATCTCGTCGCGCACCAGCCGCCGCAGGGCCGTGCCAATGGCCCGCTCCGATTGTTGGTTACGGTAGTTAATGGCCGTGTCGAAGAAGTTAATGCCTCCTTCTCCGGCGCGAATCAGCGCTTCGGCATAGGCGTTGTTTGCAGCCTCGCCGGTTTCGCCCAGATAGGTGCCAATTCCCAGACTCGATACCTGGAGGTCCAATACTGTCCGGTAAAAGCCTGCTTTCTGATAATCAGGATGGCGGCTGGCGAAACGGCGCGTGCCTTCGGCGGTGGCGTACATGGCGAGTTGGCGGGGGTCCGCTCTTTTAATTCTGACATGAGCGCATGCTTCCTGGCTGGAATGAGAAAATGCTCGTAATCAGCCGCGCGAATGGCACCATCCCCACGCAATGCTCTGCACACAGAGCGGCGCATCATGCTACAACGGTGATTAGAGGGTAAAGAATTTTATGTGCCCGCCGATGGTTTCAGTTGAATGATTAGTTTTGGTTGGTTGGTTTCCTTCAGCTTGCTTGCTTCCTCAGCCCACGTGGTTACCTTTGACCGCGACTCTTTGGGCAAAGCACCGCCAGGCTGGACCGTTGCCATGACTAACCAGGGAGTCGCGCCGCAGTGGCAGATCTTGCGGGATCCTTCCGCCCCGACGCCCCCTTACGTGCTGGCACAAACCTCTTCGGGGCCACAGCAGGATCGTTTGCCATTGGCGATATTCGATCGCGTTTCGCTGCGCGATGGAGAAGTCAGCGTCCGCCTCAAACCCGTATCGGGCCGGCAGGATCAGGCCGGCGGCTTGGTGTTCCGCTACCGGGATGAGAAGAACTACTACACCGTGCGCGCCAGCGCGATGGGAGACGAAGTGGCGCTGTTCAAAGTGGAAAACGGCCGCTCCATTCCGATTACGCCGCGGGGAATGGCCCCCTCTGCGTTTGAGGTGAAGCATGATATCCGGCCGAACACCTGGCAAATTCTGAAAATCTCATTTCGGGGCAATCAATTCCAGGTATATGTCAATCATCGCCGGCTCTTTCGTGCGCAGGACTCCACGTTTACCGGAGCCGGCAAAGTTGGCCTGTGCACCGTTTCCGATTCGGTAACCTACTTCGACGATTTCCGCGTTTACCCGAAATAGGGTAGCGCGCTAAATTAGCGCACTACCAAGTCGAGAAAAGCTGGAAAATAGCACATGGGCGGCGCCATCAATGGGCTGGCGCGTTAGAGTGCATTGCCCAGCCCAGGCTGAGACTGATCCATCCCGCTCGTAGTCTAAACTAAGAGGTCATGCGGGTGAAGCTCTTCGGGGCCCTGCGGATGATCTCGGAGGGACTCCCGGTCACGGCCATCAATACGAATCGCCTCCAGTCCCTGATCGCGTACTTGATCCTGCATGGAGATGGTCCCCAGCCGCGGGAGCGCCTGGCGTTTTCGCTGTGGCCCGCTTCGAGCGAATCGCAGGCCCGGACCAATCTGCGACAGTTGCTTCACCATTTGAAGCGTGCATTGCCGGCCGAATGCAATTTGCTGGAGACGGCTCATTTTGACGTTCGATGGCGGCGGGACCCTTCGTGCTCTATTGATGTCATTGAATTCCAAAGCGCAATCGCCGATGCCGCTTCCGCGCGAGCGGCGAATGACTCCGCTCTGGAGATCCAGCCGCTCACCACCGCAGCGCAGCTCTACGAAGATGACCTCCTGCCTGGCCTGTACGATGATTGGCTCGCGCCAATGCGCGACGATTACCGAAAGCGGCTTTCCGAGGTCCTCCAGCG
This sequence comes from Bryobacteraceae bacterium, assembly GCA_030041985.1. Classification (GTDB taxonomy): domain Bacteria; phylum Acidobacteriota; class Terriglobia; order Bryobacterales; family Bryobacteraceae; genus PSRJ01. The sequence goes on along the minus strand of JASIAM010000344.1, from coordinate 29,949 downwards.
GCTCGCGACTCTCTTGGAAGAGCGGTCGGAATTCGTAGGCGCGATCGCGTGCACGGAGCGCCTGGCCGCACTCGAACCTCTCGGCGAGTCACATTATCAAAGACTCATCCGGTTGCATGACCTTAACCGGGACCGCGCAAGCGCTTTACGCGCCTATCACCAGTGCCTGCGGGTCCTCCGGCGCGAACTGGGCGTCGAACCCAGTCCCGCCACCATGGAGCTGTTTGAACGGATTCTCAAACCACAGCCGGAGTCCGGAGCTTGGTCCGCGCGGAAATCCGAATCCGCAGTAGTGGAGCCGGCTTCGCGTCTACCAAAACTCCCGGTGCTTATCGGGCGCGCGCCGGAATGGCGCCGGCTCGCATCCGTTTGGGAATCGGCAGCGGCGGCGGGTCCCCGAGTGGCCGTGATCTCGGGCGAACCGGGCATCGGCAAGACCAGGCTCGCCGATGAGTTATATCAAGCATGCGTGGGCCGGGGATATGCGGCGGCGCGTACGCGGTGTTTCGCCGGCCAGGGGCAGGTTCCCTTCGCGCCGGTTGCCGAGTGGCTTCGTTCGGATGCGATCCGCGCGGGCTGGCCAAGCCTGAAAGCTGTGCATGCAGCGGAACTGGGACGGCTCGTTCCGGAGATCCGGGAGCAGGCCGATCAGGGGGACGGCTCCGGCCTGCCTAGCCCTTTCACCGAAAGCTGGCAGCGCCTTCGCTTCTACGAATCCATAAGCTATGCCATCGGAAGCAGCCGCAAGCCCCTTCTGCTGTATCTGGACGACATGCAATGGTGTGATCCGGATTCGTACGAATGGCTGAATATCCTGTTGACATCGCCCGCCGCGTCCCATGTTTTGTTGCTGGGGACGGTGCGAGCGGAGGAAACCGGCCGCGATCATCCCTTTACACGCTTTATCGCCGCGCTGCGGCAATCCGGGATGGTGGTGGAAATTCCCCTCGATCCCTTGGATGCCGCAGAGACCGCCGAATTGGCGCGCCGGGAATCCGCCAAGCCCCTGGAAATGGGCAGGCTCGAAGAGATCTTCCACGCCACCCGGGGGAACCCGCTGTTTGTGCTGGAGACGGTGCGGGCGGGGCTGCAGAGCACGCGGGTCCATGCCGTTATTGCGGCGCGTCTGGGACAGCTTCCATCGGCTTCTTACGAACTCGCCGGCCTGGCGAGTGTCATCGGGCGCCCTTTTTCTTTCGAATTGCTGGAGAAGGCAATGGACTGGGACGAAGCCAGCCTTTCCCAGGCACTGGACGAGCTTTGGCGCCGCCGGATCATCGAAAGCCGCGGGGCTTCCGAATATGACTTCACCCACGACCGTCTGCGTGAAGTGGCCTATGGCGAGCTGACCGTGGTTCGCCGGCGATATCTGCACCGCCGTGTGGCGCGGGTTCTGGCCGAAGTTCATGGCGCAGATATCGAAAGCTGGAACGGCCAGATAGCCTCGCATTTCGAAGAGGCCGGAATGCCGGAAGAGGCCATCTCATTTTACGAGTGCGCGGCTGCCTATGCGCGCGAGCGATATGCGGAGGCTGAAGCGGCGGGCCTGCTGACGCGGGCACTGGCATTATGCCGGGAGTTCCCCGAATCGGAACAGCGCTTGCAGCAGGAACTCCAACTCCTGGCCACTCTTGGTCCCGCGTTGGTGACGACCGCGGGTTACTCAGCCGAGGAAGTCGGCGAGACTTATCATCGAGCGCTCGACTTATCCAAGCGCTTCGGCGATCGGCATCTTTTCCCAATCTTGAGTGGTGCCTGGGTCTTTCACATCGTGCGGGGCGATCTGGAGAAGGCACATCAGTTCAGCCTGAAATTTCTGCAATCCGCGGAACGGGATCCGGCCGGGCTGATGATGGCGGCAAATTTTGTAAACGGGAGTTGCCTGTTTCATTTGGGGCGCCTGCGGGAATCGCTGCAGCACATGACCGCAGCCATCGCAGCATACGACGATTCCGGGAAATCAGTGCTGGCGCTATTCGCCGGGCCGGACCTGGGTGTATTCTGCCGTTCCTACCTGGCCCATCTCGCCTGGCTGTGTCAGGACGGAGACCACGGCGCTTACGCCGCGGAATCGATTGCGGCGGCGGATCGGGCGCGGAACCCCTTCAGCCGGGCAATTGCTCTCGTGTATGCCGGATTGCTGCATGCTTTCCGGGGAGAGAGCGCTCAGGCGCTCCAGCGGAGTCAGGAGTCGCTGGCAATATGCAGCCAGTATGGTTTCGCGTATTACCTGGCGATGGCAAACATCGTGACCGGCTGGGCAACGGCCATGGAGGGTGATGCTGCCGGAGGACTCCAGCAACTCCGCGAAGGTTTGGACGCGCTCACCGGCTTGCGCGCCGAACTCCGGCTGCCCTACTACTTCGCCCTGCTCGCGGAAACACTCTGGCGCGCCGGCATGCCCGGTGAGGCGCTCGCCAGCCTTTCCAATGGGTTCGCGTTCGCCAGCAAAAACGGTGAGCAGTGGCCTCTCGCAGAGCTGCATCGCGTCCAAGGGGAACTGCTCGCGGCGCAGGGAAAAACCGCATCGGCGCGAGAGAGTTTCGAGCGCGGTATCGAAGCCGCGCGGCGCTGCGGTTCGGTAGCGTTCGAGCGAAAGTTATCCATTCTTGCGGCCGGAACGGTTGCATCCGCCTCTACGGAACGCTCTTAGAACGGTCGTTTGGTCAAAGTGGAAGTATCCGGCGCGGATCATAAGTTCCGCGCCCCGGAGGAGGAACAGATGTCCTTACAACAAACGATTACCGAATTTCGGAGCCAGTTCCGTGGAAACGTGCTCGCCCCGGAAGACACGGGATATGACGAGGCGCGGAAGGTCTATAACGGCATGATCGATCGGAAACCCGCGCTGGTCGCCCAATGCACCGATGTTGCCGATGTGATCGCCGCTGTGAAGATGGCCAGAGCGAGCGGGCTGCAGGTTTCCATCCGCGGCGGCGGGCATAATGCAGCCGGTCTGGGCGTCTGCGACGACGGCCTGGTCATCGATTTGGCGCCGATCCGCTACGTGAGGGTGGACCCGGCATCACGGACGGTGCGTGTAGGCGGGGGCTGCAAATGGAGCGACGTGGACCATGCCACGCACGCCTTCGGCCTGGCAGTGCCCTCCGGAATCATTTCTACTACCGGCGTCGGCGGCCTGACTTTGGGCGGAGGAATGGGCCATCTGAGCCGCAAATATGGCTTGACCATCGATAATCTTCTCGCGGCTGATATAGTGCTGGCCGACGGCAGCTTTGTCGTCGCGAGCGCGGACGAGAATCCCGACTTGTTTTGGGCGCTGCGAGGCGGAGGAGGGAATTTCGGCGTCGTCACTTCGTTTCTTTTTCAGGCACAGCCGGTCAGCACGGTTTGCGCGGGACCGATGCTTTGGAACTTGGAGGATGCGGCTGACATTATGAAGTGGTACCGCGAGTTCATTTCCCGCGCGCCCGAAGAAATGAACGGCTTTTTCGCAATGATGACGGTGCCGCCAGGGCCGCCTTTCCCCGAAGAGTTGCACCTCCGGAAAATGTGCGGCATTGTCTGGTGCTATCAAGGCCCGATGGAGCAAGCCAATGCCATCCTGCAACCGGTTCGCGACTACCGCAAACCGGCTTTCGAGTTGTTTATGGCCATGCCATTTCCGATGCTCCAGGGATTGTTCGATGCGGTGTACCCCCCGGGTCTGCAATGGTATTGGAAAGCCGATTTCTTTAAGGAACTCAGCGACGAAGCAATCGCGAAGCATCTGGAGCACGGCTCCCAACTGCCGACCTGGCAATCGACCATGCACTTATATCCAGTGAATGGAAACGTGCATCGAGTGGGCGAGAACGAGACAGCTTTCGGTTACCGGGATGCTGTCTGGAGCGGGGTGATCGTGGGGGTGGATCCCGATCCGGCGAACCGCGGCAAGATTGTCGATTGGGCGAAGGCCTATTATGAAGCTCTGCATCCGTTCGGCTCGGGGGGCGCATATGTGAATTTCATGATGGAGGAAGGCCAGGAGCGGGTACGTGAAAGTTACCGGGGCAATTATCAGCGCTTGGCGGCAATCAAGGCGAAGTATGACCCCGAAAACTTCTTCCGCGTGAACCAGAATATCCGCCCCGCAGCGGCTTGATTGCCTTTAACCGGGCGGGGGATGCTGCGCGCTCGATGCCGCTCAGAACACCCGCCGCTTGAGCCGGTCCACGCTGAATTTGGCTGTATCCGCCACTGCCATCACTGCCATCACGCCGGCCTGGACAGGATCACTGATCACCAGGTCGGCGGCTTCTGGGACGCTGCCGGCCATGTTGAGGCTGAACACCAGCAGCCCCTGCTGGCGCACTTCGCGCACCGCAGTTTCGATCTCCCCTCCCATCAGCGCGCCCGCCATCACCAGCACTTTGGCACGCGGCAGGCGGGCTACCGCACGGACGGCGTCCGCCAAGCTCTGCTCGCCCACCAACGGAATGGTGTCCACCGAGATATGCTCGCCGCGGATGTTGTGCCGGTCCGCTTCCGATACCGCGCCGATCGCCACCTGGCCCACCTGCGCACCCCCTCCCATAATAATGATGCGCTTGCCGTAGATCTTCTCCAGCGTTTTCACGAGTTCTACGCGCCGCACGATGGGCAGATGCCGCAAATCCGTTACCAGTGGCTCCGGCTCGCCCGGGAGAACGACTTCGAAATAGGTGCGGGCGGTATCGGGCGCGTTGTCCAGAATTTCGACTGACGTGATGTCGCCTTCGTGCCGCGCAATCACACCTGTTAACTGATGCAAAACACCTGTTTTGCCGGTGGCATGCACTACGAGTCCGATCGGTTCGTGCTCCATGGATAGAATAGTTATTATGGCGCGGCAGGCGCCTGCCGGATGAAATTAACCGCCGTCGAACGATTCTTCCAGTTTTCGCTGCTGGGCCTGGTCGCAAGCGGTTACCTGGCGGTGGCCGGGTCCGGTTACCTCGATACGGCAACCCTCGTGCTCACCGGCGCAGGCTTGGTGTTGCGCGCCCTGCTGATCGCCGGCGTGGTTTCGTTGCGCATCCCGGAGGCAACCGCCCGCCTGCTGGCGATCTCTTACGTCGTCTTCTTCGGGATCGATTACGGGTTGCTCTCCCGTAATGTGCTCAGCGCCACGGTGCATCTGCTGTTTTTCCTCGCCGTTACCCAGATTCTTTTGGCCAAGACCGGCCGCGATTACCTCTTCACCGCGGTAATCGCTTTCCTGGAACTGCTGGCGGCGGCCATTCTTTCGGTGGAAATTAACTTTGTTTTATTCCTGGCGCTGTACCTTCTGTTTGCCATTGGTGCGCTGAGCAGCGGTGAAATTCAGCGTGCGCAGGGGAAATCGGAGGCCACACCGCGCAGCGCGCCCGGCGGCCTTTCCCTACTTCTGACGCTGGTTTCGGTCCTCGCTACCTGCGGCATCCTGACCATCACGGCGGGCTTCTTCTTTCTGTTGCCGCGAACCGCCGAAGCTACCTTCGCCCGGCTGATGGGCCACCGCCACTATCTGTTGCCGGGGTTTTCGAACCAGGTAACGCTGGGCGAAATCGGGGAAATCAAAACCAACTCGCTCCCGGTAATGCATATCGCGATTTTCAGCCGCAGCGCGTTTCCGGCCATGAAGTGGCGCGGCGCGGCCCTCACGATGTTCGACGGAAAACGCTGGTCCAATCCCGACCCTCACGAGGAGCGGCTCCGCTTTTCGGGCGGCCACCTGCAGCTCCAATCCGTAGCCGGGGGCAGGCGGCTCAACTATCACGTGCAATTGAACGCCGCCGATACCGACGCTCTATTCTTCGCGGGTACGCCGGTGAACCTCGACCTCAGCCAGTTTTCGGTGATTCGCAACGACACCGGCAGCTATCGGCTGACCAATATTCCGCCCGCCGGATTCAGCTATGACGCCTACAGTGTGCTGGATGAGCAGCCGGAAACTTCAGCTCCTATCGTGCCCGCTCCGGAGCTGTCTCCTGCCATGCAGCGCGAGGCGCTGCAAGTGCCGAAACTCGATCCGCGGATCGCCCCACTGGCGCGCACTCTGGCCGCCGGCGCCCTTACGGACCTGGAGCGGGCGCGAGCGCTCGAACGGCGCCTGCGCCACGACTACGCCTATAGCTTGGAATTGCCCAGCCGGGAAGCTGCGGACCCCCTGGCCGAGTTCCTGTTCGTGCGCCGCAAAGGCTACTGCGAACACTTTGCTACGGCGATGACCATCATGCTGCGCATTCTGGGAATTCCCGCACGGCTGGTCACGGGATTTCAGAGCGGCGTGTACAATCCCATTTCCGACTTATGGGTGATCCGGGCGTCCGATGCGCATAGTTGGGTGGAGGCCTGGATTCCCGACCACGGCTGGACGACCTTCGATCCTACGCCACCCGACCCGAATCCACCGGTGTTCTCTCTAATATCCAAGCTCGAATTGTATGTGGATGCCGCGCAAACGTTTTGGCAGGATTGGGTGGTTAGTTACGATCTGGGCCGGCAAGGCAGCCTTTCGTATCGCGTGGAGAGCAGCGCCCATAGCCTGGAAAATCGCTGGTTCGATTCCCTGATAAATATCGGGACTGGCTGGCCGTCGCAGATCCTGCAGCAATTACGGCGCTCCGGCTTGCAGCTAGCGGTGCTCTTACTGCTACTGGCGATTGGTCTCTGGTTGCTTGGGCCGCGCCTCATCCGCGCCGCGCGTGTCTGGACCGGTGTCCGCCGCGTGCGCCGCGGATGCGCCGGGGCGGGCGATGCCACTTTGCTCTACCAGCGCATGCTGCAGGTGCTGAAACAACGGGGTTATGAAAAGCCCGCCTGGTTCACCCCCGCGGAATTTGCGGCTGCGCTTCCTCCTTCGGCACTGGGAATCGCTGTGGGAGAGTTTACCGCGCACTACAACCTCTGGCGCTTCGGCGCCCGCACCGAAGCGAGCCGGCGGCTCTCCGAGATCCTGGACGGACTGGAGCGCGCGCCGGGCGACTCGTAAGCCCGGCCTCCTACAGTCCCCCCTACAGAACACGCCCGACACCGCCGATATACTCCCAGGAGAAACAATGGTCCGGCTTACGCGCTTGAACCACGCGCCTATCGTGCTCAATTCTGATCTCATTGAGCGCATTGATATTACGCCGGATACTGTGATCACGCTGACGAATGGGGAAATTCTGCGCGTGCGGGAGTCGCCGGAGGAGGTCGTCCGCAGAGTAATGGATTATCGCAGGAAGATTTATGGGCCGCCCGAAATATCGGGTTCGGCGCAGGCGCCACCGGATGATGGGCCGGAAGCGGAGGAGTAATGGCTGAAACGGCGCCAGCAAAGAAGGGGAAGCCTTCCGGCAAAGCCGGCGGAATCAAACCTGACTTGGCCACCCTGGGCGGTATCGCTCTGGCTTTGGCAGGTATTCTTGGAGGCCTCATCCTGGAAAAGGGCAGTATCCTCGATGTGGCCCAGACCACTGCCGCCCTGATCGTTCTGGGCGGAACCTTCGGCGCGGTTCTCATCACCACGCCTCTGCCTGTCTTCCTGGAAGCCATGAAGGCCATGCGGGCGGTGTTCCTGGAGCAGGCGAGTTCCGTGGGAGAAACGATCGAGACTCTGATTCACTTTGCGAGCCAGGCGCGCAGAAACGGCATTGTCAGTCTGGAAAACGAATCCCGCGACATCGCCGATCCGTTTCTACGCAAGGCGCTCAGCCTGGCGGTGGATGGCACGGATCTCAACGAGATTCGCAAGATGATGGAGATCGATATCGACTTGGAAGAACAGACGGAGGAGCAAAAGGCCAAGGTTTGGGAGGCAGCCGGCGGGTACTCTCCGACCATCGGAATTATCGGGGCTGTGATGGGTCTGATCCAGGTGATGAAACACCTGGATGATATCGCCGAGGTGGGACACGGAATTGCGGTTGCCTTCGTGGCCACAGTATACGGTGTGGCAGTGGCGAATATTCTGTTTCTGCCGTTCGCCCAAAAGATGAGGGCGCGCAACCAAAAGGCCCGTTTGCTGAAGGAGTTGACGGTCGAAGGCGTAATCGGAATCGTGGAAGGCCTCAACCCGACCCTCATTCGTCTGAAACTGTCGGCTTTCAATCGCGAAACAGCAGCCTCGCCGAAGAAGGAAAAAGTTAGCGGCAAGGCCGGCGCGCCGCAAGCCGCCGCTATTCGAAACTGACGCCCGGAACTGACGCTCGGAACTGATATGAAACGAAAGCACGCCGCGCATCATGAAAACCACGAACGGTGGCTGGTCTCCTACGCCGATTTCATTACTTTGCTGTTTGCCTTCTTCGTGGTGATGTTCGCCACCGCGCAGAAAGACAAGACCAAACAGAGAATAGTCGCCGAGAGCGTGCGGGAGGCGCTGCAGCACGGGCAGCTTGCCACCGCGATTCAGGGCATTATCAATCAGCGCAAGGTTACGCCGGATGGGAAAGGAGACTCGCGCACCCACCCGGATGCGGCGGAGCCTAAAAATCCTTCCGCAAAGGTTCCTCCGGCCAGCGTTCCCTCTGCGGCCGCTCCTCCTGCTGCCGTTCCTCCCGCCGCCGCTCCTCCCGCAAATAAGGCCGATCTGTCCAGCGCGCTTGCCACGCTGAATACCATCCTGCGGAAGGAAGTGCTGCAAGGCACTGTCGCAATCAAGATGGAGGACCGGGGGCTGGTGGTCAGCATGCGGGAACTCGCCTTCTTCGACTCCGGAGATGCTGCCATTCACCCTGCCAGCCTGCCGGTCATTCAAAAGATTGCGGACGTGATCGGCGCGTTGCCCAATGCGGTGCGGCTCGAAGGCCATACCGATTCCGTACCCATCCATAACTCGCGGTTTCGCAATAACTGGGAGCTTTCCACGGAGCGCAGTATCACCCTGCTAGAGGTTCTGCGCGATCGTTTCCACGTGCCGGAAGAACGAATGTCTGTCGCCGGTTATGCCGATAATGCTCCCGTGGACAGTAACGACACTCACGAGGGCAGAATGCATAACCGCCGGGTAGACCTGGTGGTGCTGTCGCCGCAAGCTCTCCGGCAAGAACCTTCACCGGCCCCGCAAGCGACGCCCGCTGCCGTTTCTAAGGCCCCTTCAGCTCCTCACTGAGCGAGCTTCCCTACAGCTTCAGGCCTTGCAGATACTCTCGGAATGCCCCGCCCAGGTCGGGCCGCCGCAGAGCATACTCCACGGTAGCCTTCAGAAATCCCAGTTTGTCGCCCGCATCGTATCGCGTTCCTTCGAAGCGATAGGCGTAAATTGGCCGCGACCGCAGCAAATGTTTGAGGGCATCGGTCAACTGGATTTCCCCTCCCGACCCCGGCTCTATGCTTTGCAGCGAATCAAAGATTTCCGGGGTAAGCACATACCGTCCGATAATCGCCAGGTTGGAAGGCGCGTCGGCCGGCTTCGGTTTCTCTACCAGGTCGCGAATGCGGAATACGCGATCGTGGCGGCCGTTGTGCGACACCGGCTCGGCATCGATCGCGCCATAGGAAGAAATGTTCTCCCGGGGCACCTCCATCACTGCCAGTACGGGCGCGCAGAAGAAACTGTAAACGTCCAGAAGTTGGCGGAGACAGGGAGTTTCCGCATCGATCAGGTCGTCGGCCAGAACCACGGAGAAGGTTTCCTGGCCTACCAGTTCCATGGATCGCAGAACCGCGTGCCCAAGCCCGAGCGCTTCCTTCTGACGTACATAGGAGATATCGATCATGTCCGAAATGCTGCGGACGATGCTCAGGAGATCTTTTTTGGCGCGCGACTCCAGCAGGTATTCCAGCTCGAAGCTGACATCAAAATGATCTTCAATGGCCGATTTTCCACGTCCGGTCACGATAATGATGTTCTGAATGCCCGAATGCAGCGCCTCCTCCACACCGTACTGGATGATGGGCTTGTCCACGATCGGCAGCATCTCCTTAGGCTGCGCCTTGGTAGCGGGGAGAAAGCGGGTACCCAGACCCGCAGCGGGAAAAACGGCTTTGCGCACTTTAGCCTGCATCTTCTCTAGTTTGGTATGTCTGCCCGATCTTGGCAAGCAAAGGATTGTCAACCAAATGGCTCGCGGCCGGCGAATTGAGCCGCGGAATCAGTCCAGGCGAAGCCGGGACATCTCCTCTTGTAGCCAGAGCGCCGCACGGTACGCCAATTCATCGCTATCGGCCGCGAGGAACCGTCCAGCCTTTTCCGTGGTTCCACTACGGCCGTCGACCAGCCATAGCGTCACCCGCAATTGCGTGTCGCACAACTCCAGCGTTCCCTCCAATAGGAAATCAGCTCCACATTCGGCGGCAAATTCTCGAACGTCGCCGATGCGTCCGGCGTAGCTGAGCGCCGTGGTCGGGGAAACCAGGATTGCGCCGTTTACCTGGCCCACCTGGACCAGAACCTCCTCCGCGAGCCGGATGGACTGCGCTCCCAGATCGGGGTGCGATCGCGGCGGCAGGACCAGTAGGCAGGGCAACCGGCTCGCCCCGGGCGATTTCGCCGCGGGTTGGCCGACCCACGTGAAACTGAGGATGTAGCCGCTGAGATGCAGGATGCGCACCCGGTCCCGCGCACCTTCCTTCTGGTAATATTGCGTCAGTTTGGCACGCAGCCGGCTCATTTCCTTGCGCACCAGCGAGTCCGCTTGAGGATCAAAATCCCGGCGGCGAAGCACCAGCTCACCGATCTCTTTTTCAGTTGGTGGCGCAGCGGCCGGGGACAGCGAACGCTCTCCCAGCCAACCCAGCAGCTTGCGGAGCTGTTCGGCCCGAGCGAAGGTGGCACTAGATGTGATCCTTTCGAGGTGTGTCCGGCAAAGTTTGTCCGGAACCGGCGCTTGCGATTCTTCGCTTTTCGCTCCACGGGCCATAAGAACTGTGGCAGTGAGCGGGGGGATCACTTTGGATATGCTAATTCGCGACTGCATAGATGGAACCGCCGCTGATCGCACCGCTGTTTTCGACTATACTAAGGAATTGCGCCGAGGCTCCCGGATTCCGGGCCTCTCGCGTAGGACTTGGGGATAACTCCAGAAGTAACCCCCGCCATGGCGTTACCGGAAGTGTATGAAGTTACTCACGCACTGGACCTGGTGCGCCGCCAGGGCGATGTGCCTCCCGCCGAGTTTCGATTTCTCGCTTATGTGGTAGAGCACGCAATCAGGGGCAAGCAAGCCGAAGTAAACCAGAAAACGGTGGCGGCGGACATTTTCGGCCGCGACCTGTTGACCTTCGACCCGCACGCCGATTCCGTGGTGCGCACCACAGCCGCCAAACTGCGCGATACGCTTCTGCAGTATTATGCCGGGCCGGGCCGACGGGATCCGGTGGTGATCGAACTGCCCAAAGGCGCTTACATTCCTCGCTTCTCGCGGCGGCTGGAAATTTCGGCAGCGGCGACCAGCCGCTTGTGGAGCGCGCGCGTCGCGCTCGAATCGCGCACGGTTTCCGGGTTTGCGACCGCCATCACGCATCTGGATGCGGTGCTCGAAGAAGCACCCGATCTCTCGCTCGCCCTGGCACTCAAAGCGGAGTCCCTGGCTTCTCAGGCTATTCATGGATCACGTCCGCGGCCTTGCCTGGAACAGGCCCGCGTGTGCGCCGGCCGGGCCCTCGACACGCCGGCGCCGGCCTGGCAGGCTTGGCTGGCGAGAGCTATCGTTTGGCAGGCACTGGAACTGAACTGGACCGAGGCGGGCCAATGTTACGCGAACGCCGTGGAGTTTAGCGGCGGGGAAGCGTCCACGCACGTCTGGTACACCGCGTTCCTCGTGGGCCGTGGACGAGTCCGGGAAGCGATCGCCATCCTGCAGCGCACGGTGGACCATTTCGGCTATTGCAACCCCACGTTTCTGGGCGATCTGGCGATGTTGCAAATGCTGGCCCGCGATTTTGCCGCGGCGCAGGCGACGATTCAGGCGGCTCTGGCGGCGGCTCCGCATTACTATCAGCACCACCTCAACCAGGCCATTCTCCTGGAAGCGCAGGGCGACCCCGCCGCCGCGCTGCGTGTGCTGGACCAGACCCCGCTGCGGCTCCACGAGCGTCCGGTCACCTGGGGGTTGCGTGGATTATTCGCCGGTCTCAGCGGTAACCCGCGGGTCGCGCGACGCCGGATCGCCTGGTTCCGCGGTATCCAGCGCACGGGCCGTTATATTCCGCCGAGCCAGATCGCAGCCTGCTGGCTGGGCGCAGGCGATCCGGACGCCGCGGTCCGGCACCTGGAGGCCAGCGTGGAGGACCGGGACCCGCTGGCTGTGTGGTTCCACGCTTACCCGTTCTTTCGCCATCTCCACGCGCACTCCGCATTTCAAAACCTCATCGACCGGATCGGCGTGATTCGCCAGTAACTACCGGCCCTACTGATGCGCGGCAGGAAGCTGCCGGTTGTTTCGATGTACGCCCGATACTCGATCTCCGACGAACTGCGCAGGAAGCCGGCTTCTTCCGCGCGCGCCGCGCGGGCGTAGAGGACGGCCATAAATAAGGCGATCGCGGCGAGTGGCCACCATCCGGTCGCCGCGAATCCGCCCACCCAAACCAGCGAGTAGGCTGTATAAAAAGGATGGCGAATGGCGCGATACGGACCGGTGCGAACAATGGCCGGGGAAACGCGCCCTTGAAAGCAGGCAGCCAGCTTTTGCCCGCGCGTGGCGGCAATCGCGAACCAGAAGAGAATGACGCCAAGCGCATAAAGGATGAGCGCGACGAGCGGCCATTCGAGTGGCCTCGCGATGAGCGACATCACAGTAATACCGGCAAATATAGGGACTACGGAACCCGTGAATACCATTCCCGGCTTCGGTTTTCCCGCCCGCTCGAAGTGCCGCAGCATCGCCCATCCGAAGCTGGCGAAGCAAGTCAAATTCGCAATTAACAGTATCGTTCGCATACTCCACCTTCACCTTCACGCCGAGAGCGGCAAGAACCGCCGGTAAGCTTCGATTAACCCGGTATACGCGCACAGAGTCATGGGAATCTGAAACGGTGTGGCGACTGTAATCTCGGGAAACGTCCGAAACCGGACGCGGCATATGCGGCTGTTCATCGCGTTCCAGCGGACCTGCGGCGCGGGACAAATGCTGAACACCAGATCCACTCCCATGCGAGCAGCAGCGTAAGCCATTTCTTGAATCAAACCGGAGCCGGCACGCCGGCCGTGCGCGTAATGAGGATCAACCGCGACGCGCGAGAATTCGGCGTAAGGTTCCCGATCCAAGCGGAACGCCGGCAAAGCGGCGAGCCGGAAACCGGCTTCCTCCATGGGCATGAGCTGCGGCTTCTCCGGCCAGGAAGTGGTGATGCGTCCTCCGGCCACCACGCGGTCTTCCCAGCCCACGACGATAGCGCTGAGATGATCCGTCGCTTCTTCATGGCCGAAGTCTTCCGCCAGATGCGGATAGTGGCGGCGGTAAACGCGATTGCGTAGCTCGCAATATTGGGCGAGAAGCGCGGGATCTTTGGTGAGAAAGAATTGAAGTGGCATGCCCGCAAAGCGGAATGCGGGCCGCAGCTCTGTTCAAAATAAAGTCCGGAAAATCTTGACTATTTTGCCGTGTGCCTTGCGCTATACGAGTGAAGACCAGTGAGAGACGGATGCCTTCCTGCATGGGTTCGTCGCCGTCCTCGGCCTCCGTTTCAACGGCGCCGCGCTCACGTCGATTCCAACGGCCAACCAGTAATCGAGAGCCTGCCAAGTTACTCACTGGAGTGAGGTCACGTTTCCTCACTTCCCAATGTGGCCTCACTCGCCTATGCTGTGGATCTCAGGAAGGCTGTCTCGCTCAGGTAAGGCTATGATAAACAAGCTCCAGTACTTAAGTAGTGGATACTAATTGCGTACCATTCCTTCCGATGCGCTGGAGATGGGAGAGTTCAGAGCATCGTAAGCGGTTTTCCCGTAATTCCAGGCATTTATGGGTGAAAACTGATTCGTAACCGGAAATTGCCCTAGTCGAATGAAACTATTAGTACGATCGAAAAATATATTGCATGGTTCGGTGGTTCGGTGTATTTTAAGTCGCGGCTTGACGTATGAAGCCGCCCTACGCGCCGATGGTTTAGGGGAACGGATTGCGCGCTGCGCGGCATCCACCTGAAAAAAATTGAGTACTTTCTGCGGGGTTCTACGCCTTCACGGATTGGAAAGTGGAGCGTAGTTCTGAAAAGGAGAATTTTATGGGAAGAATAAGCATTTTGCTGGCGTTGGCAGCCGGCTCGTTCGCGCCGTCACTAGTGGCCGGTTGCAACCAGGCATCGTCAGGCGGCAATCTGACGGAACAGTTACAAGCAACCTATATGCCGACTTTAATGGATCCCACGGGAATTAAAGTGGCGCAACCCGGTTGCACTCTTGTAGTTCAATTGGACGGGATAGCGGCCTGTCCGTCGACCAAGAGCGGTCCCCGCAGTGTCTACGAGAACCAACAGGTTACTCCCGAAACCAAGAGCGGGAAGGTTAACAAGATCAAACGAGGTATCGGCCGTTTCCCGGGTCTTCCGGGCGCTCCCGCTGCGCCCGCCGTCCCAGACGTTCCAAGCTGTGGTGCCGTGAACACTCCACGGAATTATATGGTTGGCGAAAAGGTGTACCTGATGGATATGAAGGTCCTAAATACTGGGGATGATACCGGATTGATTTTTAGTCTGCAATCCTGCGGCACCTGTGATCCGTCTGCGGCCGATCCGTCGCATCAGCCATACCGGGCAGAACTCCGCGTCAGCCTGCTCAAGAACTTTTTGACCGCCACCAACTTGGAACAGATCAAGAAGGTAGTCGCCGGCGTTCTGGCATTCCCGGACGATGCCGCTGCGGCAGGTCAGCAGCAGGGAGGGCAAGATGCCCAATCCGGGGCTGCTCCCCCTCCCAGCCCGGCAAATCCCCCTCAGCCAGCGGCACCACCGGCGGCACCGCCCCAGAGCTTCGCTCCGATCGCCCCTCCTCCGCCTCCGCCGGCAACAGATACGCCGCCAGCGCCTCCTGCGGCGCCGGCAGATCTGACTGGAAAAACGCCCGATCAGGTGACAGCCGCTTTGGGCGCCCCCAGCAGTATTCTCAAGGCGGGAACCAAGCAAATCTACACTTACAAGGATCTGAATCTGAAAGTTGTATTCGTCAACGGCAAAGTGACGGACGTCCAGTAACCAAGCCCGGCATTTTTGTGAATTAGGAGAACTAAAATGAGAACCCCCAGAAAATCTAACCGGACCCTCTTCATATGCTCTACGCTTACGGCCGCCGCGGTGATGTTTCTCTGCGCTCCCGGCCTAAGAGCGGCAGACAAGAAACCGGCAGCGCCGGCTAAGCCCGCGGCGGCGCCTGCGAAGGCCCCGGCTGCTGCAGGGCGCGGTGGGGCAGCGGCCCCTGGCCGCGGAGGTCCGGCTGGCGCTAGGTCCGGTGAAGCCCGCGCGGGCATGAGTCGAAGCGGCGCGCCCCGGCCGGCGAGAGAGTCTCGCATACGCCTGGCGGTGGTGAGATCCACCGCGACGCGCGTGGCCAAGTCCGCGAAGTCCATGCACACGGCATGGAGATCCATCACGGCCCGGGTGGAAGCCGAACGATCATGCGCGAACGCGCGGACCACTCGCGTGTTTTCAGCAATCGCTACGGCCATGGATATATCGAGCGGCCCTACAGGTTCGGCGGCAGGGAATTCGTGCATCGCACGTATTATGTAGGCGGTGTGGCCTACGTGCGCATGTACCAGCCATTTGTTTACGGGGGCATTGCGTTGAGTGTCTATTCTCCTGCGCTCTTCTATCCGGCGGCATTCTACGGCTGGGCGTACAATCCGTGGGCCGTGCCGATTGCATACCCCTGGGGATGGGCCGGCAATCCCTGGTTCGGGTATTGGGGTGCTTACTTCACTCCCTATCCGGTTTACGCGAGTCCAGCCCTTTGGCTGACCGACTACTATGTCGCTCAGACGCTGCAGGCAGCTTATGCGGAACAAGCGGCGGCTTTGGCGAATGCCCAACCGTTGGCGGCGCCGGCTCCGCTCACGCCTGACGTGAAACAGGCCATCGCGGATGAAGTTCGGCGCCAGGTCGCACTGGAAAATGCGGAGGCCGCCGCCGGCGTGCAAGCCGCGCCTGATCCGGGTTCGAGCGGTATCGCCCGAATGTTGGCGGACCCCATGCCCCACGTTTTTGTAGTTTCGACCCCTCTCGACTTGACATCTAACTTTGGCGGATGTGCGGTTACCGAAGGGGATGTTCTGCAACTCAATCCGGGCACGCCCCCGAACGTGACTGCGGCAAACCTGATGGTGCTCGCCAGCAAAGGTCAGGATTGCGTGAAGGGCAGCGTGGTGCAGGTAGGGGTTTCCGATCTGCAGGACATGCAAAACCATATGCGCGAGACGATCGACGCGGGTCTCGGCGAGCTTCAAAAGAAGCAGGGACAGAGCGGAATTCCGGCCGCCCCGCGCGCAGCGGCAGCAGCCCCGGTACAAACCGGATACGCGGCGATTGCTCCGCCGGCAGATCCGAACGTTGCCACGGAGCTCAGCGCGCAGACCAAAGAAGCGGATTCAGCCGAACGGGAAGTGCTAAGCCAGGACACGTCTGCAGGCTCGGGTCCCGAACCGGTTGCCCAAGCCGCGGCACCGGCGGCGCCTCCTCCCCCGCAGGATTTAACCGGATGGTCCGAGGCCCAGGTCAATGCCACTTACCCCGAGACGGTGGGAAGCCCGATCGTTTTTGGGACGAAGAAAATAATAACGATCAAAACCAGTAGCGGTAATGTCAAAGTGACCTTCACCAACGGAAAAGTGACCGACATCAATTAGAATCACCTCGCACGCGGTGGTTCTGCGCGGCGCCTTGGCTGCGCAGAACCACTGCGGCGCATCACCTGGCTTTAAGATGTGCGAGCGCGTCCGGTGCTTCTGTATTGCCAAGCGCAGCGGCTCGCTGGTATAGCTCCTGGGCCTTGTTCAGATCCTTGGGAACACCCTTTCCGCTTTCATACATAGCCCCCAGATCGAACATCGCGTCCGCATTACCCGCCTCGGAAGCCTTCTCATACCAAAAAGCCGCCGATTTATCGCTCCGCGCGACACCCTTGCCAAGTTGAAACATAGCGCCCAGGTGGAGCATGCCGCTGGCATCGCCGCTATCGGCAGCTTTCAGGAACCATTGGACCGCCTCATTTCCACTCTGCTCATCCATGTAGGATTCGCCCAGATCGACCATGGCGCGGGGGTTCCCCATTTCGGCGGCGCGGCGCAGCGATTCACGATCATGAGTGATCACCCAGTCCTCATAAAGCTGGCGGGCCTCCTCGGTGCGATCCACGGGCGGCGGGCTTGGAGCGGAGTCAGACGAGCTGTCCGTCTCTTGCGGCTTCACCACTTCTTGGGGCTTCACCGCGCGTACTTCGGAATTGGTTGTGGCTCGCTTGGCCGCCACCGGCTTCACTGCCGGCGCAGGTGTCTTCGCTACCAAAGCCGGTGTCGCCTGGGCGGCTGCATGCTTCTGTCCGGTACCCGAAAACTGGTATAGCAGAACGCCTGCCAATGCTACGGGGACCACCGCCGCGGCGGCCACATAGGCGAATCGCCGCGGATTCTTACTTGCGGCGGCTCGAACGGCCCCCGACGCCGGAGCGGACTGGTAAGGAACAAGCAGGGGGCCGGCAGCGGCCGCGAGGGCCGCGGCAAACTCGTCGCAAGTGGCAAATCGCTCTGCGGGCGACCTCCCCAATCCCCGGGAAAGGACTTGATCCACCGCCTGCGGCAGCGATGGATTTATGGCACGAGCCGAAGGCCGCGCCCCAAACAGAATCACGTGAGTCAGCGCGACTAAGGAATCCGCCTGGAATGGCTTGACTCCGGTGAGCAACCCATAGGCAAGCACCGCCAGCGCAAATTGATCCGACCTTCCGTCCAGGGGCCGCCCTTCGATTTGTTCCGGCGACATGTAACTCGGTGTGCCCCAAACCATGCCGGTGGCCGTGAGGGGCTGCGCCGACAGGATTTTGGCAACGCTGAAATCGGCCACCTTTACCGTGCTGCCGCTCGCGAGCAAAATGTTAGCCGGTTTGATATCGCGATGAATCACTCCGTGCTGGTGAGCATAATCTAAAGCCAACGCTACCTGGCGCACGATGTGGAGCGCCAGAGCACCATCGATCTTTTGGCCCGAATCCAGCACCTGGGCAAGCGACGGCCCATCCACTTTTTCCATCGCAAAGAATGCGGTGCTGCCTTCCAGGCCCACATCGAAAACGATGACAATGCCGGGGTGAAGGAGCGCGCCTGCCGAGCGGACCTCGTTGAACAGCCGCTCAAGCGACGAATGGTCACCCGGAGACTCAGCCAGCGCATCAACGTGAATCACTTTCAGCGCAATGTTCCGGCGAATGAGCGGATCGGTCGCCTCGTAAACGATGCCCATACTTCCCCGGCCCAGCTCGCGCACAATTACGTAGCGGCCGATCTGTTGCGGACCGGAAGCATTCTTCTCGAGAAAAGAATGGGAGCCGCGGTGGGCCTCCAGAAGCCGGGCTACGGCGCGCAACAGTTCCGGCTCACCGCGGCACTCGGTTTCGAGAAACGCCAATCGCTCTGCTTCCGGCCGTTCCAATGCCAAGTCAAAAACGTCACGCACCCGCCGATGAAGCTCTGGGGACATGGGGGATCAAACATGGTCGCTGTGTTGTTGGCCTTCGCGCATCCGATCGAACAACCAGGTCCGGGCAAATTCCCAATCGCGGCGCACGGTGGAGAGAGAAGCGCCCACCGCCTCTACCACCTCCTGGTCCGTGTAGCCACCGAAGTAGCGTAGCTCCACGATCTGCGCGGCCCGCGGATCGAGCCGCTCCAACTCTTCGAGTGACTCGTTGAGCAGGAGCAGATCAATACTCTGGGTTCCGGACGGCAATGGCAGGCGCTCTATATCAACCTGTACCGCGTGTCCGCCGCGCCGCTGCGAGCCTTGGGCCCTGGCGTGGTCTATCAGAATTCGCCGCATCTGTTTACTGGCCAGTGCAAAGAAGTGACCCCGGTCTTGTATGGTGATCGACTGGGATCCCAATAAACGAAGGTAGGCCTCGTTCACCAGTGCGGTGGTTTGCAAGAGATGCCCTTCGCGCTCGCGCCGCATCTCCCGGGAAGCGATACGGTGAAGCTCCTGATACACCAGCGCCACCGCCTGGTTGCCGGCTTCGCGGTCTCCCTGCCGCATGCGATTCAGCAAACCAGTCAGATCGGGGGCTTCGGACCGATCCAAACCTCCTGACGCGGCGGACATTCTAGACAGTATATAACGGCACTGGCATTTCCCATCCGATGGAGAAGAAGTGAAACGTCGGAAGCTGGTAAATTCACGGCCGCCCAAACGGCCGATCAGGTGAAAGCCGGGCTGGGCCACCCCGATAGGGTTCTCAAAGTGGGAAACAAAGAGATTTGCTCTTATAAGAACATAAAGGTTACTTTCGTGGATGGCAAGGTTTCCGACGTCGAATGAGGTAACCGTTTGCCGGGGCCATACATCACCTGGATAAGATATTGGAGTACCTATGCGATTCCACCTGTTCCATGCATCGTTCGTGATGGCTGCGGCTGCGCTGTTTAGCGTCGCCGCTTTAAATGCCGAAGATAAGAAGCCCGAAGGGAAGCCGAAAGCCCCTGCTAAAGCTGCGCCCAAGGCCGCGCCCGGACGGGGTGGAGCGCCCGGCCGAGGCGCTACACCCGAAAACCGCGGTCCCGCTGCGGGTAGAGGCGCTGCACCGGGCCGGGGGCCCGCGCCCGCCGCAGCGGCCAGGGACCGGAACGGTGCACCCGTGCGGGCGGGTGACCGGGTCGTCCACACGCCCAATGGCGGCGAAATTCACCGCGGGCCAGGCGGCCAGGTTCGCGAAGTGCGCGTTCGTGGAATGGAAATCCATCACGGCCCGGGTGGAGCGCGTACCATTGTCCGGGAGCGTCCGGGCGGCGTAGTGGTTGTCAGTAACCGCTTCGGCCATGGATACATCCAAAGGCCCTTCGAGTATCGCGGCGTGACTTTCGTCCAGCGAACTTACGTAATCGGCGGCGCGCCTTTTATAGGGGTATATCGCCCGTTCGTCTTTGGTGGCATTTCTCTGGCCGTTTATGCTCCGCGGGCCTATTTCGTTCCCGCGTTTTATGGATGGGCATATAACCCGTGGGCCGTGCCGGTGGCTTATCCCTGGGGATGGGCGGGGAACCCGTGGTTCGGGTTCTATGGCGTGTATTTTACGCCGTACCCGGTTTATGCGACGCCCGCTCTCTGGCTGACCGATTACATGGTGGCGGCGACCTTGCAGGCCGCTTACGCCGAGCAGGCTGCCGCGGCCGCACCGCCGGCCCTGGCAGCACCGGCCCCTTTGACGCCTGAGGTCAAGCAGGCCATTGCGGACGAAGTGCGGCGCCAGGTAGCGCTCGAAAACGCGGAGGCAGGGGCCGGCCAAGCTCCGCCCGATCCCGGTTCCAGTGGAATTGCGCGGATGCTTTCCGACGGCATGGCCCACGTTTTTGTGGTTGCTTCGCCGCTCGATCTTTCTTCCACGTCCGGTGAATGTGGCGTCACGGAAGGCGACGTCCTACAGCTCAATCCCGGTACTCCGCCCAATGTTCCCGCCGCCAATCTAATCGTGCTCGCCAGCAAGGGGCAGGATTGCAGGAAGGGCGCCCTGGTTACCGTAGGCGTTGCGGACCTGCAGGAGATGCAGAACCACATGCGGCAGACGGTCGACGCGGGCTTGGCCGAGCTGCAAAAGAAACAGGGGCAAAATGGCCTTCCGGCAGCTCCTCCGGCCGCTGCGCAGGCTCCAGCCCCGACCGCCTACGCCGCCATTGCGCCGCCACCCGATCCGAACGCCGCCATGGACCTGAGCCAACAAACCAAGGATGCGGATTCGGCGGAGCGGGAAGCGCTGAGCCAGGAAAGCACTGCGGGGCCCGCCAGCGAGCCGGTCGCACCCCAGCCCGCCGCGGCCCAGCCGACTACCTTGAATATAGCCATCGGCCAATCCGAGGACCAGGTCAAGGGGATACTCGGCCAGCCCAAGAATATCGTCGATCTTGGGGCCAAGAAGATTTACATCTACCCGGACCTGAAAGTAACTTTCAATGACGGCAAAGTGACCGACGTGCAGTAGCCTGCTCTTTAGGACCGTTCCCGCCGTCGAGCACGGACGGTGGGAACGGGTATCTCCCACGCCTTACCACGAGTCGATTCCGCCTGCGGCACTTCAGCCATGGGCGTCAGCGAGCGCCGGGCGGAAGCCCGGCGGCGGGGCAGAAGCCCCGGCCCCACAAATCGCAGCCGTAGATCCCGCTTGGTTGCATCGGACGCATAATCTAGATAACAACTCACCATGCCCACAATCCTCGACGGCAACCGCATTCGCGACGCGATCAAGGAAGAATTGCGCCCTCGCATCGCGCGGCTGGCCGCCGCCAAACGGCCGCCGGGCTTCGCCGCCGTGCTGGTAGGCAACAACCCGGCTTCGGAAACTTACGTCCGTACGAAGACCAAAACCAGCCAGGATCTCGGGATGTGCTCGCAAAAATTGGCCCTGCCCGAATCCATCACTACCGAAGAGCTACTGGCGATCGTCAACCACTTGAATACCCGTAAGGATGTGGATGGCATCCTGGTGCAGCTTCCGCTTCCTCCGCAAGTGGACACCAAGCGCATTCTGTTGTCAGTCGCCCCCGATAAAGATGTTGACGGCTTGCATCCCTATAATGTGGGTTGCCTGGTGGCGGGCTTACCTGCGCTGCGGCCCTGTACTCCGGCCGGCATCCTGCAGTTGCTCCAGCGCTACGAGATCCCGATTGCCGGCAGGCGCGCCGTGGTGGTGGGACGCAGTGATCTCGTGGGCAAACCGGTGGCTCTGATTCTCCTCGAGCGAAACGCCACCGTAACCATCTGCCACTCCAAAACTACCGATCTCGCAGGGGTGTGCCGCGAGGCGGATATTCTGGTCGCGGCCGTAGGCAGGCCCGCGCTGCTCACCGCGGATCACATCAAGCCCGGCGCCACCGTGATCGATGTGGGCATTAACAGCCTGGAGAGCCGCGAAGAGGTGGCCCGCATCTTCCGCAATTCCGCAGAGAAGCTGGCGGCGTTCGAGCGCAAGGGGAGCGTTTTGGTGGGCGATGCCGACCCGTTCGCCTTGGCGGAGCGGGCGGGCGCCTATACGCCGGTGCCCGGCGGCGTGGGCCCATTGACCATCGTCATGCTCATGGCCAACATCGTGGATTCCGCCGAACGGCATCTCGAAATATGATAAAGGTCGGACTTACGGGAGGGATCGCCTGCGGCAAGAGCTTTGTTGGGGAGGCGTTGGCGCGCTGTGGATGTCTCCTGATCCAGGCAGACGAATTGGGACATGCAGTGGTCGCGCCCGGCGGGGAGGCGTTTGCAGGCGTGATTGCGGAATTCGGAGTGGACCTGCTGGTGGATGGCAAAATTGACCGCCGGCAACTGGCTGCCCGTGTTTTCGGCGACCCCGGCGCGCTCGCCCGCCTGAATGCTCTGGTCCATCCGCCAGTGATCGCGCGCGAAGAGAAACTGATGGCTGCATTCGCGGCTGCTCAGCCGAAGGGAATTGCGGTGGTCGAAGGCGCCATTCTCATCGAAACCGGCAGCTACAAGCGGTTCGATCGCCTGATCATAGTCGCTTGCACGATAAAGCAGCAAATCGAGCGTTCCATGCGCCGCGACAGGATCACCGAGCGGGAGGTCCGCGCCCGCCTCGACCGCCAGATGCCGCTCGAAGAGAAACGAAAGCTTGCGGACTTCGTCATTGATACTTCGGGCACCAAGGAGGATACCTTGCGTCAGACCTGCGCGGTCTATCATGAATTGCGGAGAATAGAGATATGAGAATTTTGCGGCCATTTCTGTGGGCGGCTGTCCTTGTCGCTGCTTTCGTCTATGTCACCTCTGTGTCGCACTGGATCCCGGGCGGTCTCGTTCCCGGTGTTCGTTCCGCTGGCCGTCTGTATACGGAAGCTGCTGCTGCCACAAATTTTTCTTCCGATGAGCAGAACAATATCGATATCTATAAAGCTTCGCGCGATGCCACGGTAAACATCACTTCAGTGGTCTATCGGGAAAACTGGTTCTTTCAGCTTGTGCCCGAGAGAGGCGCCGGCTCCGGGTTCATTATTAATCCGGATGGAACGATCCTGACTAATAATCATGTGGTCAGTGGCGGCGGCTCCCGCCTCACGGTGACTCTGGCCGACGAAAAACAATATCGTGCGTCCATTCTCTGGACTGACCAGCGGAACGATCTGGCGATGGTGCGCATCAACGCCGGCCGGAAACTGCCGTTTTTAAAGCTGGGCGATTCCGATTCGCTGGTGGTGGGACAAAAAGTCCTTGCCATCGGCAATCCTTTTGAGTTTCAAGGCACCCTCACTACGGGAATTGTGAGTTCTCTGAACCGGACGATTGAACCCGAGGAGGGTGAGCGCCTGGAAGGGATGATCCAAACCGATGCCGCCATTAATCCCGGTAACAGCGGCGGCCCTCTGCTCGATTCTCATGGCAGTGTGATCGGTATCAATACCGCGATCTATGGCTCACAAGGCAATATCGGTTTGGGATTTGCCATGCCGATCAACCGGGCCAAGCCGATGCTCGAAGAGTACGCGCAGACCGGCCGTGTTGCGCGGCCGGCTTTGGGCATCAAGACAGTGTACATTTCCGGAGATCTCGCCGTGGAATTGAATCTTCCCTCACGTGGTGGACTACTGATTCAAAGCGTGGACGAAGGTTCGGCCGCGGATGAAGCCGGGCTGCGCGGGCCGCGGCAGGTAGTCATTGTCGGTAACTACCGGCTGGGAATTGGTGGCGATTTCATTGTGGCCGTAGAAGGACAACCAGTCGAAGGTTCCGAGACACTCACTCGCGCATTCAACCGCAAACGTGCGGGTGACATCCTGAATCTCACGGTGTACCGCAACGGGCGCAATCAGCAGCTTGCCGTGCGTTTGGGTGAAGCGGCCAGGACGGCGCTGTGACAGAAGAGCTATCAGCTTTCAGCGATCAGCTTGCAGCCAATACTCGTCTGCCGTGTTCAGCGACTGGTGAGTGATCGGACGGTCCAGGAATGACAGTTTGTAGCTGACGGCTGATAGCTGAAAGCTAATAGCTCTTTTCAAACAAAAATGCCGGCGGCCTGGGCTAGGCCTCCGGCATTTTTGTTTTCCCTCTGACTCGTTCTTCAGGCCATGGCGCTTCCTCTACTGGCAGCCGCGATGGTTTGTGCCGTCTTATTCTTACTGCCAGGCGGGCGTCCGCGCCGCTTCGCAGTAATTTCCGACATCCACGCAGGCGGCCTGCCTCGCCGGCGAACTCGCCCGCGCGCCAGGCGCTCCAGGCTCATGATCGCTTCCTCTATTTGCGACCGCTCTTCTTTCAATTCAGCTAGGATTTTTGATACGTCCATATTCTATCTACTCCGGCCCCCTCCCAAACGATACTCTTCCAGAACCGGTTTTGTCTTCTTATTATACGCTTTTACTTTGTGCTTGCGAAGCACAATTTTACAAGTAATTTCCTACTCAATTAGAAATGTAAGAACGCGTTCAGGTACGTTCGTACAATACGTACCGGGCAGTACACTTACTGAACTCGGCTGCTATTTTGTCTTCTATTCCAAAAGAAATAGAACGGCAGCCCCGCTATTATCAACGCGATTCCTATTAGAGATTCCCGTGGCTGGTCCATTAGTGTGGATAGGAGCAAGATAATAGCACCAAGAATAAAAAGTACCGGTACGGCTGGATATCCTATGGTGCGATACGGGCGCGCAAGGTTCGGCCGCTTGTAACGCAAAACGATTACTGCCGCTGCTGTCATCGCGTAGAGAATCCAACTGGCGAAGATTACCAGATTAAACAGGTCGTCATATTTGCCGGAAAGCACTAGCAGGCATGACCACACGCCCAATAATGCAATGGCCGCCGACGGCGTATGATGTTGCGGATGTACGCGCCGCGCAATCCGGAAAAAGTAACCGTCGCGCGCGGCCGCGTAGGGAACGCGCGCGCCCGATAAAATCGAGCCATTGAGCGCGGCGAAAATGCTGATCATCGCGGCGGCTGACACAGCGTGGCCGCCCCAGGGTCCGGAAATGCGTGTCATCATTGCGGCCGCTACTCGCGTTGCGCCGCCAACATGGGCCGGACTTAGTACGTGGAAATACGCTGCATTAGCCAAAAGATAAATAGCAATTACTATCAATGTGCCCCCGATCAGTGCCCGCGGCAGATTGCGCTGTGGGTCCCGCACTTCCGAACCCACCATGCTGGCATTGTTCCAGCCGTCGTACGCCCAGAGCGCAGCCACCAGCGCCGCTACGAACCCGGAGAGATTTACATGTGTAACAGCCGCCTGCGCAGCTTCCGGATGGCCGAAACCGATTCCCACCACAATGAGCAGGGAGATGAGTGCCACCTTTACCAATGTCACAGCCGTTTGCACGCTGCCGCCAAACTTTACTCCGAAATAATTGAGCCAGGCCAGGCTCAAAATGAGCACAATCGCGCCCAGTTGCCCATAGCGAATTTCGAGGGGATTTCCGTGGGGACCGAGCGGCAGTGGCAACGTGTAGGCTATTCGATCAAATGATCGAAAAAAATCGGCGAAATACAGGAAAAAACCGGTCGCCAGCGCGGCAATAGAACCGCTTTTTGCCACCCACATTTGGGTCCAGGAATACAAAAAGCCCCATACCGGGCCGTAGGCTTCGCGCAAATAAACATATTCCCCGCCGGCCTCGGGCAGGGCAGCCGCCAGTTCCGCATAACTCAGCGCGCCGGCCAGCGAGAGCAGACCGCCTACCACCCACACCAGGAAAACCATGCGCACCGATCCTACGCGCTGGATCATGGTGGTGGGCACCAGAAAGATGCCGCTTCCGATGACCGTCCCGACAACGATCGAAGCAGCGGCCCATGGCCCGAGATCCCGCCGCAGTTCCGCTTTACCCGCCGGTGTTTTTTGCCAGGCCATGTTTTCTGTCCCGTTCAAATAAGGAGGCCACCAGTCCCGCACAGAAGGTGACCGAGGCGCCGATAAGAACGTACCATGTGAACGCAACGGGAGTCCGGAAGCGGACGTAAAGAATCGCGGCCAATCCAGCGGCGACCCCGGCAATGGCCGCCCCCTCGCGCGGCTTTTGCGTCAACACGCCCAGCAAAAACACGCCCAGCAGCGCTCCGGACGGAATGGACGCAATGGTCAAGCCAGCCTCGAGTACGGAACCCCATCGCCGGGCCAGCAGACCGATGGCCAGCAGCACCGCGCTCCACGCCACCGTCGCCACACGCGCCCGCCACAGTGGACCCGGTCCAGCCTTGTTCCCGGGCGTGCCTGTGGGATCGCGCAGACCTTGCAGATCCACTACCGTCGTTGCGGCGAGCGAGTTCAATGCCGCGCTCAAATTGGCCATCGCCGCCGCTAGAATAGCGGCAATGGTGATGCCGGCCACTCCGGGAGCGAGATGGCTCCACAGGAACTCGGGATAAATCCGGTCCATCTCGCGAGGCGAGGCCTGACCCGTATCGCGATAATACACAAACAGCAGAATCCCGATCAGCAGGAACAAGCTGAATTGGATGAAGATCACGGCCCAGCTTGCCAGTAGAGCAGTCCGGCTCTGGCGCAGGTCGCGGGCGCTCAGCAGCCGCTGCACCATGAGCTGGTCGGTCCCGTGGCTCGCCATCGTCAGGAAACAACCGCCTGCCAGGCCCGCCCAGAACGTGTAGGGCTGCGAAAAAAATTGCATCGCGAGGCGAAAGTGGAAGTCGAAGAGCTGGAATTTGCCCGCTGCGCCTGCGGCTGCCGCAACATGACTCCAGCCGCCGGGAATATGGGAGAGAATCACAAAGAAACTGACCGCCGCACCGGCCACATACAGGCACATCTGCACTACGTCCGTCCAGATCACCGCGGTCATGCCGCCTTCAAACGTGTAGACCAAGGTGAGCAGTAAAATCAGCACGATCGACCAGATTTCATCCGTGCCCAGAACGATCGAAACCACCAGCGAGATGGCAAAAACCCGTACACCTTCGGCCAGCGCGCGCGTCACAAGGAATATAGAGGCTGTGAGTCTGCGGACACGCTCTCCAAACCTGCGGCGCATCAATTCATAAGCTGTGAACATCTCTCCCCGGAAGTAGTGCGGTAGTAGAACCACCGAGATCACCATGCGGGCCAGCAGGTAACCGAATACCACCTGAAGAAAGCCCAGGTTGCCGGTGAAAGAGAGGGCCGGTGTGCCTACGATGGTCAGCGTGCTGGTTTCTGCGGAGACTATCGACAGGCAGATAGCCCACCAGGGAGCCGTCCGTCCGCCCAGAACATAGTCGCGAAGATTGTTTTGTTGGCGGCGAAAATGCGCTCCGAACCACGTAATGAGGCCCAGATACGCCAGGATTACTCCCAGATCGAGAAAATGCATTCCGGTGATTTCCAGCATATCCTTTCAGGCATGGCGCGGCCGGCTCAGGCAAAGTGGCGCCCTGCCAAGGGCCGGCATCTGATATCATTTTTCCTTCGGAACCCGGAGGCGCCCAACGGTGTCGAATCACTTGCACATCGGATGTCCGTTGGCTATACTCCCGAAGTGTCCCAGTGGTCACACAACGGCAGGGGTTCGGACGCTCAATTGCGAAATACCGCGGAAATTGAGGAGGCGTGAGATATGATTTTTCGAAATTGGAAGGCGTTGGCAGTCTTCGCCATACTTGGAGTTTTTGTCGGTGTGGGTACAGTACCCTCCGCCCATGCGCAGGCGGCGCCGGCTCAACCCCAGAAAAAGGTAAAGGACCAGGGCGAATACGATCTCTTCAACCATGTCAACACAGAGACCGATCCCGCCAAGAAACTGCAGTATCTGAATGAATGGGTCCAAAAATATCCGGACTCCGACTACCAGGAAGAGCAGCTCCGCTATTACGACCAACTGAATCAACCGGCAAAGGTGCTGGAGTTAGGACAGAAGATTCTCAGCAAGAATCCCAAAGACCTGACGGCTCTCACGCTGATGTCCGCGGATGTCCAGAAAATCCCCAACCCTACTCCCGATCAGATGATGGAGGCGCAGACTGCGGCGCAGAGCTTGCTTGCGAATCTGGACTCGCTGAAGCCTTCCACGGTCACGGACGACCAGTGGAAGCAGGCCAAGCCCAGCCTGGAAAATCTGGCCAAAGCGACGGTCGAGTGGGTCGAGACCAAGCCGGCCCGCGACGCGACGAATAACAAGGATTACAAGGCCGCCGAAGCTGCCTGGCTCAAAATCGTGCAGGCGCATCCGGATAACGGACAGTACGCCTACCAGCTCGGCTCCACCGTGGTTTCCGAGAAGGATCCCGCAAAGTATCCTCTGGCCATCTACGAGATTGCGCGTGCCCTGGAGATTCAGGGGCTGCCCACAAAGGACCGTCCCCAGGTCGAAGCTTACCTGAATAAAATCTACAACGCTTATCATGGCCCGGACGATGCTGATCTGGCGAAGCTCCGGCAGCTTGCCAAGGCCGGTCCTCTGCCGCCTCCCGATTTTAAGATTCAGACGGCCGCGGAAATCGCCGCACAAAAAGAAGAGGAGTTCAAAGAGAAGAATCCCCAGCTCGCCCTCTGGATGGGTATCAAAAAGCAACTTACCGACCCCGCCAACGGGCAACAGTATTTTGATAACTCGATGAAGGGTACGGGGCTTCCCAAATTGAAAGGCACGCTAGTGGATGCGAAACCGGCCTGCCGCTCCAAAGAGCTGGTCGTTGCCATTTCCGACAGCACCCACCCGGAAGTAACGCTAAAGCTCGATATGCCGCTGACGAATAAGCCCACCATCGGCTCCGAGCTCCAGTTCGATCAGGGCGAACCGACCGCATTCACACAGGATCCGTTTAACCTGACACTCGACACCGAGAAGGACAAGTTGGAAGGTGTGATGGGTGAGCCTTGCGCCGCTCCCAAAACGGGCGCCAAGAAGGGCGTCACAAAGAAGAAATCCGAATAAGTGGGGCCAAGCCTTTGGCCTGCCGCCGGGCTTCCGCCCGGCGCTCCTGCCCACTGGCGCGCTGGCGGCTCCATCAAGAGCCGCACAGTTCCAGGCCGAACTCGCAGCAGCAGTCCGGGCAACTCTCCGCCGGTATAGCCGTCACCCAAATATTGGCGGCCGGCTTCGTCGGCACCGGAGCAGCCTACACTGACGTGGCTTGCCGGTTCAACTCGGGCCTCACTTGAGCCGCCATCCGCGCAATATCGAGATTCCCGCCGAGGAACCGATTGACCGTACGCGCCGCCGTCTGAGGATCACCCAGCACGGCCTCCCGGCGAAGACACAACAGCCGGGTTTCGGGCCGCGCAGCGAGGAAAGCTTTCACGCGGACTAAGAGGCGGTCGTATTCCTGCTTGAGCCGGTCGCGGCGCGCGGGCGTATCAGCGACCTTCTCGCCGCGGCGGATCAACATCTGGCCTTGCGAGGCGAGTACCTCATCCAGGTCCCGCTCGATGAAGATCACCCGGCAGGAGATGTTCGGTGGCAGCCACGGAAGCAGAGGGGCCACGACCTTCACCGCTTTGCCCTTTGCGTCAGCGAACCACGAGGAGTCCTGTGCCAGCCGCTTCACGGGATCGTATTCGAAGTACCCGAGAGGGTTGTCCTCGTCAGCCTGCCGCAAATCGTCCACCAGCGCGGGCATTCCGCTGGCTGCGAGCATCTGCATCACCATCGACGTGCCGGAACGTGGCAATCCGGAGACCACCACCACTTCCCCATTTAGCGGCGGCTGCGCTGGCGGCCAACGGAGATCGGCTGCGGATTGAGTGAGGGCCGGAGCGCCGGAGTCCTTCTGATTCGTTGCTTGGGGGATCGGCAGCCGCGCGGACCTCTCTTCCGCAGTGCGTCTTGCAGCGCGCAACTGACGGAACATCTGGAAATGATCTTTAGCTTCGGCTGAACGGCCGAGCCGCCGCAGCAGGAATGCGAGGCGCAGATGAGCCTGAGGATAG
>JASIAM010000343.1 GCA_030041985.1 Bryobacteraceae bacterium | reverse complement strand
GCTCCGATAAGCACTTGCCTCGAGTTCTATCGGCGCGCACTCGAGAGGCGGCGCGACTATCAACACCGCTGGTGGAGGTCGGGGCTGCCCTTCTTTTTGTTATTGGGCATGGTGATGGCTGCCCTGGGAACCGGGGCACGAAACGCGCCACCGCACCCATTGCTCAATGCTCTGCCTTTCTTCCTGATTCTGGCGGTATGGGCTGTAACTTTCCTCCTCATTAGGAAGAAGCTCGGGCGGGAGAATCTTCAGGGGGAGATCGAGGAGTTGCGTGCGTTTGAAAGGGAGAATCGGTGAGCCTTTGGGCTCAGCCGCACCCTGGGTCACTGGTGTCAAGCAATTGAGCCTCGTACGAGTGGGTCGTGACTCACCTAAAGCTCAACTTCCAGAGCTGGACTCAGGGACAGGACTGCGCCGCGCGATGTCGGAGGCGAAGGCAACGCCCGTTATCGTTCCCTATTCGGGTTGGCAAGGGTGATCGGTTTTGGGGACCGCCGTTCGAAATGGGCTGCGGCGGTCTTCGCCAGCGTCGGATGAGCACGCTCCCCGGTATCGAGTCGTATGAGATGGGAGCACGATATTTTCGAGCTTCGCTACACCTTGCGGAACTGTATGACGTTTCGGCTTGGCCGGGCGACAGGTGCGCCCGCCGACGTTATGCTAAACAGCGCGCAAAGTTCTCTAAGCTTTGATACGTTGTGAAGTGACCCGCGACCGCTTGTATGGTGCTGGTCAGGATGACTCCGTCTCCGACTTCAGATTTTTTGGGGCTGGGCATCAGTGACATATCGGTGTATCATTGATAAACGAAGGTACCGGTCCCGTGAAACCGCCGAGTGCTCCGCAATTGCGATTTAACCAGCCGGAGCGTGGACAGCATGTTCGGCCGGCGGCCACTGCAAGTCATTACCAAAGGGCGGTTTCCTCTTCGCTTCAGCGGGAGCCGGTTGTCGCGGCTACGCTCATACAGCGCCCTGCCAACACGAATAGGGCGGGGCCGGGTCCATATTGCCCGAAAGTTGCTTCGCCGCTTCAACCGAAGCTACTGATCCCACAGCCTCCCGTTTATCACCCCGCCAACGGCTCCGTCGCGGCTCCTGCCGTGTACCGGCCCAACGCCGCCTTGCTTCAGCGAACAGAGGGCACCATGGCTCCGCCGGTTTATCGCCCCGCCAACGCCTCCGTCGCGGCCCCTGCCGTGTACAGGCCCGGCGTTACCCTGGCGCTTCGGCTGAAGCTGGACATGCCAGCTCCTCCGGTTCACCACCGCTCGCCGTCCGTTCCGCAGCAGAGGATATTCGGCCCAACGGCCACACGTAACCCGGTCCCGAAGGCTCAGAATCGGCGCGCGGATCCGAAACGGGACCAGCATGCCGCGATGCCGAACTCACCGCGAGCAATGACCGCCATAAGATCTCCGGCCGCTTCTCCCGTACAAAGAAAGGTTCTGTGGGAAAGTCTTTTCCACGACTATGATGATGCGGGCGGCGAACCGGTCAGCGGTGTCGATCTTGGTAAATGGGTTGAATTCCAATCGGCGAGAGGTTGGTACGAAACAGCTGACACGGCCTTGTCATTAACGATAGGTTCGCTTCTGCCCCAATTTGAGAACGAACCCAATCTTATGCTCGTTATTACCGAGGACCCGGGGATGAAATGGGAACACTTGGGCGAGACATACATGCACGTCTGGGTAGGCCATTGGGAGATGGTCGGCAGCAGTAACGAAGATATCTGGACTGAACCGCTTTCAGAGGGAGCTGACGTCACTATTACAGTGGCAATTACGCAAGGAGAAACCGCGGAGAAGATAGCTCATACCCTAAATCATGAAATGGCTTTACATGCTACAAAGTTTCTTGAATTTACGCGAATGGCTCGAAAGATGAGGCCGGTGGATATAGGCAAGCTGGGACGATCGATGCTCCAGAATTATTGCCACCATCACAAAAACATCAAGGATCCTGGACATCGCGTAAATCAGACGCATGCAAAGTTGATGCTGAGTAGCGGGTCCCTCTTTTCTCCAGCGAACCTGAAGAAAGCCTATTTCGATGACTACGAGCTGTACGATGAGCAAGGTGTCACATCCGAGCCGCGGGAAGGACATTCGTCGAGGGAGGATGGGTGGGTGATTACCCGCCTATCTGCGCGCAGCCCGGTTGCCAGAGTCAACATAGGAGACACTCAAGTGGTTTATTACAAACAGCTAAGGATTAAAGTACACCGAGAGGGGGAGAAGCGGTTCAGATTGTGGTTCGAAAGCGGCCAAAAGAACCCATATTACGTACGGGTGCTGGATTTGGTGGATTGATCCGAAATAGATGTCCCACAGAGGCAGAGATCTGTACGGTACCGCCGCCCGCTCCAGACAACGCGGGCTCCCAGCCGGACTAAACGCGACGGAGCGCGCAGCCCTCGTGTACCCCAGCTAGACTCAGTGACGCTGACCAAATGAAGGATGCACCTCCTATCTACCGACCACAGGCGCAAACAACACAATTGCGGCCGGTATCACCCCCTATTTACCGACCGCAATCTACAGCGACGCAGCCCAAGGCGGCAGCCCCGCCCGCCTACCGGCAACCACAGCCAACGGGGACGCAATTGAAGGGTTGTGACCCGCAGGTGTATCGTACCCAGCTTCGAGCAACGCAGGCGCAACCGGCCGCTCCGCCCGGCTACGGATTCGGCCCTGCTCGACGCATCTACCCGCCAGTTTTTCCAAAGTTTGTCCCTCCGGTGATCCACGCAAGACGTGACGTAAGCTCGCGTTCGAATGCCCTCAGTTCCAATCGGCCGCCTGCGCTTTCCGTTCAGCGATTCCCGACAGCGCCGGCCCTGCAACGAAGCACACCGCTCCAGATCCGTTTCACGACTGTTCAAAGGGTACAGGGACTGCGGCCAGGCGATGCCGTCATGGTCGATCGTAGGGGCCAACTGATGCCCTACAAGATAGTCAGTGCGGCATCGTGGCGCGACAAGAAGTATAGAGTTAAATCCGAAACAACTGGTAATGAGGAGACAGTTTCCGAGGCGCTCGTAAGCCCCGCCGAAGGGGTAATCGCCCAAAACCAACCGGAGACAGCTCTGGTCTACGATGAGACAGTTGAAGAAAGGTCCTGGATGTCGAGCGGCGGGGCGGGGAGGCTAAGAGATCCCGTCAATGACGCCAGAAAACTGAAGGGCGCGCTGGGAGTTACTTCCGTGGCCGACATGGTTGAAAAACTTAAGGCCACAAACAGGGCCCCTTTTACCTACATCACTATTTCTGGTCACGGGGATCCGGGAGGAATGAATGTTGGCTCGGCCGACTCAGGCAAATATGTAGAAGGCAAGGCGATTGAGAAGGGCAAACTGGAACACATTGCGAATGAACTCACCGAACTGGCAAAACTAATGACAGATGATGGCGTGCTTTATCTGGCGGGCTGCGAAGTAGGCTCCAATTTCGACGAAACTCACATGAATAAGACCAAGTTCGGAGACAAGCTACTTAAGGAACTATCGAGGTTGCTTCCAGGAATCACCGTTGCAGCCATGATCGAGAACGCATCGCCGAGATACGACGAGGAATCAGACACGCTGTTCATCGGGTGGGCGAGGGGACTTAATACCTTTGAACGCTCCGATGTGGTGGAACGGGGGCACATAAATGCCAAGCGCGAGGTGGAGGGAAAAATAAAAATAGCTAAGCTTCGCCCAGATGACATCGAGGCATTATCTAAGTTCAAAGCCAGGTCGTGAATCGAATTGCTGCTTCCAGAAGCGAGGAGCGGAGACCCGGCAGCCGGTCACTTCGCCTCCGGCTCGCCCTGAACGAGAAATGCCGGAAGCGAGAAACCTTTGCGCGAGTATTTAAACGCAATGTTTGCCGCAGCCCTGCCAATTGCTCCATTGAATGATAAAAGATTTCGTTATCGGTATAGGCGGCCAAGCAATCGTGGGTCAATCGTCGCTTGCTGAAGCTGCAGCAACTCCACGGCGTCATCTTCGATACTGAGCGATTCCGTCCGCCTGCTCTAAGTGTCCGTTTTTCACGCTGGCCTGCCATATGCATTTTCGAGCCTGGAGGAAGCAGTAACGGAATGAAAACGCGATTATCGTACCTATTGGCTATCGGTCTAGCTGCGGCGGTCGCTCTGACAGCGAAAATCAGCACAGACTATAAGCATCAAACAGATTTCAGTAAATATCATACTTATTCCTGGATCGGCGTCCAAGCGGGCAATCCACTGTGGCAGGATCGCATTCAGAATGCCGTTGATAGTGCCCTGGCGCAAAAAGGCTGGATGAAGGTGCCCTCTGGCGGAGATGCGGCCGTATCGGCGTTTGGCCGGACGCGCCAGCAGGATACGCTGCAGACGTTTTACGATGGGTTCCCCGGTTGGGGCTGGCGCTGGGGCGGCGGATTCGGAACTGCGACTACTACGGTAGAACCTACCGAAGTCGGCAGCCTTACAGTGGATATCTTTGATGGCATGACGAAGCAGCTTGTGTGGCGTGGCACGTCAGACAAGACGCTCTCGTCCAGTCCGGAAAAGAATGACAAAAAACTGAACAAGAGCGTAGAAGATATGTTCAAAAAGTTCCCTCCGCCTGAGAAGGGGTAAAGAATCGAAGGCGCACAGGGTTACTCGTTGGGTGCGTAGTAGCCCAAGCGCCAACGGGCAGTAAGGGGAGGAAATGCCGCGGGCTGATCCAGCTTGACCTCCAGTTTGCGGTATTTCCCGTCCCTCGTGTGATTGGTCGGGGAATAAGCCAGCACATACTGATTCCGCAACTCCACGCCGATTCTGGCGGCAATGGTGGGCAATTCCTGCTCACTGACCGCTGCTAAGGCACGCCCGCCGGTTTGCTGCGCCAGTTCCGATAGCAAGCGTGGGCCGTCCAATTCCGCCACAGACAAGCCAAAAGGCCCGGGATCGAAAACGCCCATGGCAAAGATCTGGGTATCGGCTTGGCGCACGAGATCTTCAATCTGGCTCGAGGAATAGCGGCTATGATTATCCCCTCCATCGGAAATGATCAGGAGCGCCTTGCGGGGATTGCTGGCCTTTTTCATCTCATCGATGGCGATATGGATGGCATCCATCATAGCGGTCAGCCCGCCAGCATTGAGCTGGCCGATTTTCTGTTCGATTTCGTTCAATTGGTGGGTGAACGGGAGCACCACATCCGCATGGTCGCTGAAC
This sequence comes from Bryobacteraceae bacterium, assembly GCA_030041985.1. Taxonomy (GTDB): domain Bacteria; phylum Acidobacteriota; class Terriglobia; order Bryobacterales; family Bryobacteraceae; genus PSRJ01. The sequence continues at coordinate 8,224 of JASIAM010000343.1, read as the reverse complement.
TCCACCAAGAAGGCTTCGTCAGAAGCATTCATGGTCTTCAGAAACTGGCCCGCGGCGCTGCTGGAGAGGTGGAGTTTCATTCCCATGCTGCCGCTGACATCGACAATTAAACCGATTGATAACGGCGCATCTTCATTAGAGAAATGAGTGATTTGCTGCTCCACGCCATCTTCAAAGACATGAAAGTCAGCTTTGGTGAGCCCGAGTACATAGCGATTGGATGGGTCCGTAACCGTCACGGGTACCAGGACCAAGGTAGTGTCTGCGCGAAAAGAAGGTTCCTGAGCGAAAACGCAGACACTCGCCGCGCAGACGGCCGCGGCATAATACAGAACGACCCGTGACATACTTTGCACTCTATCAGGTTATGTGACCCGGCGAAATGCGGGGACGAGCCTGAAGCCGGATTGTGTACGAACTACCGAATGCAAAGTATTTATTAGAAATTAACTGATAATTCACCCTAATTCATGGAACGAATCTTGACGCTTACAGAGCGGGGCGCTACGCTACGGAAGGACTTCTATGTCACCCGAGGCAGGTTCTCAGATTGCACTGCTGTTTATTACCACGAGCCACGAGGACTATGCCGAATTGTCGGGCATATTAGCCACATCCTTCGTGCGCGTGAAATCTCAATGGAAACCGGAAACCTGCGGGTCCGTCGGGGCGGCACTTGGGCTGCTGCGGAACCGGCGGATCCCGATCGTACTCTGCGAGCACACCGGCGATGATTCGTGGAAAGACCTGCTGGAACAAACCGGTGAAGTGCCGGGCGGGCCTTACGTGATCGTGACATCCCGGAGCGCAGATGAACAGCTTTGGTCACAGGCATTGAATCTGGGCGCCTACGATGTGCTCGCCACTCCCTTCAACGAGGAGGAAGTCAGGCGCGTGTTGAGTTCGGCGTGGGCTCGCTGGACGGGAACGCCGGAACAGGGCGAACTGGTTGGGGAGGCTCCCCTCGTGATCAGCGCAGCACCGTGATCGGCACGGAAACCTCGGTAGTTTCCCAGGAAAGCGCGAGCGTGCTCTTATTGCCCGATGCGGGGGAGAGGTCGAATTTCATTCGTTCGACCCGGGGCGAGACGGCGCGGATATTCATTTTCACGCGGCCCAAGTCGTATCGCTCGTTGTAATCGGTGTGCCACACTCCGGTCTGTTTGTTCACAATGAGCAGCCATTCGCCCGGATTGGGAAGAGTCCACAGCGTGTAGCTTCCCTTCGGCACGCGCATGCCGTTGATATCGAGATCGGCTTCGGTATCTAGCGAGGTGGCGTCATTGGCGCCGGCGCACCACACTTCCCCATACGGCACCAGCGATCCCATGATTTTGCGGCCGCGCATGGAAGGCGCTCCATAGCCGATAACGATTTTCTTCCCGCTGATCGTGACCGATGTGGTCAGGCGTGGACTGAGTTGTGCCGCGCAAGCGGTAACGAAAAATAGGGCGATAGCGAACACCTTTGGAAGCTGCATGGCGAAACTAGTATACGCCCCGTGAGGCCGCGCAGCTTCACTGCCGGGGCCTCACTTCCGGCAAACGGCAGTCAGGAACCGCCCATCCGGACTTGTATACTCATGATCGATCTCGAGGCCGCCCTGCTGGCGCAACAGCCAGCGGAAGGTATCCGGGGTATAGGCATACTGAAAATTCAAGCCGATGCGTTCGCCGCGCTGCAGCGGGACCTGTTCACCGTTCACAGCCGCCACCAGGTCGCGCTCAGCGCGAAAGCTTCGGGTAATCTGGTGTAGTCCGTGGCGCCGTTCGTCGGTTCTGTCTTCGAAGCGGAGTTCGCCATCGCTCGCGCCAATACCTACACTGCGCAACAGGGCGGCCAGGAAGTCCCGCACGGCCGGGTGCTCGCGCCGCGCGGTGGTTTCGCTTTCCTGGTAGATCTCTCCATCGACGATCAGGACATCTCTTGCGCGCAAGCATTGCGATATATAGCGCACCTCCGCCAGCGGATCGAAGGCCCCGAGAGTATTCCCGGACATGATGAAGAGCCTGGGCGGCTCGGCGGCATCGGCGGCGTAGACCAGGTGCACGGGGCTGGAAATGTCGGCTTTGATCCCGGTGGTTTCGAAATCATCGTCGTCGGCGCCGGCGCACGCCAGTTCGAGCAGCGTCTGGCTGGCATCGACGGGAAAGTAGTGGCAATCGGGGCCGTCTTGCTCGAGCGCGGCTTGTTTGAGTCCCTCCAGCAGCAGGCGATCGCGTGCGCCGTCTCCGGCTCCGAAGCTAATCACGGGAATGCGTTTGGAGAATTGCCGGGTGAAGACATCGGCGTGGGCGGCCAGAGCGGCCCAGGTAGCGGTTAATCCGCCGAACAGGTCCTCATCGCCGCTGAGCGTCCGCCACGCCTGGGCTGAGCGCGGCGACCAGAAAAAGAACTTTTCCGGCAGGTCGCGCGCCTCGATGGCTTCGGCGAACTCCTGCGCGATTTCGGCTTCCGTCAGCACCACTTCGACTTTCATGAGTGGTGCCCCATCACGTGCATACCCGCATCGACGAACAGCACGTTTCCGGTTACACCTCGGGCCAGATCGCTGGCCAGGAGCACCGCGGCGTCAGCCACCTCGGCGGGATCGGTGTTGCGGCGCAGAGGAGCATGCTGCGGTCCCGATTCGAGAATCGACGAGAAATCCTTAATGGCGCGGGCAGAAGCCGTTTTCACAGGGCCTGCGGAGATGGCATTCACGCGGATGTTGCGCGCACCGAGATCATAGGCCAGATAGCGCATGGCCGCTTCGAGCGATGCCTTCGCCACACCCATCACGTTATAGTTCGGCACCACGCGGGTGGACCCCAGGTAGGTGAGCGTGGTCAACGAGCCGCCTTCCGTCATCAGCGGCGCAACGGCTCGCGCCACCGCAACCAGCGAATACGCGCTCACGTCCTGCGCCAGCAGGAAGCCGGCCCGGCTCGTCTCTACGAACGGCTTCGTGAGATCCTCGCGATTGGCGAATGCCAGGCTGTGTATTACAGCATGCACCTTGTTCCCCGCGAGCGATTCGGTGAGCGCAGCCAGGTCTTCATCCCTGGTGACATCGCAGGGAAGCACCGCCGCTACGTTCCAATCTTTGGCCAGCTCCTCAATGGCCTGTTTCTGCCGCTCTCCGAGATAAGTAAGCGCCAGCCGCGCGCCGGCTCGATGGAACGCTTCGGCAATGGCATAAGCGAGACTCCACTTGTTGGCAATTCCCAGCACCAGGGCAACTTTGCCCTCCAGCAGTTTGTTCATTAGCAAACTACAGTGTAGCGTGTAGACTGTAATTTCCGAGCCTCCTCATTACCTGTGGATCTCATGACCCCGCTCACTTACGTTAAAGGAATCGGGCCCGCGCGCGCGGCCATGCTGGAAGCCAAGGGCCTGTCGACGGTGGAAGACCTGCTGGGGTACGTTCCGTTCCGCTACGAGGACCGCAGCAACGTGAAAACCATCGCGCAACTTGCGCCGGGCGAAATGGCCACGGTGACCGCGGAAGTCCGCTCCGCCAAGCTCTCCGGCTTCCAGCGCCGCAACCTGGGACTGTTTGAAGCCCGCTTCTCCGATGCTTCGCGCGCCATCCTGGTGGGCAAATGGTTTCATGGCGGCTATCTGGCGAAGGTGCTGGCGGAGGGCATGAAAGTATCGTTGTTCGGCAAAATCGAGTTCGATAGCTATAGCGGCGAATTGACGGTTCTCCATCCCGAATTTGAAATTCTCTCAGGAGAAGATGACGAAGGCGAAGCCGCTCTGCACACCGGGCGCGTGGTTCCCATTTACGAAGCAGCTTCGAAAATTACTACGCGCCTGCTCCGTTCCTGGACGCACCGGATACTCGAAGCGATCGGCCCGATCGACGATCCTCTGCCCCAGTATCTGCGCCAGCGGCTCAAAATGCCGGACCGCTGGACAGCCATCCGCCACACGCATTTCCCGCCGCCCGAGGCCGATCTGCGCCTGCTCAATCAGTTCCGCTCTCCGGCGCAGTTTCGCCTGATCTTCGAGGAGTTTTTCTGGCTGGAATGCGGCATCGCGCTCAAGCGCAGCAAGGCCAAAACGCTGCCCGGCATTGCTTTCGAGATCACTGATCGGGTTCGCGAGAAGGTGAAGGCCATGTTGCCTTTCAAACCTACGGAAGCGCAGAAGCGGGTGATCCAGGAAATCGCCAACGACATGAAAGCCGCGCGCCCCATGAATCGGCTGCTGCAGGGCGATGTGGGCAGCGGCAAAACCATTGTGGCGGCGGAAGCGGCAGTGATTGCCATTGAAAACGGTTACCAGGTGGCGGTGCTCGCTCCTACCGAAATTCTGGCAGCGCAGCACGCTTTCTACTTCGGGCAGATACTGGGCAAGCTGGATTATGTGGTGGCCCTGCTCACCGGTTCTTTCAGCAACCGCGAGAAGGCGCAGCTCAAAAAACTGGTGGCAGAGGGATTGATTCACGTGGTGATCGGCACGCACGCGCTCCTCGAAAAGGATGTGGAGTTTCAGCGGCTGGGCCTGGCGATTGTCGACGAGCAGCACCGTTTCGGCGTCATGCAGCGCCTGGGCCTGGTGCAAAAAGGCGTCCATCCCGATGTGCTGGTGATGACCGCCACGCCCATCCCGCGCACGCTCGCCATGACACTCTACGGCGACCTGGATGTCTCCGTGATCGATCAACTGCCGCCCGGCAGAAAACCGATTATCACGAAACATGCCACCGCGGACCGCGTGGAGCAGGTGTACAGCTTTGTGAAGAAGAAGGTCGAAGAGGGCCGGCAGGCCTACGTGGTTTACCCTGTCATCGAAGAATCGGAAACGCAGGCCATGAAGGCTGCCCAGCATATGTACGAGCACCTTTCCCGCGAAGTTTTCCCGCAATTCGCGGTGGGCCTCATACACGGCCGTTTGGGGGGTAACGAGAAAGAAGCTGTGATGCAGCGGTTCAAGGAGGGTGAGATCAAAATTCTGGTTTCCACCACGGTGATCGAAGTGGGCGTGGATGTGCCCAATGCGACCGTGATGGTGATCGAACAGGCCGAGCGTTTCGGCCTGGCACAATTGCATCAATTGCGCGGCCGCGTGGGCCGGGGCGCCGCGCAGAGCTACTGCATGCTGGTCACGGAGAAGATGAACGACACCGCGCGCGAGCGCATGCGGACGCTGGTGGATTCGACGGATGGTTTTTATATCGCCGAGATGGACCTCAAGCTTCGCGGGCCGGGCGAATTCTTCGGCACCAAACAATCGGGGCTGCCTTCGCTGCGCGTCGCCAACATTCTCCGCGATACCGAAATACTCGAAGTGGCGCGGAGAGAGGCGGCCGATTTTGTGGCTCATCCCCCTGCGCTCGAAGAGTTGCAAAAAGCCGTCGCGTATATCCGCGATCACTGGCAGCGGCGCTACGGCCTGGTAACGGTGGGCTGATGCGGGTGATCGCCGGCGAGTTCCGTTCCCGCCGCCTGAAAAGCATTCCGGGACTCGCGACCCGGCCTACGCCGGACCGCCTGCGGGAAGCTCTGTTCGATATTCTCGCACCCCTCATTCCGGACGCGGTGTTTCTGGATGCCTATGCGGGAACGGGTGCAGTAGGCATCGAAGCGCTCAGCCGTGGCGCGCGCCAAGCCATCTTTCTGGAGCGGAGCCGAGGCGCTATCGAAGTGATCCGCCAGAACCTCGCCGCCTTAGGACTGGAATCACGGGCCAGCGTGATTGCCGGGCCGGTGCTGGTGACGATCGGCCGCAACCCGCTGGACGTCGTTTTTGCGGACCCGCCTTATGAACTGGAGCACGAGTACAGCAGGTTGCTGGATGCCCTCGCGCAAATGCGGCCGCGCTTAGCCGTGATACAGCACTCGGCACGGAGCGTGCTGCCGGAAGCGCACGGCTGCCTGGTTCGAACGCGTGTGCTCCAGCAAGGTGACAATGTATTGAGTTTTTATGAGAAGCTGATCTGCGATTCGGCTATTGCCGAGCCGTGAAGAACGATTCCAGGCGCTGCTCAAATAGCAGATCCTCATACGGACCTGAGCCGGTTTCACGAATTCGCAGCCTTCCGCTGGGGTCGACCAGGAAACGAGTGGGAATGCCTGCGAACTGGAGGTCCCGATTATGTTCGTCGTCGAACAGGAGCGTGAAATCGAAGCCTCTGTCCGCCAGGAACTTTTGCGCACTGCCACGAGTCTCGTCACTATCGATGGACACGGCGAGGACGGCCACTTTCCCAGGGAACCGGCGGACCAACTTCTGAGTGTTCTGCAGAGCGGCCACGCAGGGCACGCACCACGTTGCCCAGAAATCGATGATCACAGGTTTACCTTGATAGTGGCTGAGTTGGACCGGTGGCCCGGAAGATCCGCGGAGTTCGAAGCGGCTTATCTTTTGGTTCATTTCGTCAAGGGGGCTTTGCGCAGCGGCGGCGACGGCCAATTCATTGGCTCGCGATCGAATGAATGCCTGGAACCCCACGGGGCCGCCATGGTCTTTCGAGTAAATGGCCGAGGCAGCGTTCCATGCGGTCTGGTTGTCATCACCCCATGCGACCTCTTTGATATAGGCCTCCATCGCATCATTGGGCCGGTTGAGTTTTTCGAGAGTCTGTCCGAGGCGATAGTAGACGTCGCGCATTTTGATGTGCTCTTTTTCGCCATAGGCCACGGCTTGGTCGAGTTCGCGTAGCGCGTCATCATAACGCTGCTGCTTAAAGAGCGCCCATCCGAGGGTGCTGCGATAGACCGGCGTAACCACCGATTGGGTCGTGATGGCCGGAACAGGAACAGAATTCGGGAGGAATTTTTCGGCGCTTTCCGCCGTGCTCACGGCTTCGCGCGCCAATCGCTCGGCACCAGTGGGATCTACTCCCTTCGCCAGCCAGGCTTCGGCGATGCCGATACGCACGCTTGCGTAATTGGGGTCGCCCTTGTTTACTGATTCGGACTTTAGTGATTCGAGCCAGCGCCCGCCCGTTTGCCGCAGCTTTTCCGGGGCGACATCGGGCCGTCGATAAGCATTGAATAAGAATTCCCAATAGCGCGGGTTGGCCGCCCAGCGCTTGGAGACCTGCGGCAACGCTTCCAGTGCGGGAAAGTCGTTGAACTCCTGAAAATAGACAAGGATCATATTATCCAGGGAATTATCCCCGGGAAACCGCTTGAGAAAAGCGTGTAAGACCTCACGTCCTTGAGCGGTTCTTCCAATCCGCTGACAACCCTCGATTGCCGCCAAATATGCCCAAGGCTTATCCGAGTTGGCGTCCAAGAATACGGAGATCTCGTGGGCGATTCGATCGCGCGCCTCTTGCTGACTGCCGGGCCCCGCTTCCTCGAAGTGCAGGCCCCACCACTCCGCGCGTGCGAATGCGTTCGACGGAAAGGCGCGCAGTTCCTCCTCCAGGAGAGCTAGTGCAACATCGTTCTTTTCGTTCGGCTGGCCTCGCACCTGGTACATTTCCGCGCGTGCTTGCCGCGCTCCTTGCAATGGGATTCCGTTATCGTCGTAGAAATACGTGTCCCACACGGTGCCGTGATTGGTGTCTCTTGCGCCGGATGTGGGATCCTCTACCCAGCACCACATGTACGGGGCGCTGGCCATGATTTGGGCGCTGAGACGAGTGCCATTGCGCGTCATGGGCGTGCGCAACCACTGATACGGAGTCCAACCGTAGACCAATGTAATGGACCCGGATTTTTCGAGAGGTCCGCCTTTCGGGTCGAAGGTTACGGTGACGAACTGGCCCTGACGCGGCTGAGCGGGATCGAATTGGAGGCGCGGGTCGGCGGCATGAGTAAAGGATGAGACCGCTATCAGAGAGATTGCGAGGTAGCGAAATCTCATGGCATTGCTCTTCGTTATGATCTCATGGATTGTGGCGCAAGTTATCGGGTCTTAATCTTGTCTAAAACAAGACCCACTTCAGCCGAGAAGAAGCGTAGGGGTCCCGAACACGTGGTCCAGTCAAAGCTCTGGGAAGATGATTCCGGCGCCGATGTGGTAGGCTTGGAGTTCTCCCCCGAACAACTGTCGATGAAACCAGCCTTCAGTACCGAGCGAGGAGCGGTGTACAGGACGGACTGCATGAATCTGTTTGCTGCCTTGAGGGATGCTTCTATCGACGCGGTATTCGCAGATCCGCCGTTTAATCTTGGAAAAGACTACGGTAACGGTGCGCACCAGGATGAATTGGAGACGGATGACTACCTGAACTGGTGTTTTGAATGGATTGATGAAGCGGTTCGCGTTCTCAGGCCCGGGA
>JASIAM010000342.1 GCA_030041985.1 Bryobacteraceae bacterium | reverse complement strand
GCCCGCATGGCGGCGCGGTCCAGAGCCTTGCCGCGCAAGTACACGCTCGCGATACGCCGCGTGTTGTTGATGTTGTCGAGCGGATTGGCGTCGAGCACCAGGAAATCCGCAGTCTTGCCCGCGGCCACAGTTCCCAGGTCGTCCAGTTTCATCAGTTCGGCCGCGGTTTTGGTAGCGGCAGTGAGCACCTGGGGAATTGTCATGCCCGCGGCCACCATATCGGTTAGCTCCTGATGGCACGCCCAGCCGATGGTTTCGCTGGAATCGGTGCCGAACGCGATCTTTACGCCAGCCTTATTCAGCCTGGCCAGATTGCGTGCCTGGATGCCATAGGCTTCGCGCGCCTTGTGGATCTCCTCGGGGGTCCGATGGGCGAGAGTCGCGCGCATTTTCTGGATCTGGGACGCCGGAACAGTCTCAGCCGCCAAGCGGATATCGTCTTCGGTAGTTTCGCGCTCCGGCAGGGTCGTCATGACGTAGACATTGGGATGCTGTTTGAAAAGCGCCATGAGTTCATCGTCGATGTCGCGATCGCGAACCAGGTGCGCGAAAATATCGATTCCGGAGCGCAGCAGTTCCTTCGCATCCGCCAAATAGTAGATATGCGCGGCCACGCGGAGGTTGTGTTTGTGGGCCTCGTCGATGATGGCGCGGTAGAGCGGCGGAGTGAGTTTCGGAACGGTGCCGTTGCGGTCGTCGACCCAGATTTTTACCAGGTCCACCTTTTTCGCAGCCAGCTCCTGCACGGCTTTGCGCGCTTCCGCCTCGGTGGTCACTCCATATGCCACTGGCTTCCAGTAGTCGCGGCCGGGACCTGCGTTGGGCATCGCGATCCCGCGGCCGGCAAGGCGAAACAGGGCGGCGTTGGGACCTGGGTCGGCACGCACCTGGTAGGCAATCTCGCCCGGATCGATGCCCATACTCTGGGCCGCGGCAATTCCATAGTATGCGTAACGTTGTAAGTGATCAATCAGATTGGCCCGCGAGTAAGTGTCGGCGGCCATGCGTCCGGTCTTGACGATCTCCCAACCAAGATGGGTGTGATCGTCGATAAGCGTCGGCATCACGGTTTTGCCGGTGAGATCCACACGGACGGCGCCTGCCGGGGGACGCAACTCACCCTTTTTTCCGATGCGGCTGAATTTGCTGTTTTCGACCAGAAACGCTGAGTTTTCGATTACGGTGCCATCGCCCACAATCAGGCGCGCGCCTTCGAACAGCACAGCGTTGCTCTGTTGAGCTACGGCCGGGCTAATGCCAAACGCGGCCAGGATCAGGGTGGCGGTCAGAGCTTTGAAGAATAGTTTCATACGTCTCCTGGTTAGGGAAGGGGCTTTGCCACATATTTCAGCTCCGCTACCTGATTCTCAGCCAGCGGCAGGCGATCGAGATTCATATACATGGAAACGATCTGATAGTAACCCGCGGTCACCAGAAGGTCCACAACACCGCGCTCCCCCACTACATTCTTTACTGCGGCAAACGTCCGGTCGCTCACTCCTCTCGTTCGGAACAGCTCGGTGATGAAGTTGTAAACCGCTTCCTCATCCGGCGACATTTCGGCCGGCCGTCGGGCTTCCCCGATGGCTTTCACCTGGCTCTCGCTCAGGCCGGCTTGTACACCCGCCCGATGGTGAGCGAGCCATTCGAACTGAGCACCCCAGTAGCGTGCCGTCAGAAGGATCGTCAGCTCTTTAAGCTTGTCGGGAACCGCCATATGGAAGCGGACCCGGTCGCCCATAGTGAATAGCAGATCTCCCGCCTCCGGACTGCGGACCGCGATGTTGAACATGCCCACCGGTCCGCGCCCCGTCAAAGAGTGATCGGTCATCTGTTTCTGCTCCGGTGTCATTTCCTGGTAAGTGAGCGGCCGGAAGCGATCGCCTCGCAACGAGAACGTTTTCCCGTTCACGGTTGACTGAGCCGCGGCTGGAGAAGGCGTTCCCGGAATAGAGGTCGCAAATCCCGCGCCCACCACTGGCAGCGGATGCTCAAGCGGCTTGAGCTCCGGTTCTGACCCGGGAGCCAATGGGTAACGGTCCACGTCCAGCACCATCGAGACCAAGCCGTACCAGCCGCTCAAACCCGCCATATCGACTACGCCTTTCTCGCCAAAAGTCCCTTTGGCCGCGCGGAACGTAGCATCGCTGACCTGGTGCGTGGTGAGCAATTCGTCAATCAGGTTGTAGGCCACCTCCATCTTCGCCGGCATTCCCGTGGGACGCTTGCCGGTAGCGATGGCCTCTACAATTTCGGGCTTCACGCCGTTCTGGAGCGCCAGCGCCTTGTGGGCCGTCCACTCATACTGCGCCATCCAGTTGCGGCCGGTCATGATGATGATGGTTTCGGAAACGTCTCTCGGCAGACCCGTTCGAAATCGCATCACGCCGCCGAATTGCGCGGCCAGATCGCCGGCTTCCGGACTACGTAGCAGCACGTTAAAAGGACCTCTGGCGCCTCCCCGCTCGCCGGCGAACAGATGGTCGATCATCGTCTTCTGCTCGGGCGTCATTTCATCGTACTTGAGAGGGCGGAAGCGGTCCCCTACCAGGACTACGCTTCGTGGATCCGGCATTTGTTTCCCTGAGGCCTGTTTTGCGGGCGTCTGGGCATGGGCGATTTGCGCGAAACCGATCGCCAGGAAACAGAAAATTCGAAGACGCATGATGGTCCTCCGCCTGGGCTGAGTGTGTCCGTTATCTGAGTTATGTTACGCCAAACGAAACGCGGGTGCGAGCTCGCGAGTGCCGGATTTGGGAGCCGGTCACTGCAGCCTGATTTCCCCGGTCTCCCCACTGATGCGAAGCCGTGTCCCAAATGGCTTCGAAAGCTCCGCCAGCCGCTCCAGAATATACCCTGCTCGCGCGCCCGTAGCCGGCGCGGGCAAGCCGCGCGTATGCAGGAACTGGTTGCTTGCATATGGGTTGTGAATGTCGGGCTGGCCCTCTCCGATATAGTTCAGCACGATCGGCCGGAGTGATACCGACGTCAAGGTGCTCCCCTGAAACTGCACATACGCAACCGCGCTCTCCCAACTCATCGGTTCGTCGATATAGGTCAAAGTCGGCGGCACGTTATAAATGAAGTTGCCCAAGTCGTAAAAAATCGCCTTGCCGTGATAGATTTCCACCCCGTGCAGCAGCGGCGCGCCATGCATCACCACGATGTCGGCCCCGGCATCCACCTCCGCGTGGGTCCATTTCTGGAGCCACTCGTTTGGCGCCAGGCGCTCCTGCATTCCCTCTGTAAAAATGGTCGCGAACGAATGGTTCCCGAAAACGTGGTTATGTTGGTACACGATCACCAGCCTTGCCTGCTTCCGCGCATCGCGAATGCTCTGAAGAATGCGTTGCGCGTCCTCGGGATTTGGCGTATTCGGGGGCGCGCCCGGCAGGTCGGTGGTCGCCTCATTCTCCTTGTCCCCGGCCTCGACACGCAGTTCATTCACTCCCGGCCGGCCGGCAGTGGCGCTTCCCCCCGGCGTAATGAGGCCGGCCGCACTCGCAATCAGTGCGATCGTGCCGTTGGCCGTCCGCAGATAGCCTGGCGCCGCCGCTTCGCTCAACTTGTTTCCCGTCCCCGCATGCACGATCTTCCGCCGGTCGGCTTCCCGGATCGTGTTCTGAATTCCCGTCGCTTTCAGATCGAATGCGTGATTGCCCGAGAACGCCAGCAGGTTGAAACCGAGTGTTCGCAGCGCATCAAGAGCCTCGGGCGGAGCGAGAAATCCCCGGCCTTGCCGGACCGTTTCGCCCTTCTCCGCCACCGCCCCTTCGAAATTCGTGAACACCACGTCGCCCTTCAGCAGCCCCTGAATCACGGTGACTGCCTTTGGCGCGGTCTCACGAAGATCCGACCGGATCATCGATTGTCCCGCCAGAGTGACAGTGATCGGTCTTGCGCTCTGCCCAGCGGCGGCCAGGCACGCACTCGCGAACACTCCGGCGCGGCACGCCGCTAACACCCCAATACGGCCGGTTCTCGATTGGTTTTTCATACTTAGATCTCACTCGTTCATCAGAAACGTAGCGGTTTGTCCGAAGAAAGTTCGCAGCACGTCCGTAGCTTCCGGGGAAAAGGAAGCTTCCTCCAAGGCAGCAGTCATCAAGCTAAGCCAGCGGTCGCGGGCCACCTGATCGATGTGGAATCGACCATGCCGCATTCGCAGTCTCGGATGGCCCCGGCTTTCGATATACCGCGCCGGTCCTCCAAACCGGAAAACCAGAAAATCGCGTAAGCAGTGCTCGGCTCCTTGCAAATCGTGATTCCCGTACATAGGTCCCAAAATCTCATCCTGCGGAACCCTCCGGTAAAATGCGGAGATCAATCGTGCGAAGCCGTCCTCCCCGATTACCGAATAGATCTCGTAATCTTCCACAGAATCGATGGTATCAACACCCGGTTTCGCTACTCGCATTGCATCAACGATATACTGATTCGGTTCCGCATATCTTTCTCTTGGAGGTTCGGCCACATGCGCTTCGCTTGGATTGGCTTGATTACCGGGATTGGGGTTCTGGCATTGGTTTCCCCGCGGGCGGGCCGCTCCCAGGAGAAGAGTGTGTCCCCAAGTTCGGGCAACACCGGCGATTGGCCGCTCTACCGTCACGATGTGTCCGGTACAGGCTATTCGCCGCTTTCGCAGATTACCGTTGAGAACGCCAGCCGTCTCACTCTGGCGTGGACGTACCACTTCCCAACTCAGGCGCCGGCGGCTGGTAGGGGCAGAGGCCGGGGCGGTGGCGGCCCCAATTCTGAGGCCACCCCGATTGTCGTGAACGGCGTAATGTATCTGCCTGCGGGCAACCACGTGGTGGCATTAGCTCCTGAATCAGGAAAGGAGGTCTGGGACTACGTGGTCACGGGCAGCGCGCCCTCGCGCCGCGGCGTCGCTTACTGGGCGGGAGACAGCACGCATCCACCGCACATCGTCTTCACCGCGGGACGAAGGCTCATCTCACTCGACGCCAACACCGGCAAGCTCGACCCGGGTTTCGGCAAGGAAGGCGAAGTGGATATGGTGGTGCCCTACAACTCGGTTCCGCTGATTTACAAAGACGTGGTGGTGGTGGGCGCGAACACTCCCGCCGGACCAATCGGTGAGCCTGGAAACGCGAGGGCTTTCGACGCGCGCACCGGAGCGAAGCTGTGGGAGTTCAGCTCGGTAGCACAGCCGGGCCAGCCGGGACACGATACCTGGGAGGGCGACAGTTGGAAAAACCGGTCCGGCATCAACGCCTGGCCGTTTTATTTCACCCTGGACGCGCAGCGGGGCTTGGTGTACCTGCCGCTGGCCTCCCCGGCAAGCGATTTCTACGGCGGCGACCGGAAGGGCGCGAACCTCTACGGGAACTCCGTAGTTGCCGTGGATGTCGCCACCGGAAAGTACAAGTGGCATTTCCAAACCATTCATCACGATCTGTGGGACCACGATCCGCCCGCTCCACCGGCGTTATTCGACATTGTGCGCGGTGGGACTACGATTCCGGCGCTCGCCATAACTACAAAGTCCGGTTACATGTATATTCTCAATCGCGAAACCGGCCAACCCGTGTTCGGTGTCGAAGAACGCCCTGTTCCTAAAAGCGATGTGCCGGGAGAACTGGCGTTTCCGACGCAACCTTTCCCAGTGAAACCTTCACCCATCGCGCGCAACAGCTTCCGCCCGGATGAGCTGGTAACGGCGGAGGAAACAACTGCCGAACATGCGCAGGCCTGCCGGGACTTGCTCGCGAAGAATGGCGGCGCAAACAATGCCGGCCCATTCACGCCGTGGGCCTTCCGCCCGGAAGGCGCGCCCGTGAAGAGTGCGCTCGTGTTTCCGGGAGGTTTGGGAGGAGCCAACTGGGGCGGCGTCGCCTTTGATCCGAACTCCAGGTTCGCCTTCGTGGTCACGCAGGATGACGGCGCTTTTGGCTGGATGGAGAAGACGCCGGAAGGCTCGCCAATCCCCTACGACCGGACTACGCTCGACGGCGCAGGGCCGGGCAGGGGCAACTTTGATGTCCGCATCGGAGGCGCAGCATGGCCATGCCAAAAGCCGCCTTGGGGACGGCTTACCGCCGTAAACACCACCATGGGAGACTTCGCATGGCAGATTCCCTTAGGCATCACGGAAGGACTGCCCGAGGGAAAGCAGAATACGGGACGCCCCGCGCTGGCCGGCGTCGTGGTCACGGGGGGCGGAGTTTTGTTCGTCGGCGCAACTGACGATAACCGCTTCCGCGCCATCGAGGCAAAGACCGGCAGACAGTTGTGGGTCACAAAGCTCGACCGGCGCGGCAACGCCGACCCCATCACGTACCAGGGCAAAAATGGCAAACAGTATGTCGCAATTGTGGCCACTGATACGTTAGTCACATACTCCTTGCCATAACGCATGGTCAGGATAAGATAGGAAGCTGTGTTAGAATCCCTGCCACGAGGAGGACGCCGATCATGGATTCCACCAGGCGCACGATATTGTCAGCGGGCGCGGTGGTAGCGGCAACTAAAGCCGCGCCACACATATTTGCTCAGCAGCCGGGCAACCGGGGAAATGGGAAGTTTTATGAGAGAGGCGCCGTGCGCATCTACTATGAGGAGGCTGGTTCCGGCTTCCCGCTGATGCTGCTCCCGGGCGGCGGATTGAACTCGACCATTTCTTTCTTCACTGGCAACTCGCCTTTTAACGCGATTGAAGAGTTCCGGGAAGAGTATCGCGCGATCACGGCGGACCTGCGCAATGCCCCGAGCGGCCAATCCACCGGCCCAGTCGAGGCCGGCCGGCCCTGGGAGTCTTACGCCGACGACCAACTCGGGCTGATGGACCATCTGGGCATCGATAAGTTCGTGGTGATGGGTTTCTGCATTGGTGGTCCCTTCATCTGGAGCCTTTTGAAGCGGGCGCCCGATCGTGTTGCCGCGGCCGTTCTGGCGCAGCCCGTGGGCTGGCGTCCGGAGATGCGCGACCCTAAGTATCCGGGCAATTTTTGGAAGAGTTGGCCTGGGACGCTCACCGCCAAGCGGCCCGAGATCCCGATGCAGACGGCCGAACAATTCACGGTCAGGATGTTCGAAACCAACCCCGATTTCGTCTTCACCGTGTCACGCGATTTCGTGCGCAATTGCCAAAACCCGGTCCTGATTTTGCCGGACGAGGTTCCCGCGCACCCCTATGCGGTCGCAATGGAATGTGCGATGCTCGCGCCAAAAGCCGAAGTGAGCCTGTTCCCGTGGAAAGAACCCAAAGAGCGAATTCCCCTGGCCGTGCGCCAGATTCACTCGTTCCTCCGCGCGCATCGGCCGGCGGCTTGAGACGTCCGGTTGCAACGCGCCTCAGTGCGTCATCGAGTAAACCACATAGTTGATGCCGTAGTGATACGCCAGTGTGGTCATGGCTTCGGGGTAGTAGGGCGAGTCGGCGTACTCCCACGCGTCGCCTACATCGGTGTTGTAGTTGATTGCGACAATCACGCGTTCCCGTTCGTCATGCATAGCCCGCCAGGCGGGTGTGGTGCCCGGCGGTTGGCGCACGATGATTTGTCCTCCGGGCCCGATATAAAGATGACGTGTTCCGGGAATCCAGGTGCGGTCCTTCTCCCGGATGTCATAGACCACATGCATCATCGCAGCGGATTCCGGAACGTCGGTAATCGGTTTATTGGGGAACAGCCGCTCCATGCTCTGGCGAAACAGTTCCCAGTCCTCACCCCAGAAGTCATCGGTTACCAGGAACCCCCCGCGCAACAGGTATTCCCGCAGGCGCGCGATCTCAGCATCGCTGAGGTCCCACCAGGCGGTTTGGGTGGCGTAAATCCAGGGATAGTCGAAAAGATGGTCGTCCATGAGGCCTAGGTGGCGCGGGTCACCGGTCTCAACGCGCGTGAGCCGGCTGATACCCAGGGAAAAGTGGTCATCGGCATCGGGCCAGTCCACGATCCACCAGCCTTGGCCACGCGCCCTGCGCGAAGAGAATCCGAAACCGCGATGGAACTCGGGCAGATCATTGTATTCCACCCTTATGAAATGAAACTCGCTGTTTTGCGGAAACGACGGCCGTGGCGCATCTTCTTCAATGCCGCCGAAACGGCCGAACTGCGCTAACGCGGCGCTGGCAAGCAGGCATATGAATGCGGCTGCTAGCGCGATACCCTTTTCGCGTTGAAGCCGCATCCGCCTTCTATTGTATGCGAGACATCACGGCGCCAACTGGAAATTCATCGTGATGGTGATGACGCTCGAAACCGGCTCCCCGTCGAGCAGGGCCGGCGAGTACGTCCAGGTGCGGAACGTTTGGAGTGCGAGCGCGGCCAACTCCGGGTTCACTTCGGTCAAATTGACCACTTCCGGGTTGAACACCTGTCCTGTGGAGTTGATGGTCCCTCGCAGCACGACCGAGCCATAAACACCCTGTTGTTCGAGCGATGCCGGATAAGCCGGGCTTGGCGTCACCAGGGGCTTCGGCGCTTGAACATTCCCGCCGACCTTGATGCGCACGGGCGCCGGCTTTGGCGCCAGCGCGGCGGGACTCCCTTGACCCGTGATCGTGATGGATTCATTCGAACCGCCGACGTGTAGCATCACATCGAGACGCGCTGCGCCCGCCGCACCCACAGTCACTGGAGCTTGGTAGGTTTCGAAGCCGGGCACGGAAACCGACAGAGTGTAATTGCCGGCGGGCAGCGTGACGAAGGCATAATTGCCGACGGGGCCCGCCGCGCTCGTAAACTCAGCGCCGGTTTCGAGGTTGCGCGCGGTCACTTGGGCGCGCGGGATGCGAGCGCCGTTAGGGTCTGCCACCGTCCCGGCGAGCGCGCTGGTGGACTGCGCGGTAGCTCGGAAGGAACCTACGGCCAACACCAGCGCTGCAGCCACGAGCGTCATAGCCAGCGCCGGCCTGCGCCCCGCCGCCTGATGGCTCTGAGCGGGATCGAGAATGGCCCGCACGCGCAATTCGAGGTCGCGCGCTTCGCCCATTGCCGGAGCGTCCGCCGGCGGATGTGCGGCCAAGGTTCGCACCAGGTCAATGAGGTAGCCCGTGTATTCGGTGCCGGCAATGCCGTGTGACAATGCAGCGTCGTCACAAGCGCGCTCACGCTCCTCGCGCAACCGGTGAAATGCCAGCCATACCAGCGGATGAAACCAGTAGACCGCGCAAGTAAGCTGGGCGAGCAGTTGCGTCCCGAGGTCACAGCGCTTCACGTGAGCCAACTCGTGCGCCAGCACAGCCCGCAGGCGCTCCGGTTCCCACGCCGCGGCTTCGAGCGGTAGAATCACTGCCGGGCGCCGCAGTCCCCAAACCAATGCGACCGCGGTATCTGGACTTTCGAGCACGCGGACTTGCCCTTCGACCCCCGCTTGCGCGCGCAATGCGTTCAGCGGGCCGGCCGCATAGGCGGCGCTCGCCGTGCGCCGCACGAGCGCGTGCGTGCGCAAAGCGCCGCGGGTCCAACGCAGTATCACCAACGCACAGCCCAAGCCCCACACCAGCAGCAACCACGGAACTGATTCGAGCCGCGATCCGGAAACAGCCCCAACGCTGGAGTTCACCGACTGAACCACCGCTACGGTTGCGTGCACAGGTTGCACACCGGGAGTCCATCGAGGTAATAGATTCGAAGCCGTAGGCAAGAGCAGCAATGCCAATAACGCGAGAGTCCACACCAGGTGACGCAGCGCCGCGGCCTGCTTTCGCAGAACCGCCGCTGCGGCCCACGCGGCTGCCAGAATCAAAGTGGCACGCAGTATCCAATCCACCATCCAGGTCGCAAACATCTTATGTTCCCCCTTTCCGGGCTTGTTCCACCAGCAATGCGATACGGTCCAGGTCCTCGCGCGAAATGCTGGCGGCTGAGTCATCGAGCAACGCGGCCACGGCATCTTTTACCGATCCATTGAAGAAGGTCTCGACCAGGTGGCGGAGCGCCGAGTGCCGCGCAACGCCGCGTGGAACCGTGGACACATAAACGTAGCGCAGGTCCTCCGCTTTATGGCGTACGTGGCCCTTTTCTTCGAGCACGCGCAGCTTCGCCCGCACCGCTGAATAGCTGGGCGAATCCGGCAGAGCGGCCTGTATCTCGCCTGCGGTAGCGCGCCCCTGGCGGTACAGGACGTCCATAATCTGCCGCTCCCGGCGGCTCAGGCTTCCGTGTTTTCGCGTGGCCATAGGAGATGCTCTAAAAGCAGCACCATGCCGCAAAAGTAGCATGGTCTCGCATTTCGGTCAAGCAGTTTTTTTAGGTGTGCCGCGGCTTACTTGGGAAGAACTCCGTAGACCCAGGTATCGAACAGCTTGTCCACAGCCGTTTCCGGGCGTTCGGGAATTGCTCCCTTGGGGGTTTTCGGCCGCTTTTTACTGATTGCCCGGCCGGGGCCGCCCACGGTGCGGAACGCGTTTTGCAGATCTTCACTGGCCGCCGCCTGGCCCCATTCAGCGTTCGTGTAGAACTTCAAGCCTGTCCAAAACCCGCTGTCTCCTACAAGATCATGCAACAGGTAAAGGAACCAAACGCCTTTGTGCAGGGGAATTTCGCCACCCGCATCCTCGCGCGTGGTCCAATCCGCGTAGGAAAGAGGCCGGTCTTTGTCCTGGGCGCGCAACTGATTGTAAGTTTCCCGGGAATGGGCGATTTGCTTGTCAAAAGCTGCCATGCCCAGCCGCTGCCCCACGAATTCATCGGCCAGAAACGCGGAGAGACCCTCGCTGAGCCAGACGTCCCGCCAGTCCTTCAAGCCGATTCGAATGCCATACCATTGCTGCGCCAGCTCGCTCGCGAGATACCACAATGAGTCCGCATCCTTGCCGCTTCCTTTCCCGTTGGATTCCGGCAGAATGCTGAGACCGCCCGCCATCGCGCGGACAGCATCGCCATGTACAAACACCTGTGTATAGCGTTCGTCCGGATAGGGCTTCCCGGTCTGCTGCGCGAAGTACTTTATCGCAGCTATCGTGGGTTCGAAAATCTCGCTGCTCGCGCCCAAGGCCCGCAGCTTCACTCCCTCAGCTTCGGATGTGCCTTCGCTAAACGCGCCGAGCACAAATCCGAACCCGGCAGGCGCAGTGGCGGAATCGAGTTGCCATTCCGTAATCGCTTGCCCCTCGCTCGCCCGCGTGTCCACCAAGTGACCGCTGGCCGCGACTTTGGCGTTTTGCGGCGCGTGAATTTCGAGGTGCAATGTCGCGCGCTCGCCGGGCCGGCCGCTCGACGGCATCCAATCGCTGGTAACGACACCGTAGGCCTGATCGTTGAAGAACTTCAGGCCGGGCGACGCTCCGGCTTGATACCGTACCGTAAGGGTGCGGTGTTCGTCAGGACGCAGCGGATTGGTCAGCACCACCACCAGTGTGCTGCCCTTTCGCTCGTAATATTGCCTGGTTTGCCCTTCGGCAACACTCGTAATCGCAAGACTGCCGGCATCCAGCTCCAATGCGGAAATCGGGGCGTCCACCCGGCTATGAAACCGAATGCTGACTTCTCCATCCAAACGCTGCTTCACCAGGTCCGGATGGATGCTGACGTCATAATTCTCGACTGTGTAAGGCCGCGGCTCCGGAGCCGCCATAAGGGGGAGAATGCCGGTCCAAACCAGAAATTTCGCAAGATGTCTCACGCTCATTGGCCTACAACAAATTCCAGTGTAAGGCAGGCACGCGGTGCAAGTAGCGGAGAGCTTTCCGCGATGGAAGGGCGGAACTTCCGGTAGCTTCAGCCTGCGTACCTATTCAGGCGCGACTGAATTATCGGGAGCGGGCTTGGCGGGCTTCGGTTTAATCCTGGGAATCCCGTATTTCCGGATCTTCTCGTAGAGCGTGGACCGGTCGATGCCGAGCAGGTGCGCGGATTCGCGGATATTGCCGCCAGTATACCGGAGCGTGGTGCCGATTAATTGCCTCTCCATGGCTTCCAGGCTCATGACGCCGGCTGCTAGCGGGGGGTTGCTCAAGGCCGTATGCGCCAGGGAAGTGAAATCTTCCGCGCTCATGCCTTTTCCCCGTGACAGGACAATCACCGATGCGTCCGGCTGCATGACGCGGATCGCGGCAATGATATCGATGCCATTCGACCCCACGATTTCGGACTCGACGAAGTAGATGCAGTACTGGCTGGAGCGAGCCAGGTTTAGCGCTTCCTCACAGGAATCTACGGTATCCACCGTGTAGCCATCGGCGTGTAGCCGGGCCGCGAGCCGGCCGGTCGATTCGCTATGGCCAACCAGCAGGATTCGGCAGCCGGTTCTCATATTTCCCCTCTCTTTTTGCCGTGGCGCGACGGCGCGGGCCACCTCCGATTTTAAGACCTTAAAGTATTGTAACTCGAAACGGGCGGATTGCGGTTGGCAATATTACCTTAGATTCAAGTGCCCGTCACTACCCCGCCATCCACGCTGAGGACGGCACCGGTGATGAACGAGGCTGCATCGGATGCCAGCCATAGGTAGGCGTTGGCCACGTCCTCGGGCTGCCCCATGCGCCCCAAAGGGGTGTGGTCGCGCATGGTCTGCAAGATCTTCGCAGGCATGGTGTTCACCATCTCGGTGGCGATGAAACCGGGCGCCACCGCATTTACGCGGATATGAAACTTGCCCAGTTCGCGTGCCCAGACGCGTGTCATCCCGATAATGCCGGCCTTGCTGGCCACGTAATTGGTCTGGCCGAAGTTGCCGTAGAGGCCCACAACGCTCGAGGCATTCAGAATTACGCCGCCTCCCGCAGAAATCATGTGGGCAGCCACCGCGCGCGTGACCACAAAGACACCGCGGAGATTGACGCCGAGGACCCCGTCAAATTGCTCGTCCGTCATGGTGCCGGCGATTGCGCCTTCTTTGATCCTGACGAGTTGCGCGTCGCGGAGAATGCCGGCGTTGTTGATGAGCACGTGGATACCGCCCCACCGGCCTATGATCTCCTGAACGGCAGCCTCGACGGCAGCGGCATTGGTCACATCCACCTGCTGAAACAGGCCGCCGGGCTCCGGCTCGCCCGCCTGTATGTCCCAGGAAGCGACGCGGCAACCCTCCCGCGCGAAGCGGCGTGCCGTAACCAGTCCGATACCGCCGGCCGCACCGGTGACAATGACGACTTTATCCTGCAGTCCGGTTTCAATCATTGGCTGAGCAGCCCGGTGAACTGCGAGATGCGTTGCACCTGATCGAAATCGTGGATCATCCGCAGCACTTCTTCAGAGTGCGCAGGCGACAGGCGCGATTGCGGTAGAAGCGCCCGGTATTTCGCATCCACATCGCTCCACTCGATGCCCCGCGGGGCCGATCCCTTGGGCGCATCCACAGTAGCCGTGTAAGCAGCGCCGGTTGTGCTCACGATCGTTACCGTGGCCCCCCAACTCCATTCGTAGTGGACGGGCTTGGGAGCAGGATCGGCCGCCACCAACCCGATGAGCCGCGCCACCACGGGCCGTTGCATTTTTTCGAGTGTGATGTGGACCCAGGAGAAGTCCTGATCCGCAACCGCCGAAGCGAGGAAATAAGGCAGGCTGTGGATCGCTTCGACCATATCCGCGGGCACGCGGTTATTGATGGTGTGAATCTGCGGTCCGGAAACGAGTATCCGGGCTACTGACTCGGGAGCCAATCGCGATTTGCGGGCCGCCAGGATGGCCGCTTCTACTGCCGGCTGGAGCGCATGCGCGCCGGGGACCAGTTTGATCGCCAGGAAGCGCGCGATCTGGTAATCATTCGAGATCCCACGTGTCAGGCTCTCTGTGTTGACCTTACCGCCGCCGAAGACGGCCAAAAATCCGCGGGGAGCTTCGAGCATATCCGGATTGACGGTGTAGCCGCGGCTGGCCGCCAGCGAAGCGTTGACCGCGCACAAGGCGGCGTTCCCGGCGTGGTACTCGCGCGCAAAACTGTTGGTTCCTATGGCAAGGCCGCCCATGGTGGTGGCCGTGATTCCGATGGCGTTGGCCATCTGCGCGTCGTTTAAGCGGAGTAGCCTGGCCGCGGTCACAGTGCCGCCGAACGCTACGATCACCGAAGCATGAAACCCGTGGCCCCAACTGCCGCTGAGCGCTTCGGTGGGCGGCGCGACAGCCTCGGCCATCCGCCCCGCGGCTTCATAGCCCGCCACCATCGCGCCTAGCAGATCCTGCCCGGTAGCGCCGGTGCGTTCGCCGAGTGCGAGTCCCACGGCGGTGAGGCAGGTGCCGGTGTGGGCCACGTTGCGCAGGTCGCTGTCGTCGGAAGCCGCGGCATCGCTCGCCATCGCGTTGACACGCGCAACCTCGTTAGCCGGCAGCCTGACGCCATCAAACCAAACGGCCGCTTCCGGCTTGCCGCCCTGTTCCTTAGCAAGGTCGCGGATAATGCCGGCCGAACGGATCGTCCAACCGGAGGCGGCGCTCGCGAGCGTGCTGGCCACGAGCATTTTGGCATACCGCGTCGTCACGGGCGGCAGCTTGCCGTAGCTGATACGGTTCAGCGTCCGCGCCAACTGAAGGGCGGCGCCCGGGGATGCGCCACGCGTTTGCGCAAACGCCGCCCCGGACCGAAGCGCGTTAACTGCGAACATGCTTCCGAGCAGACAGCGCCGCGTCATCCTGGTTCGTCAGTATATCAGCGCCGGTCAGTATGCCAGCGCCAGGTGGCTATGAATTGTTCCAGGATCTGTCAGAGTGCCATCGAGGATATCTGTAATGACGCGCCGCGTCACGATTGTGTTCAGTGCGCCATCAAAGCGGATGCCGGCGTGCTGACCGGGTAGTTTCAGCAGAAAGGGCACGGCCATGGTGTCCTGGTAGGAAGCAGCTTCCTCGTCCGCGGTCCACTCGGGATCGCCGCGCCAGTGATAAGTGCGCCAGCCGTGATCGGCACTGATCAGAACTGCAGTCTGATCCCAGAGGCCAGCTTTTTCCATGCGGCGCTTCAGCAGCCCCAGCGTCCAGTCGGCCAAGGCGACGCTGTCGATGTATCCGATGCGGCCATCGGCTGTGATCTTGCCCCGAACGCGATCATAAATCGCCGGCGGATGGGGGATGGGCAAATGAAGGAGAGTAAGGCCCATCGAGGGATCGCTAACCACTTCGAGCGCCCGATCCAGCAACCACGAAAATCCCTCAATTTTGAAGCGGCGCGGATAAACTCCTGGAAAAATCCCAGGCAGGTGGCCCACCAGAGGCAGCGCAGCGAACTGCAAGAGCGCGCGATTCCACATGGCCACGGCCGGCGGCTGCGGCCGGGTAGGCTCCTCAACTCCCGAGTTGAGCCATCCGGCGATCCAATAGCATTGGGTGAGGCTATGGTTCAGCAGACGGCCATAGGGATGGAACCATCCGACGACTGCCGTATTAAAGCCGGCCTGGCGGGCGCTATCGAAAACGTTGGGGAGGGCGCTCCAATCGACGAATTTGCGGCTTCCGGTCAACTGAACCAACAAGTGGTCCGGGCCATCGGGCAGCACGCCGCCCACCGATTCGCCCAGGATGAGAGCCGGCATGGAGATCTCGGTTGCAGCCCCAGGAGATCGCGCGGCCGAAGCGTAGAAGCTTTCGGCCCGGAGCCGGTCGAAATTGGGCAGTTCGAGACCTGCCGGACGATTGCCGAAAGTAATCGTCTGGCTCAATTCGTCAAAAATAATCCAAACCACCCGCACCCGCTTAGGCGAGGATTTCAGGGGCATGAGGGGCCCGTCCCGATAGGCGGCTGGTGAGTACCGCAACAAAGTCGCACGGGCGGCCTCGCAATAAACCAGACACAGCACGGGCCACGAATACAAAAATAGATTCTGTGCGATGCGCCAGAATCTTGCAGGATGCCGTACAGCAAAAATCGACAGCATTCCGCAGGGAATCAGGGCCGCCGGCCAGAACCATGGCGCGCGAACGATCGGCACCAGGTCGAATGGCAGGACGCGCAGCGCGGCCAGGGCGGCGATTCCGAACGGCACCAGGCAAGCGGCAAGACCGCAGATATACGGGGCGCGAGAGCGTGTTAGCCGCCTGCGCCAGAATTCCCAGGCCGCCAATATTCCGCAGGTCAATACCACTTCCCAGAAAACGATGGGAAGCACCACGCTCCGGACGGGATCGTAGCGGGCGAAGTAAGCCGATTGGCCCTCTGCCAATTCCACCCATGTGTTGAGAAAACACCAGGTGGCAATCGCGCCGGAAATGGCCAGCCTACGGATCACTCCTCAGTTCCGCCCCGCAGAAGATAGAGGCTGCGCGTGCGCGTAATCTCCTGCGAGTCCACAATCTGGAACCAGCGCCGCGCGGCTGACTCGAAGCTGGCGCGGTTCCAATCGCCGTGCAATATTTCCCGGCCTCGGGCGATCATGCGAAATTGCGGATCGTCCGCATCCACGAATTCGATTACGGCAAATCGCGTGGTCAATTCAGAAACCAGTTCCAGGATGGACGAGAGGGGCACTCTTTCGTTCACCACCAGGTGATGCAGGAGCGCCAGCAGCAGAACACAATCGAATCGCCCGCGCGCGCGGGCCAGGAATGAAGAGCATTCCTCATTGGCCCAACCGCACGCGCCGGGCGGCCTGGCAATGTCCACTACGAGGGGAAGCACGGCTGACTCGTGCTGTTTGGCCTTTTCCCACAGGGCACCGGCCGCACCGGCATCGCGATCGATCGCCACTACGCGCGCGCCGGCGCGTGCAGCAAGCAGGCTGAAGTGTCCCGTGTTACAGCCGATGTCTAAAACATTGACGGGCCGCCATCGCTCGAATACATGACTTAAAAAGCGCTCCTTCAGCGCAAATTCCGCGGCGCTATAGCCCGGGTTAGACTCCATGTAGCGTAAAGCCTCTGTGGAGCGCCGCCGTGGGGAAATGCGATGCAGTAGCTGAATGGCACGCTGGAACAGGCGCTCCAGAATGAAATTTGCTTCCTGGGCATCTCTTGCGCGATGCGGGCGATACCGATCGGAGGAGAAGGATCGCGTGCGGTGCTCGAGGAGAGCTGGAATCGTTATAGATCCCAAAAATGGCGGAAGAAGCAGCCGGTGGATAGGGCACAAAGCCATCAGGCGTTCGGGCTCCAGGCCGTCCCGGTGAGCGAGCAGGATCTCATCCAGCCGGAGACCGAAGTGGGCACAGGCAAGAAGCGGATAGAAGAATGTGCGGATATACTGCGCGTAGGGTTGCCAGATCGATTCGAGCGGGTCGCGGCGGCAAAACGACAACAGATCCAGGAAAACCGGGCGGAAGCCGTCAAACATGATGTTGTAAGGCGTGGCATCTTTGAGGGCGAAACCCGCGCGCATGGACGCGCGCCCAAGCTGGAGAGTAAGTTCCGCGGCCGATTGCAGCATTTCGGGAGCCCACTCGTAGGGATAGTTGAGGAACGGGATAGCGTCGTGCTCCACCACCAGCGAACCTTCGGGGAAAGCCGAGCGTAATGCCAGATCTTCGAGGTCCAATACAGAAACGGGCTTGGTGGCTGCCAGCGTTCCCTCGGCTGTGCATTGCGCAACCAGAGGCGTTGCCAGAAACTCCCGCAGATCGCCGGCCGCGTGCGGCAGGACACATCGGAGCACCCGGCCCTTCGAGTGCACCACAAAACCGTCAGGATCACGAAACGAACGCGGCGCCGCTACGTCCCGCAATTCGTTTTCGCACCCGGCCGCGAGATCAATTTGGCCAATATCCGGCGAAATCTATAGGCACAGCTTAAAACGATCGCCGCAGCAATCTGCACGAAGAAAAGCCCCGAACCTGGATCTGTATACATATCGGTAGATACTATCTTTCTTCCATAAGTACTGAACTAACCCCGCAAGACCAGAAATGTTCTCTAATTATTGCGCAATTTCCTTTTCGAGGTTCCCGTTTTTAAAATTTTTTTTTATTTTTCTCTGAAGAAGGGCCGCAGCGGGACGCGCCACAGTGACAACTGTAAAGGAACTCACTATGACCCATAGCTCAGTGCAGCGGGCTCACAGGTTCCATTTTCTAGGAGGCTCCATCGGGCTACATCATTTCTGTAACTTTTTGGTGAACAAATGCGTTTTCGATAACATTGTAGGGATTAGAGGTATGAGTTTGGCCACTGTGGCTCGCGTGTATGAATTCGTGAGAGGCCGAATCTGCCTGGAACTTGTTGTGGCACTCGCCCTAGCTGGTCTTCCGGGCGCTAGGAGAGGACTCGCGCACCACTCTTTTGCAGCGGAGTATGACCGTGCCAAACCGGTCATGCTCCAAGGAGTGCTTACGAAAATCGAGTGGGAGAATCCCCATACATGGATTTGGCTGGACGTGAAAGGTGACGGCGGAAAAGTGATTCATTGGGCCGTAGAGGCCGCCACTCCGAACGCACTGATCCGGGCCGGGTGGCAAAAGGACTCGCTAAAGGTTGGTGACAGTGTAAAGGTGGAAGGATATTTGGCGAAAGACGCTAGTAAGACGGCTGCCGCCCGCATCGTAATCCTGCCTGATGGTAAGCGGGTATTTGCAGGATCAGCCGATCAGTTACTATTTCCGCCGCGCCTCCCTAACTCAAGCCAGAAATAGCAGCAATTAGAGTCACGGCGGCAAAGCCCGCGGAAGAGAGCCCATGACCAGAGTTGCCGATTTATTGAACCGTGATTTCTCGAGACCCATCGAAGAGACTATCCGACTCACTGACAGCGACCCGGACACTGTTTTGACGGAATTAAGCGCATATATCGCCACTGATCATGCTAAGGCCGAGTATGAATCGCTCTTCTCCATGATGGCGCAGGCCCCAAAATCCCCCACCGGGGGCGTGGGAATCTGGATTTCGGGCCTATCCGGCTCCGGGAAATCTTTCTTTGCAAAAATCCTCGGATACGTTCTGGCGAACAGTGACGTACATGGCACCTCTGCAAGTTCGATCTTTCTGAAACAGGCGGAGTCCGACAGCATTGCTGAGTCCGTTGGTTTCCTTCATCGAACCGTCCCATACGAAATCTTTATGTGCGAAGGTCCCTCGGGCCGGCCGGTTGCAAACCAAGCGGAGCCAATAGCGGAGGCTTTCTACGACGCCCTGTTGCGCGATTTGGATTACGCCGAAGATTACGACATTGCAGCGCTTGAGATGGAATTGGAACGGGAGGGAGATCTCGCGGCATTTCAGGATCTCTGCCTGACCCACTACGTGGAAGAGTGGCGAACGATCCGCGGAGGCAGCCAGAAACTTGCGCGTACGAGCGCTTTGCTTCACCATTTTGATTCCCGCACTTATGCCGCGCCGGATACGTGGCTACAAATGGTCACGGCCCGCCCTGCCAGGAGGCCGGGCGTGAGGGATTTGGCTGAAAAATCGTTTGATTTATGCGGCGTTCGCCGTCACGGAAAGGCGTTTGCTTTCATCCTGGACGATGTGGATCGATATGCCACACAAGGAGCGGAGGGCCTGGAAAACCTGTGCGCAGTCGTCGAGCAGTTTAGCGCAGAGAGTCTAAAGCGACTGAAGGCCGGGAAGATCCCAGGGCCGGCATGGATTATAGTCACGTCCCGGGAGAGCCCCGGACAGATCTCGAATCGGCTCCCAGCGGGCTGTTTCGACGCACGGAAACTGCAAGACGATTTTCCACACAAGATCGGCCTGTCTCTCTCCGGCGTCCGTGAGGTCGCCATCCAGCGCGTGCTGCGCAAAAAGGAAACCCAGGAGTTTACTCTCAGGAAGTTATATCAGGATTACGGCGTCTCGCTTATGGAAAACGTCAAACTGGAGCACTGCACCCGCCGGACGGACTTCGAGGAAGACGAGTTTGTCCAGTTTTATCCTTACCTTCCTCACTTGCTGGACCTTTCGATCGACATCATAGCCGGCATTCATGATACTGCTACGCCGGCGCATCCCGGCCATGGCAATCGTGCACTTATTAAGCAGTCTCTTGGCATACTCGTTTCCGGCCGAACCAGACTCGCGGATCAGCCTGTAGGTGTCCTGGTGAGCATCGACAAGATCTACGAACTGGTCGAGGCGAATCTTACTTTGGAGAAGCGGAACCACATACTGGAGATTCAACAGCGCTTCGACAACGACGAAGATTATCCGGGAATGGCAGGGCGCATAGCAAAGACAATCTGTCTCATGCAATTCGTCAAAACCGGCCTGCCGCGCACCACAAAAAACATCGCCGCGCTGCTCGTCCAGCATGTGACCCAGACTCGACCCACACAACCGGTGGCAACTATCCTACACCTGCTGCGAGAGGCGCACTTTGTCCGCGAGGTAAAGGACGGCTGGCGGCTCTACGGCCTCGAGGAACTGCGCCAGGCGGCAGCCTCCTTGGAGTGGCTCAAATACGCCGTGGGAACTGTGAATCCCCGGCTTCCCGGCCGCCACAACGAAGTGGTCCAACTTTTCAAAAAGTCATTCGCTCGGTTACTGGCCTGGTATACACGGCCATTACATAAGTTCCATGACTCTGTAAGCCGGTCAGTGGAAGAGCTTGCCTGGGCTGCTGACCACCTTGCAACGAATATGGTGAGCCATGAAGAGTTCTCCACGAAAATGGCCCATGTCGAACAGCTTGCGATGAATATACAGGCATTAGAAGAGCGGCTGGCGCTGGCGGAGCGAACGGCCGGCTCTCTGGCAGAGTCAGTGCGTGAGGATCTTAATCTCTTGCACCAACAGGTACAAGCGTCAGTCTCTTTACAGAAACCCGGGCAGCCGGTAACTCTAGCGTGTTCCCCCAAAATCCCTGCCGGTAACGGTTTCAGTAAGGATAGAACAACTTATATCATCGGGCTATTTGGCACGGGAAGGCAGTATATTAATGATTTGTTGTTGCAGCATCTCGGAGAGAGGGCCCAACACTTTCGGGATACGATTCGGCTGCATCCCGGCCCGACACCGATGATCTACAGTGGCCATGCCACGAAGAAGTATGTGTCTCGCGCCCAGCAGCTACCAGCGGTAATGGGTTCTATAATGGACGCAGTCAAAGCGGAGTTCGCGACTCTGATTTTTATCTATCGTCATCCCCTCGATTCGCTACTGACCAATTGGGTCTGGTGGCGGACCTTCCTTCGCGATAATCGGGCAATTTCCGGAATCTCGCAGGTATACCAGAATACGGACGGCCTGTGCGCCGATTTGGAGCGATATTTCTTTGAGTTCAAGGCGTTTGCCGAAGGCGACCCCGATTTCTTTGCGGCCGCTCCAGGGCCGCGTTTCCTGTCGTTCTCGGAGTTTGTTGAGGAGACGGAGCTTCATCTGCAATCCGATTGCGCGCTCACATTGCGGCTCGAGAACTTCATCGCTGATCCGCGCGAGGAGTTTTCTAAGATTCTGGGAGTCATGTCAGTTGATCTGGATTCGAAACATTTATCTGTGGCTGCTCCGAGAACCAGAGCTTTTGGCCACTTGGCCGTCCGGGAAAGGGTCCCCTTGTTCAAAAGCTTCATCAATGGCCTGAATGCGGAGACGAAAAGACGTATTTGTAAGATGGGCTATGATGTAAGCTACGAGTAGTTGGTGACAGAACTTGAGTACGTAATCAAACATGGCGGGCTGACGCCGAAACGCCTTCTGCAAAAGGTGAGCCGGCGGGGATTCAGCGCATCCGTCCTAGGCGGTCTTACCGGGTTGGCGGCATCGCGCCTAGCCAATACGTCTTCGGTTGCGGCTGCGCGCAGCGATTTCACGATTGCCATTATTCCCGATCCGCAATATCTGGCTGAATCTTGCCCTAACAATTCGGGCGGATATTACTCCCAGATGATGCATTGGATCGTCAACCACAAAGACATCGTTCTCCACTCCGGCGTGGCCTCTTTTCCCGCAAACATCAAGGCGGTCATCGGCGTGGGCGATTGCGTCAATTCGACCGCCGGGCCGAATGAGTATTCCAACGCGCAGACTGCTTGGACCATTCTGGACACAAATAGCATTGCGTTTACTACGCCTCCCGGAAATCACGACTACTCCGGAGCACCGTCATCCCGGAGTAACCTCGGCGCGCAATTTGCGGCCGGCTATTTCTCTGCGACGGATCGCTCTTCCGTGTACGGCTCCGGGATCCATCTGGGCAACGGAGATATGGCTTACTGGGCCGGATCTTATGACAGTACCGGCGCCAATACCGCAGTAAAGTTCGTTATCTCCAAGATAAAGCTGCTTGTCCTGGCGCTCGATTTTTTTGCTGGCAACGCCGCGTGGTCATGGGCATATGACGTTATGCTTGCGAATCGAGATTGCGAATGCTACATAACAACTCACGCGTGGCTAACCTCCAACGGAACGCACTATCAGAGAACCGATGGTTATGGACCGAATGTATACTCTATGGCCGATGCGCCTTACTCTAATTCCGCCGCGGAAGCTTGGAGCAATGTAGGAGTTAGTGCCTGGTCGAACCTATTCGGAATTTTCAGCGGCCACGATCTTCTGGGCAGCCAGAATACGGATCCGTCCGGCACAGCGTCTCCGCAATGGTATTGGCAGCAGGTTCCAGTGAAAAGTGAGAGCCCGCGTGGGCAAACTGTCCAGCAACTGTTTGTCAATGCTCAGGAATTGGACAATGAATGTAGCATGACTGTAAGTAGAGCCACCGGCGCTGGGCAAATTGCGAGCGTTTTTCTGCTGACCCGGCGGCCCGGATCGGGATTACTCGAAGGCCGTATGATATCGACGCAAACGGGGGATTGGTTTGATCCCAGATCTGCCTCTTTCCCTGGCGGAACGAGTTGGAGCGCATCGGAAGCGCTCCTTTTTTCAGTTCCGTTCTCAGGACTTGATGTGGAACCAGGCACGAATCCCAAAGGACGCCAGCAGTAACTGAGTGTTTACGCGCGCCGCGACGCCCAGGCACGTGTCAAGTAAGTGGTCTCGATCGTCGCCAAACCGGCAATGCGTTTCTCGGTGAGATCAAGGAATTTTGCAAAGAGTTCCGGCCCTAATTGCACCTGCAAATCGTTTACCGAGCGCCATGCACCCAAATACTGCTCCGGGGTTTGCTCGACCGAATGCCTGCCTTCGAGATAGAGCACCTCGCTAAATAGCGGCTTGGAGCTTAGCAGCTCAGTCAGGCGCTCCGTGATGCCGGAGCGGCCGGACGATACGCGCTGGATGTCCGGCTTGAGCCTCGTGATCTGTCCCTCGATTTCGGCCAGCAACGGGTTCGCTTCTATCAGGCGAGGATTCCACAGGGCTACAAAGACACCCCACGGCCGCAGGATGCGATAGAACTCGTCGCACGCCTTATCGAAATCCGCCCAATGTAGTGATGAGGCCATGGTGACGAGGTCGGCGGAATTATCCGGCAACCCCGTGGCCTCGGCGGAACCTTTGCGCCAGACGATGCGGGCGCCACGCGAAGTCGCAATCCCTTGCGCGCGCATGTCGTCGTTCGGTTCCACGGCCACCACCGAGTGCAGCCCGCGAGCCGCCAATGTGCGGGTCCAAATGCCGGTGCCTGCGCCGACGTCCGCCGCGTCAATACTGGCCACAGCGGCGCCTACATAACTGAGAATTGCGGTTGCGACCTGTGGTGCATAACCCGGACGGAACCTGGCATAATCACGAGCCAGTCCGGTAAAATCTCCGTGTCTCATTCCTGAGCCGGCTCGCTGCCGGGTAGCGCCTCCTCGAGCACCAGTTCCCCCTTCTTGATCATCTCCTGATAGAGCGCAATGTCTCCCGGCTGGTCGATTTCGCCCCATTGGCCGCTAGTGCCAATTGTGCTTATAGAGATCGTCTTTGTGGCCAGCAGGCGCCGCAGCAACCCGGTCATATCGAGACGATCGCGGACGCTGGCGTCTAAGCTACTAAGCTGCATTTCGATGGCACACCATGCGGATGGCGTGAACTTCAGAAGGCCCATATATTGCCCTTCGATATCCTCGATCCGCGCCGTCTTGCCGCCGATCTCGACTAATTCGCCGGCGGCATTCGTCCGAAACGTTTCCGCGTCAGCCATAGGATCGGCGAAACGCCGCGTCCACAGGCGGCGCCAGTCCCTGTCATAGCTAATGACTAACTCGCCCGGAGCATCAGCCAGTTTACGCACTAATTCACTGCGGTAGAAGATATCGGCATAACTTACGATCACCGGTCCCGAACGCAGCCAGGAAGCAGCCGCGGCGAGAGACATCACCATATTGGTTTCGGCCCAGCGACCGTTTGCGAAATAAGAAAGGCCGGGAAAATCGATCATGTCCGCGCGATAGCCGCGAACCACCCCGACCGTTCCGGCGCCGCCCCGCCGCAAGGCCGCGATCTGGCGCTCGATCAGCGGCTTGCCCTCGAATGCCACCAGGCATTTAGGGCGGTCATCGGAAAGACCTTCCATGCGGCTGCCGCGGCCGGCAGCCAGAATCAACGCGCGCATGCCACCCCGAATACCTCCCGAAACAGGGCCACATCGGCGCGTGAGAAAGGGGCGAATCGCTCCGGGTGCCACATAATCCCCGTTAGCGGCTGATCCGAATGGCGAATCGCTTTGACTACCCCGTCGTCCGCGACCGCCCATATATCCAGCGGCGGCCGCGAGTCGCGGGCGGCAAAGCGATGAAAGCTGTTGACCTCTTGCAACTCGCCTTGGATGCGGATCACCTGACGCTCGGTCACATGGCCATCGACGCGGCATAACGGTATTGCGAAACGCTGCTGAATCACTTGCATACCGCGGCACACACCGAGCACCGGCAGTCCGCGCGGCCCGGCCCAATCGAGCAACGTATTTTCCACGGCGTCGCGTTCCGGAGCATCGCCTCCCAACCCGGCAAGATCGTTGCCGCCAGTCAACAGCAGGCCCACGATGCCAGTCGTTTCACACAGGGCGAGCGCGGTCTCCACAACATTGGGCAGCAATATGGGCACGAGCCCGCAGGCTGCCAGAAACCGGGTCCAGCGCTGATCCAGGCAATCGCGGCGCTCGCCATAAGCCGGAACGATTGACACCCGTTGGGTTACGGCCACCGCTTTCATTGGACGACCAGCACATTTTGGTTCGTGCAATCCAGGCACAGCGTGCGCGCCATCTGCCATCGCCGGAACAGTGCCTCCCCGGCGCCGATAACGGCAGGTATGCCAAGCTCGCTCGCGCGGATGGCCATATGCGAATTGACGCCGCCAAATTGTGTCACGAATCCACTGATATTGCGCGTAAAAATCCAGTCGAAGCCCGGGTCCGCGCTGGGCACGAAAAGTATGTGTCCCGCCAGGCTCTCCGGCGGCTCTCCAACTGAAGCGACCGGTGCGGTCACACTCTTTCGCGTAATGTAATTGGGCTGGCTGGGGGGCAGGTGAAAAGCCAACAGTTCATCAGGCGAGGTGATGATCGGCGGAAGCACCAGATTGCGAGTGAGCGCATAACTATTTCTGCCGCGCGCAACATTCTCCAGCAATCTCTCGCGCACCGGACCGCTCTCCCGGTAAAGCGCGCGGATGGCGTCGTAGTTTAGAAATGCGGAATCCTCGGCTGAGAGACCATGCTCCTCTCCCAGTTGCTTGATCAAAGAGAGAGCCTCGCTAAGGCTTCGTGTGAAGACGAATTTCGCGTACTCGCGGCCCTCAATGCCGGCCTGGATGAACTCAATAAAACTTAACGCATCTATGTCGAGCTCATGCTTCTCGAGCAGCCGCTCGATGCGCCGCCACTGTTCAACGGACAGGGCGAAGCGCGGCGGTGGCGGCGCAACCGGCCGGGAACTCGACCAGTCGAAATAGACATCGGGAGCCTCGTCGTAGCGCGGCGACAGGATGTCATAGGTCCCCGGCCGGAGGTGGCCGTAGCGCGCGAGGAACTCCTCCTTCGAAAGTTGCGCGAAATCCCTCCCGATGCGCGATCCGACGGTATCGACGCTCGCCATGAATACCGTCGCCTCTTCGCTAGTGAGCACGCCCACTTCGACCAGAGATTCGAGCAGTTGCACCGCTATGAAACCGGCCCGCGCGAGACCGGCGAAAGGCAGCGTGCCATATCGTTTACAGTCCTCGATCAGCCAGTAAATGCGGCTGATCTTGTCGATCTCCGCGTTGGCGATTATCGGAAAGCGTTGCGCCAGAAGATCGATTTTCGCGCGGTCGTGCCGCCACAGCGCGGTCTCGCCATGTATGATGCGATTGGTGACGCGCCGTAAGGCACTCGAAAATTCGCCGAGGTCTTCGGCGGAAAATCCGTGCTCGGCCAGTTTGCTCATCCGCTTGGGCAAATCGAGGGTATAGCAGGAAAAGATGATCTCGAATTCAACCTTGTCGTGGAGATGTGGCTCCGAGAGCAGCCTCTCGATGTAATAATTCACCAGGCGGCCCGCAAGATCGTCAGGCACATCGCGCGGTATGAAGGAGTTAAAACTGACCCGCACATCGATGTAAGGCAGGCCGTGAAAGCTGACCATCAGCGGAAAACTGCGAAGATTCTTGTACCCGTAATTGTCCCGCTGATAGGCCCAGATGGTATCGGTCACCAGTTCGCAATAGAGCGACAACGAGAGGGGCCGCGGGCGAACCCCGATGATTTCGGCCGGATTCCAGTCCGGCATGACTCCGAAGATCGCCCGGCTGCCGTGCAGATACGGGTGTGGTCGGCTCAGAAGGTGAACTTTGCGCGCGACCCCCTCGATCGCTGTATCGACTCTGGCGTCGTCTGGGCGATCCTGGCTTTCAACTTCGAGAGGGCGAACTTGCAGCAGGTATAATTGCCCGTCGCCGGCGATGGCAAACTCCACGTCGAGAGCGTCGCAGCTTAATAGGTTCTCCAGTTCTCTAACAAGAGCGATCGCGGGCGCGAGCGGAGGCGGGCAGGCCTCCGGCCGCGAGCGGAGACAAAAGAAAGTTTTCAGATCATCGCCGGCGCCGCCAGTCACGCGATTCGTCAGGCCCGAAGTATCGTCGTAATTGATAAGGAAATACGGCCCTCCGGAAGGATTGCGGGAAAAAACCACGCCAGCCATCGCTACACCGTCCAGCATGGGTTGTACGAAAATCTGATCGTCTTCGCTTCCTGTGTGGCTTCCCGCGGCGCTTCCGCCGGCGAACGAATCAATCACCCTTTCGATTGACTCTGCCACGGCGGCCTTTCCAGCCACCCCCAGGACCGAGTGATACTTTCCGGCTTGCGAATTGCCACTGCCGCCGTCTTCGTTGCAGGCACTGCTGCGTACGATAACCCGTCCGGAACCCCACGGCGTGACGGCAATGGCGGCGAGAACCCCGCTGGCATCCGACCGCCAATCGCGAACCGAGAATCGCACCTGCGGCAGCACGCGCGCGCTGCGCAGCAGAGGGGCCAATGCATCGAGTGATTCGGCTTTCGTCCCAAATCCGGGGGAGCCTGCCGGCTGCGCCACACCCGCGCCGTTCCGCCCCGCACAGATTGCGCCCGCACAGACTGACAAGATCCGGTCGACTGCTGCCGGAACCCCAAGAGTCCCGTAATTATCGATAATCAAGTCCGGCGCTTCGGGAGTTTCCGCAGGAAGGTCGAGGCCGACCACGTCGCGCGCATCGCCGTTGCCGGCCCTCGCGTAAATTCCCTTGGTATCCCGGCGCTGGAGTTCTTCCATGGGAACCCGAAGATAGATCTCACGATAACCGGGGATGTTCTCGCGATTCCAACGCTGCACCTCGTGAAAAAGCGAGATGGTCGCGCAGACGACATCGGTGCCTTGTTCAGCCAGCAACCGGCACAGCCGCGCATTGCGCATCGCCGACCGCCGGCGATCGGCGATGCCATGTTCCAGATCTTCGGCGATGGCGGCGCGCAACGCATCTCCATCCAGAAACGTTGCCGGACGGCCGGCAGCACGCAGTCTTCGCCACAATTCCCGTGCCAACGTTGTCTTTCCGGAGCCCGATAATCCGGTAATCCAAAAGACGCGCCCCGGCAACACCTCCAGTAGGCCCACTTGTAAGCAACCCATGTAATCGCAGTGAGGACTCTACTTAAGATGCGCGCGATGTAAAGAATGTTACGGTTTGATGCCAAATCGCTCACGGCCGGAACGCCGTGGAGATCTACCCTCTCGCCCGTAGCGCCCCGATAAACGTTTTCGCTTCGGCGCGGCCGAGACAGCGTTCCAGAATGGCGGGCGGGGCGGAACGCAGATCGGCCACCAGCAGTGCATCCAGGGCATCGGAGAATTGCGGATCAACATTGAAGGCCAGCAGCTTGCCGCCCGCTTTCAGGTACTGCCGCACCAGCACAGGAATTCCTTTGCCATCGTCCTCGATATCTGCGACCGAGAGCGAAATATCTTCGATGTTGGCGGCCACCAGAGCGAGCCGCCGCACCGATTGCGATTCTTTCGAGCGAAACGGCATACGCGGTGCGACCAGGCGTGCCAGGGCGTGTGCGGCGCGCTTGGAGAGATAAGTCGCCATCAGGCGCCGCGAGGCCGCGCGGTAATCCTTGCTGATGCTCACCGCGCCGAACAACACAGCGGCCTCCGGATGCCGTTCGATGAAGCGCGTGATTCCTTTCCACAACAGCAGCAGTGGCGAATAGCTCTTCTGATATTCGGGCGAAACAAACGAGCGTCCCATCTCGATCGCCGGTCCCAGGCGTTCAAAGAATTCCGGTTGATAGCGGAACAACGTGCTGGTATACAGGCCGCGGATGCCGAAGCGGTCCAGCACCTCGGCGCTGAGCGCCAGCCGGTAGGCGCCCGCCAGGCGCGCGTCCGTGCGGTTCCAGAGGAACAGGTGGTAATAATGATGATCGAACCGGTCGAGATCAATCTCCCGCCCGGTGCCCTCTCCCACCAGCCGGAAAGCCTGCTCGCGGCGGCGGCCGATCTCCCGCAAAATCCGGGGAATCCGGGCGGCGGTGGCCAGATACACGGAAAAGTCGCCGCTGCGCAGGAGTTCGCAATCCGCGGGCAGGGCGGCTACTTCCTCCGTAAGTAGCCGCTCGGCTGCCGGTGGATCAACGGCCGTGGAGCAATCCCCGGTAAGGGTGGTGGGTCGGGGGGAAACCGGGGCGACCCGCGGCCGATTGGAAAGAAAGAATGTACGAGACCGCAGATACTCAGTGGCGCGGTCCGGGCCCTCGTAGGTTTCGAGGGTACTGTAGGGAATCGCGTTGCCGATGCGCACCGGAATCGTCCGGCCACGCAGTTTGCGGAACTCGCGCGCCAGGCCAATGGTTCGCAGATGCGGATGCAGCGTCCCGGCCAACTGGAACGAAAGGCTGTTGGCGCCCTCGAAATAAACCGGCACCACCGGGCACTGCGCGCGCAAGGCAAAGCGCGCTGCCGTGGTCTTCCAGGGCGGGTCGGTAATAGAGTGCTCCATCCAGGAAAGGTGGGCCACTTCGCCCGCGGGAAACATAGCGAGCAGGCCGCCCCCGGCCAGCCATTCCACACACGCGCGCAACGGCCGGCGGTTGGCTATATTGGCTTGCAGCGTTTCAAACGGATTCACCGGTACGAATATGCCGGCGAGCCCGCCGATTCCCGCCAATATCGAATTGGCAACGATTCTATAATCCGGCCGGACCACTTCCAGCAGCACGGCCAGAATCAGGCCCTCGACGATTCCGAACGGATGGTTCGCCACCACCAAAGCCTTCGCTTGCCGGGGAACCCGCTCCAGATCGCGGCTGTTGGTTTCAAAGCGAATGTTTAGCGCGTCCAGCAGGCCGCGCGCCACCGCCGCGCCGGAGCCGCCTTGCGCCCGCTCGAGGCTGGCCATCAGATCCGGCGGCAGCACCCAGCGGCGCAGCGCGGTATCCAGAGGGCGTGCCGCCGGCCAATTCCGCAAGGGCAGCGGCAGCAGGGGTGCGTCCTGCAACGGAGAGGGTTGGTGCGGGGTTTGCCAGGCAGTCTCCTGCATACCCGAAGACTGCTCGATTTGTGTTACGCCAGTGTGAGCCGACCGTTAATATTTGCTTGCGCCTGCTCGCGGTTGTTCTCCGCCCCGCTGTGCTTATCCGGAATGCCGTACTTCTTCAGAATGTAGTCGAGCCATCGCACAGCGTCGTACACCGCGGTGTTGCGCAGCCCGGCAGCATTGGTCTTGAGCCGCTGGTAACAATCCGGTTTCAACAGTTCGTGAACAGCCTCTCCGATTCTGTCGAAGCTTTCCACCACCAGGCCCGCCTGTTCTTCGCGAATCCACTCGGCGTTATAAACCTCATGCACCATGGTGCGCGTGTTGCACTCCACGATCACTGGAAGGCCCATGGCCAGAGCTTCACTGATGCTCCCCGGACCTGGTTTGCCGATAAAGAAATCAGCCAACCCCATGAAGTACGGCACTTCCTTGGTAAAGCCCTCGATGTGCATCGGAATCGCAGCCTCCATCATCTGAAGCGCGCTGAGCGATGCCTGGTGCCGTCCGCACAAAACGATAAGCTGTACACCCGAATCCGGCCGGTTCAACGCACGCACTGCCCGGATGGTGTTGTTAGAGCCTATGCCTCCGAACAAAACCAGTCCTGTGGGAAGGTCCGGGCGAAGGCCCAGCCGTGTCCGACCCTCCGCGCGGTCAATCGCGCCCTCCGCCCTCCGGGCTTGGTGAAACCGTGGGTGCAGAATCATGCCCGACATAGGCAGCACCCGGTCGCGCGGCATGTTTAAGGCTTCGGCCTGCTGCCGCGCGCGCTCCGAACCGCAAATCAGGTATTGATCCTGCTTCTCGATCCAGAAGTGCGGCGGGTAATCCGCGATGTCGGTCATGACAGTAACAAACGGCCGGCCTGGACAAGCCGCCGCGAAGGCTTGCCGCATGGCGCGGTTGTAATGCGGGATCAGGGAGACCACCATATCCACTGGATGCTGCGTCCAATGTTGTTCGAGGACGCGCACCTGGCTGTGGTGTGACATCCGAATCAGCCAGTGTGAGACCGCGATCAGTTCCCGCGTGTGGCCGGTCCAGCCGCGGCGCAGCAGAATGTTGTAGATTTCTTCAAACGGAATGCCGGTGAGTTTGCGGATGAAATCGATCGAGTTGAGCAGGTCCTGCGCGCCATGCAGCGAGAGATTCCAGGGACGCTGTTGTTCTTTGATTACCGCTTGGATGGCTTGGGCCGCGGCGCGGTGGCCGCCGCCAGAATCGATATAGATCAGGTCAATGGTAGGGACCCCGCTCATGGCTGGATGCCTGTTTATCGTGTCCGCGTGTTTGGCCGTGTCTGCAACGCCGCGCCGGTCACCGGTGGGTTCAGCGCGCACGCTGGCGCTGCGGGGCCTGCCGCCTTGGTCTTCGATAGCACCACCGAAGGCGCAAACGCTGCCAGTACCGGCCGCCCCGTCCAACACGCCGGCACATTCAAATTGTAGATCCAGGCCAAAGTAACCGCGCTGTCATAAGTATTCACGGGCACGGTAAGCTTGCCGGGCAGTACGCCCGGTCCCGCCAGCACCCAAGGAATGAGAATCTCGGCCAGTGAATTCTTTCCGTGCCCGTGGCGCGTGCCTCCGTGATCGGAAGTCACCAGCACGTAGGTAGAATCCCAGGCCGATTCGTTTTCGACCATGTCGAGGACGCGGCCCAGATAACCATCCGCTTCCGTTACGGCGTTATAGTAAGTCCGGCTCAGCCAGTTCGTCTCATGTCCTGCATGATCCACCCCATCCAGATGAACGAACAATAACGTGGGGCGCTTGGCCTTCCAGTATTCGAGCGCGGCCGAGAGCGTGCGTTCGCTCGAAGATTCGTGTTGCATCACATCCGGGCCACGCGGTTCCACCAGGTTGGCAAAGCCGCCCCACTCGTGAAATACCGCGATCCGGCTCGCGGGCCTTTGGTCTCGCAGGATACCGAAGATAGTGGGAAAATGACCCTCCGCATCCTGGCACGCCGGGCTGAATTCCACCAGCCGCCGGAGGTAGCCGTTCGACGTGATGCCGTGCTGCTCCGGAGGCGCTCCGCCAATCACCGATTCCCAGTTGGGACTGCTGAGCGTCGGCATGACTCCGCGCGCTTCGAGTGTCCATGCGCCGCGCGCCATGAGTTCGTGCAGCCGGGGAGTCGCCGCGGTTGCGACGCCGTCAACACTCAGGCCATCGATGCCAATGACAATGACATACGGCCCGGCTTCGCCATGAAGTTCCGCCTGCGCCAGACCCAAGCGGAGCGCGAGGCAAGTCAAAACAAGAGAGGCCCAAACTGTTCGAAACCTCATTACGTTGAGCGTATCCGCCGCATGGCTGCGGTTCGGTTACAAAACCGCGAAGAAGTGATTATGCCCTGAGCAGGCGGTGCGAACGTGCTATGACGAAATTATGTGGCGGCAGCGACACATAGCGTTCGTATTATTTCCCGCATTGCTGCTTGTTACCGCCGGCCTCGTCGTCTATTCCCAGACTAAGGCTTTTGCGTGGGATGAGGGTTTTCACATTTTAACGGCGCAATTGATCAAGCATGGCAAGCGGCCCTATATCGATTTCGTCTTCTCGCAAACCCCGCTGAACGCCTACTGGAATGCGGGCTGGATGGCCGTTTTCGGCGAGACCTGGCGCGTACCGCATCTGTTCGCCGCTCTCTGTTCGGCTGGGGCGGTCGCGTTGACAGCGGGGTTCGTGTTCTCGCGTTTTCCCGTGCTGCGCTGGCGTTTGTCGGCCGCTTTGACGGCGGTGGCATTCGTCGGCCTGAACCTCCTCGTCGTTCGATACGGCACCATATCGCAGGCATATGGGCTCTGCCTGCTCGCCGTTGTCGTCGCGTATCGCTTCGCCATACGGTCCGCCCAGCGGCAATCCGTAGCCGCTGCCGGACTGGCTGGTCTGGCATGCGGCGTCGCTGCGGCCTCTTCTTTGCTGACTGCGGCCGCCGCTCCCGTCATACTCATCTGGATTCTGATTTACAGCCAGGCCCGCTTCCGCTGGGCCAAACTCGGCGCTTTCGTGCTGGGAAACGCGATCGCATTTGCACCCGTTGTTTGGCTCTTCGCCCAGGGGCCGCGCCAGGTCTGGTTCGGCATCGTTCAGTACAACGCGCTCTACAGGCGGGTGGATTGGCCCGGAGCCCTGGAGCACAATTTCGAAGTATTGATGGCCTGGATCGATGCCGGCCCCACCCTGCTCCTTCTCCTGTTTGCCGCCGGTGGCTTGCTCTTCATCTATTTCCGAAGCGATTGGGAGTGGCAGCGCAAAGCCGAGATCTATTTGTGCGCCTGGCTGGCAATCGGTTCAGGCGCGTACATCTCCTTCGTGCTTCCTACTTTCCCGCAGTATTACATCTTCACCGTACCGTTTCTCGGGATCTTAGCCGCGGCAGGTGTCTACGCCGCCGCATCGAGGCTGTACCAGCCGGACCGGCCCTGGCAGCCAGTCCTGGTGTTGTCACTACTGCTTTTGTTTGGATTGGCCAAATCGCTGTACGACGAACGCGACAACATGACATGGCGAGACCTGGAGCAAGCCGCGGCGAAGGTCAACCAGGTTACCACTCGGCAGCAGACATTGTTCGCCGACGAGGCTATCTATTTCCTCACCCGCCGTGAGCCTCCCTCCGGAATGGAGATGGAGAATTCGCATAAGTTCAACCTTTCGCAAAACGCTTTGGCTTTGCTGCATCTCCTCCCGCAAGCCGAACTGGATCGGCAGGTGCAAGCGGGCAGGTTCAGTACACTCGAGACGTGCGACGACCCGGATGATGTTGAGTCGCATGGTTATGGGAAAATTTACGCCAAAAGCGCCACTGCCGGAAGCTGCAAAGTCTTCTGGCAGAGACGGACGGTCTCTCGGTGAGCAGACGCCCGTACCAGAGTTCATACACCACAAACCGTGTATCGTAAAGATGTGCGCGAAGAACCATGAAACGCGACGCCGACTATGTATTCTTCGAATTGACCCGAAGCATCTGCCCGGTCTGCCGCGGCTCCATTGATGCGCACATTCTGATTCGGGAGAACAAAGTCTGGATGCGCAAGCGTTGCCCCGAGCACGGCCAATTCGAAGCTCTGGTCTACGGTGACGCGCAGGCCTACACAAATTCGGCAAGGTTCAACAAGCCCGGAACAATTCCCCTTCGATTTGCGAGCCCGAGGCGGGACGGCTGTCCGCACGATTGCGGTCTGTGCCCGGATCATCAGCAGCACACCTGCCTGGGCATTATCGAGGTGAACAGCGCCTGCGACATGGCTTGTCCGCTCTGTTTCGCGGAAGCTGCTCCGGGCTTCAGCCTCACCCTCGAAGAAGTGGAGGAAATTCTCGACCACTATGTCGCCGCCGAAGGCGACCCGCAAGTCATACAGTTTTCCGGCGGCGAGCCCTCGATTCACCCGCAGATCATCGCCATGATGCGGGCCGCCAAGGACCGTGGCATTCCCAATGTCATGCTGAACACCAACGGAAAACGGATCGCTGCGGACGATCGTTTTCTGGCGGAGCTTGCAGAGTTGCGCCCCAACATCTACTTTCAGTTCGACGGCTTCCGCAGCGAGACTTTGCGCATCATCCGCGGGGAAGCGGACCTGCTGCCAACCAAGCTCCGGGCGCTCGACCGGCTGGCTGAGGCAGGATGCGATGTGGTTCTTGTCCCTGCCATCGAACGCGGCGTGAATGAGGAGGAAATTGGCGATATCGTGCGCTTCGGGCTCGAACATCCGGCTGTGCGCGGCATCAACTTCCAGCCGGCGTTTCATTCGGGCCGGCACATGGCGCAGGACCCTCTGCGGCGAATCACGAATCCGGACATTATTGCCCTGATTGAAGAGCAAACCGCCGGTATGTTCCGAAAATCGGACTTCGTGCCGGTGCCGTGTTGTTTCCCAACTTGCAACTCCGTTACCTATGCGTATCTCGACGAGCAGCGCGTTGTTACTCCGCTTCCACGAATTCTGAATGTTGACGACTACCTCGACTACATCTCCAATCGTGTGATGCCCGATTTAGGCGCCGAATTGCGCCGGGCGCTGGAAGGCCTGTGG
Organism: Bryobacteraceae bacterium; assembly: GCA_030041985.1. Classification (GTDB taxonomy): domain Bacteria; phylum Acidobacteriota; class Terriglobia; order Bryobacterales; family Bryobacteraceae; genus PSRJ01. The sequence goes on along the minus strand of JASIAM010000342.1, from coordinate 2,118 downwards.
TCATCGTCCGCCGTCCTCGGATCAGAAAAAGTGGCTCGGGAGTTTGCATTCTCCTGCTCCGCTTGTGGGCTGCCCGAGGGGGGACTCGATCTCGCAAAGTTATCGCAATTCATTTTCATGATCATGCTGCAGGACTTCATGGACCCTTGGACGTTCAATCAGAAAAACCTGATGAAATGCTGCAAAGAATTTCTACTGCCCGGCGGGAAACAGGTTCCCTTTTGCGCGTATAACACCGTCGGCTACCGCGAACAGGCCAGAGAGCAACTGATTTCCTTCGAGAAATACCGGCGGGCGGCGAGGCGTGAAGGAGTGCCTTACGACGTTCGGCCAGTGACGTTTTCGTTCCGTCCAAATCTTGCGCTCGTGACGCCTGAGGTAAATGCCCCGTGAGTCCATCGCCGGATAAAGTCAAGAGCTGCTGTGCCGCCGTGTATGACAGCGAGCTGGCGCGCGCGTTGCTCGGAGACTCGTTCCATCCGGGCGGATTGACGTTGACGCGCCGTTTGGGCGAACTGCTGCAATTGCATCCCGGAATGCTGGTTCTCGATGCCGCCAGCGGCAAAGGAGACAGCGCCCTCTTTCTCGCACAGCAATTTGGCTGCGATGTCGTCGGCGTCGATCTTGGGCCGATCAACATTGCGGAGGCCGTCCGCAAGGCGGAGAATGCGGGTCTTACGGGTCGTGTCCGATTCTTACAAGGTGACGTAGAGGCGGTTGCGCTTCCCAGCGATTCCTTCGACTGTGTGATCTGCGAGTGTGCCTTCTGCACATTTCCCGATAAGACTGCGGCGGCCGGTGAATTTGCGCGTGTGCTGCGCCGCGGAGGCCGGATCGGGATCAGCGACTTGACGCGCAACGGTCCGCTGCTCTCTGAACTAGAGGGTTTGCTTGCATGGATCGCGTGTATCGCCGATGCGCTTCCAGCGCGTGAGTACACAGCCTTCTTGGAAGCCGCCTCTTTCCGAGGTGTTCAGATCGAGAACCATGACGATGTTTTGCTCGCGATGGCGCGCGATGTGCAAGCGCGCTTGATGGGTTTGGAATTGATGACGGGTTTAAAGAAGATGGATATTCCAGGAGCAGACTTTGCCCAAGCCAGATCGTTAGCACGTGCGGCGCTGCAAGCGATTCAGCAGGGGTCCCTCGGCTACATCATAATCACAGCGGAGATCTGACAGTGCTATTCCGAGCCATCCTGATTGCAATCGCCGCTGCGAGCGCGGGGGCAATGCTTTATGTAGGCGCCTATCAGACGCGCCTCGTAGAGCATTTGAGCTGTCCGCTGCTCAAAAACGGCTGCGAGGCGGTAGCAGACGCGCCGTTCGCCCGGCCGTTTGGTATCCCGGATGGATTTATCGCGGCGGCTATCTATTTGTTGGTCATCATCCTCGCGCTGCTGCATCCGCAGATCGGGTGGGTCTTGTGGTCCCTTCGAACCCTCGCGGTATTGGCGACTGCTGCCAATTTGCTGGGCGTATTCGACATGTCACGTTTGGGAGCGTGGTGCTTTTATTGCCTGCTCACGACCGCACTTTCACCAGTGCTCGTGTGGCTGGCATTCCTGCTATAAGACCCTACACCAACTCCGCCGTACTGAAAAAAAACCGCAGCTCCGTTGCCGCGGTTTCCGCCGCGTCCGACCCGTGAATGCAGTTCCGCTCGATGTTGGCCGCGAAGCGTTTGCGCACGGTACCTTCCGCCGCATTGGCTGGATTGGTCGCACCCATCACCTCGCGCAGTCCCCGCGATTTCCGTTTCGGACTGATGGCAAAGTCCGAGCCACAACGGTGAAGTGGTGATCGCCAGCAGTCATCAGTTAATGCGAAGTCAGGGTTGAGAGCGAAGCAAATGGCCAAAGAGATCAAGCGAGAGGTGATCGAGTCAACCGGACGTGGCCTGTTGGGTGCGCGACATAAAAGTGGAGGCTCGTCGAAATCTTCGGGAAAACGGCAAAATCTGAGCGTACTCAGTACTCAAGCCGCCCCGCTTGCTTTCGGGAGAGGGCCTTCCATTACGATGCAGTTTGGCGGCGTGAAAATGCGCGAAATTTCGGGCGAAAATAAGGCGTCCGATATTGAGTTACGACCGCTTTTCCACTTTTATGTCGCGCGCCCC